>DAHUYD010000164.1 GCA_027315385.1 Acidobacterium sp.
CCTGCGCTCGGCCAAGGCTCGAACCGCAGAAGCGCTGGACCAGGCCGTGACCCAGGCGCTCAAAACCATCACCGCCGAAAACGCAGCCGCCTGGTTCCGACACTGCGGCTATGGTCTACAGCAATCATAGTTTTGCTCTAAAATGGCGGCCGAGCAGTTTTTTCCCCCGCGTACCGATGGCCGCACGCCCCCTCCGGTAGCCTGGGCTGAGCAGATGACGAATCGCAGACTCGAGGGCGCCGAGCGCCAGGTGGCGCACAAGACCATCCATTTCCTTTTTGGGGCGCTGGCTGGCGCCGCCTATGGAGCTCTCGTTGAGTTCGAGCCCTCGCTCGCAGCGTGGCGCGGGGCGGCTTTCGGCGTCACGCTAAACCGCATTACGCACGAATGGCTGCTGCCGAAAATGGATCTCAGCGCGGAGCCGAATCGGCAACCCACCCAGGAGCGCATCAGCGAGTGGGTAACCCACGCCGTCTACGGGGTCGCGACCGACACCACACGGCGGATGGTGCGGAAACGAATGTAGTTCACACCTGGCGCGCGGGCTCTTCCGGGACGTGGCGGTGCGCGAGTTCCTCCCCGGCGTGCTCGCTCTCTTCGGCCACCTTCATCAGGGAGACACGGTCGATGCGCGCCCACACCAGGCCGACAGGAACAATGCCGACGAAGGTGACCAGCAGCAGCGCGGCGGCGCAACCCAGCGAAGCCTCCGGCTTCGCACCGAAGAGCCCAACAATGGTCGCCGCAACACCGGCAATCTGTGTAAACCAACCGAGGATGGGCAATTGCAGCGCGCTGACAACGCCACTGGCGATCATGAGAATAACTGCGCGAGCCGGTGTCGCGGTCGCCAGCGGCTGACTGGCGACGAAAGCGTGCAATGTGAAGAGGTACGCGAGCGCGATCAGCACCCACATCGCCAGCGACAGCGCGAGAACGATCGCAAAATCGGAGAAGGTGCGGATCGTGTCCAGTCCGGAATGAAACGTCTCGATCTTCTTCTCGACGGCGACGCCCGCCCTGGCGGAGATCGAGCCGAAAGCGCGTCCCAGCATCCGGGCGACCTTGTCGCCCGCCAGGCGCACCGCAACGAGGAAAAGCGCTCCTGCGACGGTTAGATCCAGCCCAAGAAATGCGGCCCTCCTGACATGGTGCGGCACCGCGGAAGCCGACGACAGCGCGATCACGGAAAACGCGATCAGAGCCATCGAACCCGCGTCGAAGAGGCGTTCCACAACATAGACGGCGACCTGTGAGGTCAGTGGCTGGCCGGTCTTTTTGGAGACCAGATAGGGGCGGGACAAATCGGCGACGCGGCCAATGAGCGCAACCGCAGTAAAGCCCATCACCTGCATGCCGACCAGCGAGAAGGGCGGCAGCTTTTCCTTGTGCCGCATGAGCCGGACCCATCGGTAGCCGCGGAAAACGTACCCCGCGTAGATGCAGGCCAGGCCGGCGACGATCATAAGCCAGTCGGCCAGACGAAGCTGCTCGGCAACCACCGCCCACCTGAACTGAATGCGGTGCAGCAGGAACCACAGCGGCGCAGCCACAACGGCGAACGCAGCCAGCCACAGGATCCGCTTCTTGTGCAGTGTCATCGAGGCTCCGGGAGGGATTGCACGGATTAGCGGGACGCCCGCCGCGGCGCGGCGTCAGCCCTCAGGCGGGCCATCTGGCGCTGGCGGTGGCGCAATTCGTAGCGGCGGTTGTACTCGTGGATTACCCGCTCCACGTAGGCCCGAGTCTCGGGATACGGAGGGATGCCGTGCCAGCGCTCCACCGCTGCCGGCCCCGCGTTGTATGCGGCCAGCGCCAACGGCAGGTCGTCGTGGTACCGGATCAGCAGTTCATTCAAATACGCTGTCCCGCCATCGATGTTCTGTACTGGAGCAAAGCTGTTGGAGACGCCCATTTCCGCGGCGGTGCCCGGCATAAGCTGCATCAGACCTCTCGCCCCCGCTCGGCTCACGGCCCGCGCTCGGCCGTCGCTTTCCTCCCGGACTACGCTGGCCAGCAGGTCGGCATCTATATCGTAAGCAGCGCTGGCCTGCGCCAGCATGGGGCGCAGATCTTTCTCGGAGAGCCTTTCCGGCGAAGGTTGCGTGCCCCTCGCCGCCGGGTTCTGCTTTTCGGCGGAAGGCGGTTGGATTGTCTCGATGGAGGCGATCTCCGACGCCTCCACATCCATATAGTTATCGCCGGAAGCATCCAGATACAGGCGGACTCTACCCGCCTCCGGCACACGGCGGTCGCAGATGAGGTCGAATCCGTTCTTCAGGGTAACGCGCTCCGCGGCGTGAGCAGCGGCGGCCAAGCACACGAGAACCAGCGCTCGAGACCAGATTTTGCACCATTGCCGCAGCATTGACCTCTACTCTACCATTCCTGAGACGCGGAACCCGGCCAGAACGCTCTCCAGAATCTGGCCTACTCCGTCCTCGTCATTGGAGGCCGCTACGGCCCATCCACGCCGCCGCGCCTCGATCACCAGGTCGGGAGCGCCATTGGCCATCACGATCGCCCGGCCCGCGGACTCCAGCATCTCCAGATCGTTCCAGTTGTCGCCCATGGCCACAATTTCCTCGCGCGCGATCCCGCGCTGGCGGGCCAGCCGCCGCAGCGCCGCTCCCTTGGAACAGCCGGGCGGCAGAATGTCGAGGATGGTCAGGTCGCGCGCCTCATACTCGGTACGATGCACTGCGATGCGCGGCGCCAGACCGCTCGCGGCAAGCCACTCCTCTGCTCTGCGCATCTCCGCCACCGTACCGCAGACCATTCCCTGAACGGGTTCCTCGCCGGAATCGAAGGCTCGTTCCAGCGGGCGAACTTCGCGAATGGAATCGCGGTTTGCCTCAACCCAAAGGGCCATCCGCGGGTGCAGCCGCTCGATGCATTCGAGCACCATCTCCCCGGAACCTTCGCGATCGAAGGTGAAGACTGTGCTGCCCAGCGGCCGCAGAGCGGGGCAAAGAGCTCGCGCGGTTTCTGCCGGCAGCGTGAAGCGGTCGATCGCAGCGCCGCCCAGCGTCCGCGTGACCGAGCCATTGGAGGTGATCATCACCGTCTCCGGCTTCAGCTCCACCGGCGCCATCAGCGGGGCGGCATACGCCTGGCGGCGGCCCGTGGCGATCGCGATTTCCAGGCCCGCGGCCTCGGCTTCGCGCAGCGCGCGGATATTGCGGCTGCTGATGCGCGTCCCGGCTGAGGGCAGCAGCGTGCCGTCAATATCGATGACGAACATCTTTACGGGAGGAGGCATCTGCTCCCAGTGTATTGGATCGCGCCCACCTTCTTATCGCCGCTCGCGGAAGAAGGCGCGCAGCAGGTCCGCGGACTCGTCGGCCAGAATGCCCGCCGTGACCGCCATGATGTGGTTGAGCCGAGGATGATTCAGCACTTCAAGGACAGAACCGGCCGCGCCCGCCTTAGGATCCGCCGCGGCGTACACCAGCCGTCCCAGACGCGCGTGAATCATGGCTCCGGCGCACATCGCGCAAGGCTCCAGCGTCACGTACAGCTCGCAATCCGTAAGCCTATAGTTGCCCACATCCTGGGCAGCAGCACGCAATGCAACCATCTCCGCATGCGCCGTGGGATCGCAGTCGCGCAGCACCCGATTCTGCCCCCGCGCCGCGATTTCCCCGCCCATTACCGCAACTGCGCCGATTGGGACTTCGCCCGCTTCGCCAGCCGCTCGCGCCTCCGCGAGTGCCTCGCCCATCAGGATTTCGTCGGCTTGTGCCATGCGTTCCGGCTGTTTCTACGCCGGCCCCTCGACCCACTTGCGGAAGACGCCGATGATCTGCTCGAGGCGGCGAGGATCGCCCTTGCCCTCAAAGCGCCGTTCCCTGAGCGTGCAGTCGATCCACTCCCCCCCGCTGGAATCGAAGTTCATGCGATTCGGCGCTGCATCCTGCGCGGAGGTGCCCTCGAGGCTGATCGTCAGATGCCACCCCTGCCGCCGCAGGCTCTCCAGATGTATCCCTTCATTGTGCTCCCACGCGCCGTCGCACTGGCGCTGGTACCAGTCTTCCAGCCATTCGAGATTGTTGGGCATCAGGACTCCGCCTCCGGCTGCTGCTGAGTCATGCAGTGAATCGCCCCCAGCCCCCAGATCAGGTCTCCGCAGTAAATGCCCACCACTTCGCGCGAAGGAAACGCATCCGCGAGAACGTTGAGCGCCTTGCGATCGACGGAGTGATTTAAGGTTGGCACGAGAACGCGCCCGTTGGCAATGTAAAAGTTGGCGTAGCTGGCCGGCAGCCGCTGCTTGTCGAACACCACCGGTTCCGGCATCGGCAGCTCAAGTACCCGGAATGGCTTGCCTTCGAGATTGCGAGCGGACTTCAGGCGATCGAGATTCTCCTGGAGCGGCAGATAATTCTCATCCTCGCGATTGCGCTCCACGGCGGCGACGATCGTGTTGGGCCCCACGAAGCGCGCGATGTCGTCCACGTGCCCGTGGGTATCGTCTCCAGCGATCCCGCGGTTGAGCCACAACACCTGCTCGATGCCCAGATAATCGCGGAAAACCCGCTCCATCTGCACGCGACCGATGCCCGGATTGCGGGCCTGCACTTTGCTCAGCAGGCACTCCTCCGTCGTGATCAGCGTGCCCTGGCCGTTCACGTCAATCGATCCACCCTCGAGCACCACGCGCTGCGACCCGGTCGGCGTCTCGACCCAGGGCATCCACTGCTCCAGGTGCAGTAGTTCCGCCACGCGGCCCGGAATCTGATCGTCGTGGTGCCAATCCGGATACTTCGCCCACGCGTTGAATTTCCAGTTGGTCACCGCGATGGAGGCTTTGTTCGAGCCCAGCGCCTCCTTCTTGACGAAGATCGGGCCCGAATCCCGGGTCCATACGCGATCAGTCTTCCACACATGGAAATGCACGCGGGAAAGCTTGGCGCCCACCCGCCGCAGCACGCCTTCCGCCCGCTTCCCGGCTACCGCCGTGTTCACCAGAATGTGCACCTGTTCCTCGCGGGTCAGGTGTCGCACAATCTCCGCGTAAACCCACGGGATGGGCAGGAGCTTGCCCGGCCAGTCTGTTGGGTTGTGGGGCCACGCCAGCCAGGTGGCGGCATGCGGTTCCCATTCGGCCGGCATGCGATAGCCAAGATCGCGCGGGGTGCCCGCCGATTCCGTCGCGTGCGTCTCTCTCATTGCACCTCGTCATCCAGAAAACGGTTGACGATTGGCGCGTAGGCATCGATGCGCCGATCGCGCAGGAACGGCCAGTTGCGGCGCGTGTCTTCGATCTTTTTCAGGTCGATCTCGCCTGTCAGGATTTCTTCGCGGTCGTGCGAGGCTTTCGCGATAACTCGGCCAAACGGATCAGCCAGAAAGGACCCTCCCCAGAACTCCAGGCCAGGGCCCTCCGCGCGGTTGCCCCGCACGTCGCCGTGCTCGTGCCCGATGCGATTGACTCCGGCAACGTAGACGCCGTTGGCGATGGCGTGAGCGCGCTGGATCGTCTGCCAAGCTTCATACTGAGCCGCGCCGAACTCCTCTTTTTCGTGCGGATGCCAGCCGATGGCGGTCGGATAGAACAGCACGTTCGCGCCCTGCAGCGCGATGATGCGCGCGCCTTCCGGATACCACTGGTCCCAGCAGATCAGCGTGCCGATTTTGCCCGCCGACGTGTCGAACGCGCGGAAACCCAGATCCCCTGGCGTGAAGTAAAACTTCTCGTAATAGAGGGGATCGTCTGGAATGTGCATTTTGCGGTACAGGCCGGCCACGCGGCCGTCGCGCTCCAGAATCGCGGCGGTGTTGTGGTACAGCCCCGGCGCGCGCCGCTCGAACAGCGAAGCCACCACCACCACGCCGCACTCGCGCGCCACAACACCCAGCATCTCTGTGCTCGGGCCGGGAATCGCCTCGGCCAGATCGAAAAGCGCGATATCCTCGCGCTGGCAGAAGTACTGAGCGCGAAAAAGCTCCGGCAGGCACACAACCTCCGCGCCCAGGCGCGCCGCCTCGCGCACCCGGTCCGCCGCCTTCTCCAGATTGGCGTCGGGGTCCGGCCCGCAGCACATCTGGACAAGGCCAACGCGAAATGTCGTCTCCGACGCCATTATTCCTGCCTTGGTTTGTTGCTCGCTTCGTGCAATGCGCGAACGGCGCAGGCCCCTTCGCCCACGCCGCACTGATTACGGATACCGCCTACTCGAAAATCAGTATCGCTGCCGCGATCGTGGTCGTCCACAAGCCGCGCTTGTCCCCGATCGCCGACTGTGTGACGTTCGCCGTGCGCACGATTTTGTTAGAGATGCGGTAGATTTCCTTCTTCTCGTCCCAGCTCTTGTCGGAATCGAAGTCCACATCCAGGGTGGTGGCCAGCATCTCCGCCGCCAGTTCTTCCGCGTACTCGCCGGCCTGCTCCTCGGTTTCGCCGAAACTATGGTGCTCGCTCAGATACCCGTAGGTGTTGCGGTCAGTCGGAATGGCCACGCCGATACTGGAAGCCACCAGACGGTGCGGCTCACGCGTGGAATTTTCCGCCACAACCGCAAAGACCACCTCGCCCGGACTCAGGTATTTCAGCCCCTCCTTGCGAGCGATCAGCTTCGCCTGAGGGGGAAAGATGGAGGAAACCCGCACCAGGTTCTGTGCGGCAATGCCGGCATCGCGCAGCGCCAGCTCAAATGAAGTCAGTCTCTCTTTGTGTTTCCCGACGCCCTTGGTGAAAAAGAGGCGCCGCGGAACCATGCTCTTTGCCAATGTCTGTGCTCCTTCCGGTATCTGCTGCGTGCGGCGAAGACCTGGGCATTCACGCTCCCGCAGAAGTCCACCCCGATGAAAGTTATCACAGGCCAGCGGGTTGCGGGGGGGCTGAATTTGCGAATTTACGCCGCTTTCATCATACGGTACGGCCGTCGCGGGAGCTTCGTGATTCCCCGCCCCGCCCGCGGTACGGCTGCGTGGCAATCCCCAGAAACTCCTGCGCCGCCCGCGAGAGCTGCCGGTCCTTGCGGAAGATCAGAGCCAGGTTCCGGGCGAGGCGTACCCCTTCGAGCGACAGCACGATGAGCGAGCCCGCCCGCTCTTCTTCCGCAACATTAGTGCGCGGCAGGAACCCGAGGCCGAGGCCGACGCTGACGTACCGCTTGAGCATCTCGCTCGATTCGACTTCCATCGCGATCCGCGGCCTGATCTCGTTCACGCGGAAAAACTCGTCGAGCTGCTCGCGGCGGCGACCGTGCGCCGGCAACAGCAGCGGGAACTTCGCCGCCTCCTGTATCCTCACCGTGCCGCGCCCCGCCAGCGAATGCCCTTTCGGCACCACCACCGCGAGTTCGTCCCTATGGATGGTTTCCACCGTCAGCCGCCCGTCGCTCACCGGCAGCGAAACCACCCCGAAATCCACCTCGCGATTGGCGACGCTTTCCAGCGTCCTCAGCCGCTCCGCGCGCACGACGTTCAGCATCACGCGCGGATACTGGCGCCGGAATTGCGCGAAGACCTGCGGCAGCACGTACAAATGGGTCGCCTCATTGGCGCTGATGCTGAGTTCCCCGCGCGGCGAGCGTTCCTGCTCCGCGATCGCCAGCAGAATATGCCGCTGGCGCTCCATGCAGTATTCGGCAAAAGGCTCAAAAAGCCGGCCGGCGGCAGTGTAGGTGACTTTGCCGCCGTCCCGGTCGAAAAGGCGCGCCCCGATTTCCTGTTCCAGCGAGCGTATCTGCGCGGAAACCGCCGGCTGCGTGCGCAGCAGCTTTTGCGCCGCCCGCGAGAAGCTCTTGAGGCGGCTGACCTCCAGAAAGGTCCGCAGTTGCTCGAAATCCATGATCTATAGCCAGAATACGGCAATTCCCCAGTCGCTGTTACCGGTTGGGATTTTCGGGCCTGCCTGAAGCATCAGTTCGGGCTGGGAGGCATGCTCGAGCCGGCCGGTGGAACGCTGGCTTCTCCTGCCCCAGCCGAAGCCCCGTTCTGGAGGGACTGCCAGACGTGTGTTTCCCGGTCCGCATCCGCCGCGCGCCCGGCGGCCTGATAAGCTCGCGCCAGTTCGCGATGGCACCGGGGATCGCGCGGTTCAAGATGAACTGCCGATTCGAGCTCCGCAATGGCGGCGCCGGTTTTGTTCGCGGCCAGATAGGCCTCGCCCAGTTCCAGATGGATGGCGCCGTAGTCAGGGTGTGCTTTCTCGAGCGCAGCCAGCCGCTGGATTCCCGCCGCAGCCTGGCCCGTCCTCACCAAAGCATCGGCATACAGCAACCCTGCCTGCGGATTGGACTCCAGCTGCCCGGCCATCGGCTGCAGCGTGGCGGCACAGCCCGCGTAGTTCCGGCTCATGCAATAGCTGATGCCCAGAGCTTCCCGCATGTGCGTATCGTCGGGGTGGTCGCGCACGTACGCTGAGAGAGGCATCACGGCGTCGCCAAATCGCGCTGCGGCAAACGCGGCGCGTCCCCAGTTGTAATTCAGCCCCGGCATCGCGGGATTCCATTCCGCGGCGCTCTGAAACCACGACGTGGCGGCCGAGAAATCGTTGCTGGATGCCGCAATTGCACCGAGATTGTTGTAGCTGTCGGCGATGGCCGGCGCCATCTGCTTCTGAAATGCGGCCAGCCGCTCCATATCCGCCGGTTTGGCGTTGACCGTCGTGTCCTTCAGGGCGAGCGTGGTCTGGGGCCCTCCCATTCCCGCCTGTCCCTGGCCCTGCATTCCGGTCAGCCGGTTCTTATCCCGCGAGAGGTCGTTCTGCATGTAACCCTGCGCGATGTGCATCTGCGCGGCCGCGGCCTGCTGCTGGCCCTCCCGCATCAGGATTCGGCCCAGCAGGTAATAGCCCTTCTGAATCTGGTAATGATTGCGGGAGGGATCGGTCGTGAGCTGGATGGCCTGCCGCAGCGACTTCTCCGCTGGCGCCCACTGCTGCTGGTTGTACTGCATCTGCCCCAGGTAGAGCCACGCGTCCGGACTTTTGGGATTCAGTTCGATGGCGCGCGTCAAATATTTGGCGGCGGCGGGATAATTCCGCGCCGACACGGCCAGTTTGCCCAGCGCAGCATACGTCAGGAAGTCGTTGGGCGTGATCTTCAGCTCCTCCTGCAGCTCTTTCTCGGCCAGCGGCACTTTGGAGGGGACATTTTCCTCGAGATACGTCGCCGCCAGGCAGTAATGGGCCTCGGGAAAGTTTGGATCCTCCGCGAGAACTTTCCTGAATTCCACTTCGGCGCGGGGTTGGAAATCCGATTCCCCCCAGGCCCGGCCGAATTCCATGTGGATTTGCGGCGTGTCGCCGTAGGTGGCTTCGAGGGAGCTGAACAGCCGCTCCGCGCACTTGTCGTCGTCCATGTCCAGGCACGCAATTGCCAGGTTGTAGGCGTCGGGAAAGTCGGGGTTCAGCGCCATGGCGGCTTCCAGTTCGGTCCTGGCCTCCTGATCCCGGTTCATTCTGAGCAGGGTTCGGCCCAGAACCTCGTGGGCCGCCGCCAGCCCCTGGGGATTGCCGGCTTCTTCGACTATCAACTGCTTCGCCAGGGTCCGCGCGTGATCCACATCGCCAAAATCCATGGCAGCCCGCGCGTAGTCCAGCCGCACCTGGGGCGAATTAGGTTCCAGAGCGAGCGCTTCGTCGAAATACGGAGCCGCCTTGGCGAAATTCCCCACGCGGGTCTCGCCCAGTGCAAACTCGGTAAGAGCGTCCGCCAGAAACAGCCGGTACTCGGCGGCAGCCTGCGGCAGCCTGCCTTCGGCCCGGAAATGCTCGGCGGCGTTGTAGTGCGCCTCAAGGATAGCGCCCACGTCGCGCTTGCCGCCGGCTTGCGACTGCGCGGACACCGCCGAGACAAACATTGCCGCGGGCAGGAGAAGTACGGCCGCTCTGCGCTGCAACTGCTTCATCACGCTCATTCAGTATCGATCCTGCCGGCGCTGGATGTCACGGAGAATCGCGCGTCGCTGGGCGGCGTGCGGGAGATTGCGGCGATCCGAAGCGCGCACCAGAAAAAGAAGGTGGCCGCGAACGGCCACCTTCCTGGTTGGGATGGAGTTGAGCTAGAAGTTGTACTTGATGTTAAGCTCCATGATCCTCTGGGTCGGAGTACCGGCTTTTTGGTCCAGTATTCCGGGGCTGGTGGAGTTGTGCGAATAGAGCGGTGTGATGGCGTGGGTGACATAGTCGACGGTGTAGTACGGCGAGATCTGGTTGCCGCTGCTGATTTCCGGCAGCGGATGGTTCAGCCAGTTGAACGCCGAGATGCGGAACTGGATGTTCTGCTGCTCGTGAATGTTGAACGTCTTGTAGAGCGCCAGATCGTTTTCCACGTACTTGGCGTTGCTCATGAACGGGAAGTTCTGGCCGCCCTGCTGGCCGATCGCCGGTGCCGTAAAGCAGTTCATATTGAGGATCTGGCTGCTCGCGAGCCCCGATTTCGGATTGCAGGTTAACTTCGGCAGGATGTTCAAACCGGCGTCCGTGCCGTAGTAGGTGTTGGAGCCGAGGCCGGTGCCCACCGAATTGTTACTCGCGGTTTCCACTGACGCGGGAATGTTGACGTACTGCAACCCCATCCCGAAGTTGCCCGGTGAGCCAACTTCCTGCTGCAGGCTGCCCCCGGCCTGGATCGACGTGATACCGGAGATGGTCCAGCCGTTCACCGCACCATCGACAAATTTGTTGGAGTGGAGCAGGTTGCCGACCTGGTAGATGTAGTCGGAGTTGAACAGCCACGGCCGGTCGACGTTCAGCACACCGTAATCAAACCGTTCGTTGAACGGGTTTACCTGGAGTGCCGCCGTGCCCAGCTGTTTCTGCCAGGTGTAGTTGAAGTCGAAGATGAAGTGGCCCGTCCTCTTGGTCCACGACGCCTGGAGGGCGTTGTAGTTGGAGTAGAACGTCATCGCGTCCATAGTCACTGAGTTGGCGCCGTACTCCAGGGCAAACGGGTGGTAGTCGGCCTCGTTGTTACCCGATGGTTGCCCGTTTAGCTGCGTGCCAAGGTTTTCCGGGTTCTGCGAGATGACGTTGGTCACCGGATCGGGCTTGAAGAAGGCCCCGATGGGAACCTTGTTTTGGTTCGCCAGACCGCCGAAAGCGCTGCCGTTGCTCGACTCTCCGTTGTCGTCCATCTGGCTGCTGTCGCTGCCCACATAGGCGAGATCCAGAAGCGAGTTTCCCGGCAACTGCTGGTCGATGGTCAGGTTCCAGCTATAGGTGAGCGGGACGCCGTAGTCGGTTGGCCTGAGGCCCTCCGTGTTGCCGTTGATGCCCTGTTTACCAGGGATGAAACCGGGGCTGCCCGCCACACCCGACGGGGCCAGACCGAGGGACTGGCCGAGAGGCGTGTTGAGGAACCCGATTTCCCCTTCCGTCACGAACTTCTGAGACGGCAGGTTGTACTGCCGGATATTCGTGGCCGTCTGGAGGCTGCCGGCGTAGTCGTTGTACTGGTCGGCCCAGCGATAGGCGCCCCAGCCTCCGCGCACCACCGTCTTGCCGGTTCCGAACACGTCGTAGGAGATACCGAAGCGCGGCGACAGGAAGAACCCGCGGTTCGGAAATCCGCTCAGAGGAACGCCCGAGTCGATGCCATGCCAGTAGAAACCGGGATCCGGTTTGCCCGCATAGTAGTCGGAGGCCACGCGGAGGGGGTAGAAGACCGCCATGCCGTTGCCGGTGCGATCATACCAGTGGCCGACATGTTCGAAGCGCGCGCCGACTTCCATGGTGAACCGCCGGCTTACTTTCCAGTTGTCATTGAGGTAGGCCGCGATCGTCTGGTAGGCCATGTCGCTGTTGGGCGACTTATTCGCCTCGCTGTAGCTGGGCACCACACCCATCACGAAGTTGGCTGTGGGGTTATTGGGCGATCCGATCGCGTAGCCCCGGAATGGATCGGGGTAGATCGTGCCGCCCGCGTTGAAGGTGTTGAAGATACCGTTCATCTGCTGGCCACCGCCCTGGTAGTTGAGGGTATTCTGCGTGAAGACACCCACCTTGACGGTGTGCGCCCCAATAACCTTGGTGAGGTTATCGGCGAAGGCCGGCACTTCCTTGCGCACCTGATAGATGCCCGAGGGCTCGTAATCGTCGCCCTGGGAGAAGTCCGGCGCAATGTACTGCGTGAAGGAGTTGTTATACGCGGGAGCGAGTTTGGATCCCGGCGCAAAGACTTCGCCGTAACCGGCGCCCGTCGGATACCCGAGCGTGGTCCGCCACGCGCCCTGGGGGTTGCCAGGCTCGTTCGGCAGGTTACCGTAGCCCCAACTGGCGATCAACTCGTTGGTGAGCGTCGGGCTGAACTCGTGGATCAGGTGACCCGCCGTCGTCTTGGTGTAGGAGTACTGGAAGAGGCCGCCGCCGGGATACGGAATGGAATCGCCCGGCGTCCAGTAGATGTGAGCGCCGTTCCCCTGATCCAGCGAAGAGCTGTATTCCTGCTGGTAGGTGATGTAGGCCTGGGTCTGGTCGGTCCAGTGCCAGTCGACGCGTGCCCGCCATACCCAGCCGTTCACATGGTTGATGATCGGCAGGAAGTAGTTGTAGTGGCCCGGCGTCGTCGCGGGGTTGGACCATCCCGCCGCCACGTTGGGCGTTCCGTCGGCGTTGTAGACCTTCGGCCAGAAGCTGGACAGCGGCCCGGACGCCGGGCTGATATCGGAGGCCGGAATTTTGTTACCTGTCTGGCCGGCCGCGGCTGGAATCAGGGCAGCCTGGTCAGGCGTGGTCGTTCCTGACAGATCGTTGCACCAGTGACCAGTGTCGGAAGACTGGAATGAGCCCGCCGGTGTGTTGTAAAAACAGACTGACTGATTGGCCGCGTTGTCAGACGTGAAGTCGCCCTGCATCATGGCCGGAGTGGGAATGTAGGACTCCAGCACGTTGGCGTTGCCCTGGTTCTGTAACCAGCGCTCGTAGCCGCCCCAGAAGAAGAGCTTTTTGTGCGTGTGAGGAACCGGGCCGCCGAAGTTGCCGCCCGGATAGTAGTACGCCGCTCCCGCCTTGGGGTGGGCGGTGTGGTTGTCCAGCCAGTCGTTGGCGTTCAGCGCATCGTTGCGGGCGTCGAAATAAGCCTCGCCGTGATACTGATCGCCGCCGGAACGGCTGATGGTGCTGACGACGACCGGGCCGAATGGCTGGTCGGCGCCGAAGTTGGAGGTCATGACGCTGACTTCCTGCGTCATTTCCGGCGTAACCGTGCCGATCGATCCGCCCATGTCGCCCGGATCGATGACGTCGACGCCGTCCGACAGGAGGCTCGACGGACCGCGATACTCGGAGCCGCTGATGTTCAGGCCGTTACCCACGGCGCTGGTCTGCGCCGTCACCGTGATGGCGCTGAACGAGGGACCGTTACTGCTGCCGTTTGGCGTTTCCACAACGCCCGGGAGCACCTTGAGCAGTTCGGTCACATCCCGGCCCTGCAGGTCGATGTTCTGAATGTCGGTGTAATCCAGCACATCGGAACGGGCGCCGGTGGCCATGGGGATCATCTGCGTGATGGCCTGCACGGTCACCGTCTGGCTCTCGCTGCCTACCGCGAGCTGAATCGGGGGTGCCTGCCGGGTGTCGCCGGCATTCAGGACGATGCCCGTCAGCTCTTTCGGAGCGAATCCCTTGGCGGTTGCGCGGACGTTGTAGGCGCCGGGAACCAGAGACGGGAACGTAAACAGACCGGAACCGGTGGTGACGGATTTCAACTGCGTGCGCGTCGCCTGATTGGTCAGCGTGACGGCCGCTCCGGGGATTACTGCCCCCGTCGTGTCCTCCACCGAGCCCGTCAGTGTTGCCGTGGTCTGCGCCATCATTCGCGTGGGGATGGCCACGCACAGCAGCATGAACACGGCCGGCAGGATGCCGAACAGCAGTCGGCTTCTCCTCCGGAGAGTGCCGGCGAAGCTCGTCGCCGGCTGAACTATCCAAAGCTTCTTAGTCACGATTCCTCCTGAAATAAGTGCCCGTGCCAACGGGAACAGATGAAGCAAAATCGCTCTGCAAAATCGGTTCCGCAGTTACTTCTTTTCTTTGCGCGCCGCTAAATATATACGGCTCGATTCTTCGCAGTCAAGTAATAAAAACGACGGTCATCCGTCCAGCAAGCCCTGCAAAAACGTTTTAGAACCCATTCGGGAAGCTCCACCCGCTTCGCGGGCCTTTGCCGCCTGAGGGTTCGCCCACAGATTATTAATGTTGTCTGGTGAGATATTGGCGCCCGGCTGGCCCGCAACTCGCCGGCCCCGCTCGAAGTAAGTGCCCCGCCGCGGACCGACGCCCTTCCGGAGAGGCATCCCCGGAGTCCACGCGCACGCAGGCTCTTCACGCCTGAAGAACTGCATTCCTGTGCCTCCCAATGCGTTGCGACTATCTGTGTACCGCGGATCTTGATGTTCGACCGCTGCCTGACGCATTCCCGTCCGGGCGTCCGCGATTCCGCCGGAAGGTGAAGCGTCGATCGGAGAGCACTTTCGCAGGTAACCTCGGATATCTTCAGCCGCTAATTCGGTTTACCTTTCAGTGCTCCACTCTTGTACGCTCGCGCGATCAGGATTGTCAATTGAAAATTTGCCCGCAGGTGAAACGCCGTTCCCGCGGTCCGATCAGTTATTAACTTATAGGTAACTATCTGCACCTGGGACATGAAGAGCCTGCGGAGGACGGCGCGGCCGGAATCCGAATCGATCCAGCTGATTCCTCGTAAGGGGAGTGTTTACCTAATGGGTATTACCTCTTCTGGAAAACCGCCTGCGGAGCGACCTCGCCGCGGGAACGAAGGGGACCCGCCGCCCTCTTACTGGGCACCTTTCCTGAATATCTCCTCGGCGTAGTAGTTCACCACCCGCGCCCGGTCGCGGAGCATCTCCAGATACGCATTCTTGAGCAATTGCTCGCGGCTGTCGCGCAAATGCTGCCTGATGAACTGCTGGACCCGCGGATCGTTCAGCTGGCGCTGCCCCGCGGCCTCGCGGTCGATGAGCTTGTATATGGCGTAGCCAACCGGCTTTTTGGCGTCGCCCGGCCCATAGACGGGAAGAACGTCCGTGATCTGGCCTGGCTTCAGCTTCGTGATCGCCGCATACACCTGCGGATCCTGGCGGAGCTGCGACTCCGAGATTGTCCCCATGTCGCCGCCGTTGCCCGATGTGTTCGAGGCCTCGGAGAAATTCATCGCCAGCGCGCTGAAGTCGTCGCCTGCTTCCAGTCGATTGTGCAGCATCTGGATCTTGCGCTTCGCCTCGCTGTCGTTCATCGCCTTGTTGTTCTGCAGGTTGCCCACCTGCTGCGGCGGCTCGGGAATCGAGGTAACCATGATCTGCGCCATGTGGTACTGAGGCTCGGGCAGATCGAAATCGACCTTGTGCGCGTTGTAGTAGGCCGTGATATCCGCATCCGTGACATTGATGCGCGAGGTGATTTCCTTGTTGAACAGCTTCTCCTCGGTTCGGTTGCGGCGGATCTCGCGCTTCAGGTCGTCGAGGGTCATGTGCTGCGCAGTCAGGCGCTTCTGGAATTCGTCCGGCGTGAACGGCGCTTTGAGCTGGTTCAGCTGCTCCTGCACCTCATCGTCGGTGGCCGTCAGGTTAAGCTTCGCCGCGCGCTGCATCACGATCTCCGTGTCGATCAGCTCGCGCAGGATGTTCAACCGCATGATTTGCGACTGCTCCAGCGACGGCTGCTGATGGGAGTCGCCCAGGTTGGCCTGGTAGAGCTGCTGGACGTCTGCGCGCATGATCGGCTTTCCGTTCACCGTCGCCATCACATCGGCGTTATGCGAGCGGCCGCAACCGGCGGCCAGCGCCAGCAGCAGTGCCGCACAGACAGTCCCCACTACGCGTTGCGAAGATCGAAAGCCCAGGACACCGGACAAGTACTTACTGGATGACAAACTTTTCTCCCTGCTGCGGTGCCGTCCGGCTGCCCGGCGGCGCGCACGTTTCAGAATAGAGCGGCCAAAGTGGGATGCATAGCGCTATTTCGGCTCTGCGCCGCCACCCGTTGCGTGCTTGGTTCCAGGAACCGCGGGGGGCGCCGGAGCCTGCGTGGCCGGCGGCGTGATCCCCTTCTCCCGCAAAGCGCGGTCGATCATGATCCACAACTGCGATTCATCCAGGATGCCGGACCACCGCTCTCCGTTTACGAAGAATGTTGGCGTGGCGTCCACACCCAGTTTCTCCCCGGCTTTCATTTCCGCCCGAATCTCACTGTCGTCCTGCTTCGCCACACACGCTTTCAGTTTCCCGGCATCCAGCTGCTCGCGCGCCCCCTCCTGCCCGGCCAGCTGGTCCAGGTGCGCCGCGGCCTTCGCCGGATTATTCTCCCCACCGCTGATCTGCTCGCCGTTCTCATGCAGGTAATCGACGTAATTCCAGTACGCGGTTGCATTCTGCGCCGCGAGACAATTGGCGTCAACCGCCGCGTGCATCGCCCAGGGGTGAATGGAAGTCAGCGGAAAATCCACGTAGATGAATTTCACCAGGCCTTTGTAGTGATCCAGCGTGTCCGGGAAAAACTCCGAGTGCAGGCGCGCGCAATACGGGCATTCCAAGTCGTCGAAGTTGACGATGGTCACTTTGGCGTCGGGATTGCCCCTCACGGGCCGACCCTCGGTGGGCACCTCCGCCATGGGATCGCCGGCAATATCCCACTTGGACAGCCGAGCCAGTGTGTTGCCATCCTTCGAGAGAAGAAAATCGAGGCTCTGTGCGCGGGTGCTTTGCCCGGGAAGCGAAAACGCGACCGAAATCGTGTCGTAGCCCGACACATCGCTCTTCTGGCGCGGCCCGATCGCGATGTTGTATTGAGGCGGAACTCCCAGTTCCGAGCGGATCATGACTTCGATCTTGCGGCTCAGAGATGCAGAGAGCGCCTGCCCCACGTTACCGGCGGGTGCTGCGGGAGGCGCCTGCTGCGCGGCGCAAAGTCCCGCCGCCATCGAAACGGCGCAGATGAAAGCAAATAAATTTCTGGGCAAGGAATCCGCCTTTTGGCCGGTGAAGCCGTGAACTGCAGCCTCTCCCTCGGTGAAACGCTCCAACGCGCGGCCCATAACTCTCCAGGAGCCGTCGGCGTTTCGCAAGCCTGCGGGAAACGCTGTCCTCATTTGCTCGTTCTATTATCGCAGTTCCTCGGTGAGCCGGCCCAGGGGGCTATCCGAATTGTGGTCCGCCCGCGATCGTGCCGACCGGGCGAAATCGCTCTGCTGAGGCGCCCCAACGCTCAGAACAGGCTGATCCAGCGCTTCAGGTCGCCGACGTTCGTCAATCCGGCAAAATTCACGCTGCCCATGTACTCGGTATCGTCGCGAATGGGACCCAGCGAGAATCGCCGGTACTGGAAGTCGATTCCGCAGCAGTTCAGGTTGTACTGCCCCTGGACCGCGCCGAATTGCAATTGTTGGTGCACCATGTCGTAGACGGCGCTCACCCCCTCGCTCAACCCCAGCTTGTTGGCTGCGCCGTGGATCGCGGTCAGATGAATCTGATTGAACTGGTTGGACGCGCTCTCCGTGCGCAGGCGGGTTGTGCTCAGCGGAGTGACGCCCAGCGGTACATTCATGTACGCCTCACCCAACTGCAGCCGGTACAGGCCGCGCCGGAACGCCGCATAGATATTGCTGGAATCGATTTTGCCCTTCTTCACGTCGTAATCGAGGTCCCACTCCACGTCGCTGGCGCGCGTAGTATGCATGCGCAGCCGCGAAATCACCGGGCTGGTGCTGCGAGGATCCGTGAGGAAGTCGATGCCGGTGAAGTTCAGCGTCGTCTCCAGCGGGTTCGGCGTGCCTCGCGTCAGCGCGTGATCGAATTCCGGCTCGAAGTACAACTGCTGCGCCACGCGCCACGTTATCCAGTCGCGTACTGATTCTCCGCACATAGGTTGCGCGCCGTCCCTCGGCTCCACTGGAGGCGCCGCGGCGTCAGCGCCCCATCCCTCCGCCGCGGCAAACCCCGATGACTGGCCATTCTGGTCTGTGATGTCCTCCTGACCAGCGTCCGGCGGAGTCCTCGCCGCACCTTTTTTGCAGGGATGCGGCTTGCGCGCCCGGATGAACAGGCGCTGCGTCAAGCCATATTCGATCTGATTCGTGTTGCTGGCCACGTCTGTCTCGTCGAAACGGAGAATCTGGCGAAAATTATTGATGCCGGTCACGTAGCGGTACGCGATCTCCGGCTCAATGACGTGACGGACGTCGCCGCCCGTCAGCCGCCGCAGCCAGGGCGCGCTGAAATCCCGCTCCAGCACCGGCGGCCGCAGATCGAATCCCGTCTCCACGTCGGTCCGCGTGGTTCCCTCCTTGCGCACCACCGGTATCTGCTCAAGCGTCGCCGAATACTGGCTCTTGCCGTACCACGTCTCCCGCAGGGCCGCCTGCGGCCGGAACGTCCATCCCCCAAAATGAAGCGGCAGCGCAACTCCAGGGTGGAAATCCACGCGCGGTACTTCCGCCGATGTGCGGAAGTTGGGAAAATCGTACCGCGACAGTGCTCCCGCCGAGCCGGTAAACCTCCACATCAGCCGCGAATGCCCCAGACGCTGGTCCGCCGCCTCCAGATCGATCTGCGGCATGTGCATGATTCTCACTTCGTCGCCTGGAACCGTCGAACTCTGGAAATCCTGATACCGGTTCATCCGCAGGCTCGCCCACCTGTCGTGGCTCTCGTGAGTCGCAAATATCTGCGACTTCACCTCGGAGTCGATGGCCACCGCAAAATTCTCCTGGAAGACCAGCCTGTAGACGTATGAGCTCAGATATTCGGCATCTACTATGCCCCGCGTGCGCGCCGTAAAGTCGTACCGCCCATCGGCCGCCACGTCCACGCCTCCCTGGTTCACCCGGATGGGCGCATGTCCCCTGGGAAACTCCAGCATTCCATGGTCCAGAAGGCTATTGAAGCGAATGTTCCCGAAATTCATGCCCCGCCCCCGGTACCGGAACATCGCGTTTGGCGCGAAGCCGCGCTTCGACCAATATTGTGTCGCCATCGTAAGATCGGCGCTGCGCCCGAGCGTTAGATAGAAGCCCTCGCCCACGATGAATCCTCGCGTCGTGTCGTCGCCGAAATATGGAAGCAAAATGCCGGACGAGCGCTGCGCCATCACCGGGTGCGTAACATACGGCAGATAGAGCAGCGGTACGTGGAAGAGCTGAAACCATGCCCCGCTGGTGCTGGCTATGCCCTTGTTCAGCCGGATGTCCTGGGCCAGAATCCGCCAGTCAGGCCGGGGCAGCCGGCACGACGTCATGCTGCCGTGTATTACCCGGTATTGTCCTTTGCCCAGCTGCCGCACTTCCTTGCCGGTGATCGCGAACGGATTCGGCGCCGTGAAGACCATGCGCCCGTGCGGCGCTCGCTCCGCGCCGACCGTGCCCACCACGTCGAACAGATCGCCGGTATCCTGCTTCACGTTCACGGTGCCGTGGCTGGCCGTGAAGTGCTCATCGTCCGGTCCGCCGTCGATCATCATGTGGCCGCGCGCCGCAATATCGCCGGTCGCAGTGTCGTAGGTGGCATGGTCCGCGTGAACAATGTACCTGCGGTAGCGGATGACCACATCTCCGTCGATCGTGTAAAGCGCGCCCCCCTTCACGGTCTGCTCGCTCTGAGTGTTCGCGACGATTTCGACAGGTATCCCGGGCACGGGTTGCGGAATCACATGCGCTTCCGGCAGCGCGCTCTGGTCGCTGGGATCGCTGGGCAGCGCGGCCTGCGGAGACGGAGGAAACTCGGTGGTTACCGCCTGTCCCCAAACCTGCGGATGACACAGCAGGTACAGCGTGATACACCAAAGCAAGCGGGTTTTCATCGCGCGGGGCAACTCCAGAATAGCAAACACCATGGGGAGTTTCGCGGGATTTTAGGCCGCTGCGCTCTGGCAGAAATTCTCGCGATCTCACCCCTCATTGGAGACTTGCCAGTGATCGCTCATCTGTGGCCGGACGCCGTTCACCGCCGCTTGCCGCGCTCTCCCGGCGCGGGTTCAGGCCAGTTTCCGCGGCCTTCTTTCCTGCTCCCATTTCCGTGCCCCCGTATTCATATTCATCTGACGCCGATTGGCGGCGGGAGTTTCGCCGCGCACCCGCCCGAGTTGCAGAACGAACGAGGATTGCCTTGAGTCTGTCGCCGCTCCATCCTGCCGCGCTCGATGCCACCCAGCCGCCTCCCGATTCCGCCGCGCCCACGTGGAAGAACGAGGTAACCGCCCGCGTGCGCGCCCACCGCAGCCGCTATGGCCACGTGCCGGAGAACCAGCCCGCCCTGCCTGGCATGGAGAATGCTCTCGGCGCCTCATCGATTGCCGCGCGTGTGGCCGAGCGGTATGCCCGGGTTCCGTCGTACAAAGATATGCTGGCGGCCCAGGCGGAGGCCGCCGCCAGGGCTGCTCAAGCCGCCGTACACGCCCACGTTGCGACCGTGGCCGAGGCGCTCGAATCGGCTCCGCGCCCCGAACCTGAGCCGCAGCCGTTTCAGCCTGACCTGCTCCGCTACTTCGTCAGCGAGGATTCCCTCCCCAGGCCCCGCACCGCTCCCGCACAGGCGCACGCCGCCTTGCACCGCGACATCGGGGATGTCGCCGACCCGCTGTCGGAAGCCGTTGTCGAACCGGATCGCCCGCTGCCCGCCCGCGTTATCGAGTTTCCCCGCGAGTTGATCGCTCCTCGCAAAGCCCGTCCCCGCCTGGCGGACGGCCCCATCAGCGAAGGAGCTGAGCCAGGTCCCTCTGTCGGCGCTCCGGCTGAATCCGCGCCTTCGCCGTCTCCGGAAGATGCCGCGCAGCTGCGCATCTTTGAGGCCGAGCCGGAAGCGGCTCCGGCCGCCGCTCGATCCTCCGAATGGCTCTCCATCCGCCTCGATCCCGAAGGGCCTTCACGTGAGGCAACGCCCTGTTCGCCCTCGCGGCTGGCCGGCGACCTGCACCTGCATGTCGCGCCGCTGGCTGACCGCATCATGGCCGGCGTCGTCGACGTCGCGCTCACCCTCGCAGCATTCCTGCTCTTCGCGCTCGTCTTTGTCGCGTGCACCACGCATCCACCCGCCGGACGCACCGCCGTCGCCGGCGCGACTGCCAGCCTGCTGGCCATGTGGGTGCTCTATCAGATCCTGTTTTTCAGCCTCTCCTCGGCTACACCAGGCATGAGGTACGCAAAGATCGCCCTGTGCACTTTCGACGACGAGAACCCGGCCCGCCACGCCATGCGGGTGCGCATCGCCGCGATGCTACTCTCTGCGTTGCCGCTGGGACTTGGCTTCCTGTGGATAATCTTCGACGAGGACGGCCTTAGCTGGCATGACCGCATCACCCAAACCTACCAGCGCAGCTACAGGAAGATGTGAGGCCTGTCATGCTGAGCGAAGTGAGGCGCGACCGCGCCGCACGAAGTCGAAGGGTCCTGCTCTTCTTTTCCACTTTTCTCTGCGCTCTGCGCGTTCTGCTTGCGCCCTGATCACTGCACCGGCGTTTCCTTCACCGGCTCGTAATCGAAATCCCACCTCTGGTACTTCTTCCCCGATTCATACCGTGTGTCCCACCTCAGCAGATAATCCTCCATCGCCGGCGTCTCCGGAAAGTGTTCGCTCGCCGGATAGGGATACGTGCTCATGCCGTGAAAGGGCAGCTCGCCCACCGTATAGGGCTCCGCCTCCCAGAAGTCCATGTCCTTCACAAATCCATTCGCATAGAAGAAGTAGTCGCGCGTCCAGCCAGGCGGAAGCGGCGGCAGAGCCGTCGAGCGAAATTCCGCGTCAATCTCCTCACCTGTCCCGAAGATCACGTACTGGTTGTCGATCTTCCGCAGCAGCGGCGTCACGTCGCCGTAGCGCGTATACATCCCGCGCGCCCACAGGAACGGCCCCGTCTGACTGATGCGGTTGTAATCGTAGGTCAGGTCGCCGGGCGATTTCAGCTCGATCTGATCGGGATACCCGCGGAACGCCAGATGCGCCATCGCCAGCGGAACCTCCGCCTGCCGCACCTCGCCGATCTCGTTCGGTCCGTTGTCCACCAGCGCGCGATCCCAGTAGATCTGCAGGTTGGTCGTGATGCGAATCCTGCGCACCCCCCGCGGCAGCTTGCCGGTAAGGTCCACGACGATGGTGCGTGGCAGCCCTGCGGGAAAGCCCATGTCGCCGATGATCCGTTTCCAGTGGCCGTCGGGCAGTTGTGCGTCGACGTACGGCGGGATCGGTTTCAGCCCCGCCTGCCACGCCGCGTACATCGAGCTGGCGCTGAAGTAGTCCACATACCCGCGCAGCAGCAGGCGCAGCGGGTGCGCCGGCGTCCATGGGCCAAGGTCCAAAGTAAGCGCGTGCAGGTTGGCGAAGCCGTCGTAGCTCAAATCGTGGAAGTCGGACAAATATCCGTGCTCCTGCCCGTCGAGCAGCGGCAGCACATTTTGCCCCTCGTTGTCCCACGCGCCCGCGGGCGGATGCGGCGCCGACACCGCAACAGCCTTTCCCGTCGCGAAGGGCGGCTCGCTCAAAAACTTCTCATCGGGATAAACCGAGATCCCCGCCGGGTGATCAACGGCGACAAGGCGCAGCTGGTCGATGTAGTTCACTTCCTCCATCGGCTCGCCGAAGCGGACGCTCAGCAGCCCGTGCAGCGCCTGCAGATCGTCGCCGGGCACTTTGATCCACTCGGCCGGATCGTTGCGGTTGGTCGCGGTGGGCGAAACCCAGTGTCCGACAACCGCCGCGCCGATCACGTCGGAGATGAACTTGTACTGCTTGCCGTCCCACGTAAACAACACCGGGCAGGAGCTGCCGCGGCGATCGAGCTCGTGCAGCACCAGCGGTTTCGAAGGGTCAACGTCAATCTCGTCCTGCGGCACGCCCGTCGGCCACAGCAGCCGAATGACGTCGACTTTGTCCGTCCTTCCCAGCCCCGCAAGAATCTCCGTCGAGTTCTGCCCCTCGTATCCCGAGCCGCCGGCGACCTCGAATTTTTGCCACTGCCCGCCGGCCAGCACCTCTACCTTGGTGCCGATGCCGGTTTTGTTGTCCGCCAGTCCCGTCAGCGTCAGACGCAGCGAGTGATGCGCCGCCCCGCCGACATTCAGCAGCACTACCGGCGGGCGATCCTTCTGCGTCACGATCAGGTCCGGGGCGCCGTCGCCGTTCACGTCCGCCGTAATCACTGACCGCGCGTCGTGCAGATGCAGCTTGCCGAGGCCCAGTTCCGCGCTCACGTCCTTCCATCCCTTCGGCCCAAGGTTACGAAACACGCGCAGCTCCGCCCCGCGCCTCGTTTCGAGCACCGCCGCCAGATCCACCCAGCCGTCGTTGTCGAAGTCGATGGGGGCGACCCCGTAGCCGCCGATGACGCCCTTCGGCACCGGCAGCGGCACGCGCTCGAAGCGTTTGCCTTCGACGTTGCGCCACAGCGTCAGTCCCGGCGCGCCGGCATGCGTGACGGCCACATCCATCCATCCGTCTTTGTTGAAGTCGAAAATGGCGACGCCCCGCGTGGCTGGCAGCTTCGCGTCATACAGCGGCACGGCTTTGAACGGATTCTCGCGCTGGTTCAGGTAGACCACGGGCGCGCTCCCGCCCGTCACCACCAGGTCCACCGCGCGGTCGTTGTTGATGTCCGACAGCTCCGCCTGCACGGTGCTTCCCTGACCCGTCAGCCCTTTCTGTGCGGTTACGTCCGTAAAGGTCGAGTTGCCATTGTTCCGCCACATCACGTTCGGCCCGGCTCCCGCGGACTTCCCGGTCACAAACAGGTCCAGATCGCCGTCGTGGTCGAAGTCCACGAACGTCAGCCCCTTCGCATCGTTCTTCTGCGTGATGCCCACCTTCGCCGTCACGTCGGCAAAATGTCCGCCGCCCAGGTTGTGGTACAGGATCACCCGCCCTCGCCCATCGCGCCCGCGCACCACCACCGCCAGATCCGGCTTGCCGTCGTTGTCGAAATCGCCCACCGCGCAGGCCATGGCGCGCCCACTTGCATCCAGGCCCGTTTCGCTCGCCGGCACCGGCTCGAACTTCCCGTTGCGCAGGTTGCGCCAGGCATGGATGGCGTCGTTCCCTGCGCTCATCACCACCAGGTCCTGCGACCCAGGCGCAAACATGTCGATGACGCAGACGCCCTCTCCACCCATCGCGGCCGGATCGATTCCGGGGCCGCTGCCCACAGATCCCAGTTGCGCACCGAGAATTCCGAAGGGCAGCGGCTCCGCCACAAACTTCACCGGAATCATCGCCCCCGCTGCCTGCGCCGGCAATCTCATCTCTTCCATCGTGGAAAAGCGCCCGCGGTCGCCGTACCCCAGCGCCAGCGGCGAGGAAATCTTTGCGCTGACCAGATGCTGGAACTTCTGCACCTCGGCATGCGCCGCCTGCTGCTGCCCGGAGCGCTGCAGCGCCCGCGCCAGCCCGAACTCCGCTGAAGCATGATTCGGGTTCAGCCGCAGCGCCGCGCGAAATTCCGCCAGCGCCTGCGGCAGATTCCCCAGGCTCATCTCCAACTGCCCGGCAAAGTAGTGGGTGTCGGCGTCGTTGGGAGCCAGCGCCAGCGCATGCTGCATACTGGCCAGCGCCTGCTTCTGCTCGGCCGAGTCCATCTGCGCCAGGCCCAGGTTGTACCACACACGCGGATCGTTGGGAGATCTCTGCGCGGCCAGGCGCAACTCCTGCTCGGCCTCGCCGAGCTTCTCCTCATACAGGAGCGCAATGCCACGGTTCAGGACCGGAATCGCCGCTGCGGAATCGGCGGCCTCCGCCTCGGCAAACTTCGCCGCGGCCTTTTCCGTGAGCTGCTGGTTCATCAGCGCGATGCCGATCGAGTTCAGCCGCGCAGCCTCAGCCTGGTTAGGCTTAGCGTCTGGCGTTTGAATGCCCGCGGCGATCGCGGCACCCGCGATCAATATCGCTGCGAGCAGCGCGAGGGGAAAGGCGAACGGAGTTTTTTTTTGGAAAGGCATCGCTAGCGGTCCATTATAGGGACGCGCGAAGCGCCTTTGCCTGGACGGCCAGTCCCCTCAGCGCGTCTCGATGGCTGCGAGAATCTCAAGGCGCGCCAGCGCCAGTCGCCGCGGCGGTCAGCCGCCGATGTGGACCATGCTGCGCGAGGGTTTCAGGAAGCCAGGCTCGCCAATGTGGTGGCGCGCTTCCTTCTGGTCGACCGTCCGCCGGATGAACGCCGCCAGATCGTCATCGCTGCCGCCCCTCTGGAGCACGCCGTAGAGGTCGTGGTCCGTCTGCGAAAACAGGCAGGTGCGAATCTTGCCGTCGGACGTGAGCCGCACCCGGCTGCAGTGCCCGCAGAAGGCCTGCGTGACCGGCGCGATAATGCCGATCTCGCCCACGCCGTCGTCGAACGTGTAGCGCACCGCCGTTTCGCTGGCGGCGTTGGGAGCCAGCGGCACCAGCAGCTTAAACGAATTCAGCGCCGTCGTGATCTCCCGCAGCGACACCACTGACTCCGGCGTCCACAGCCGATCCTCTTCCAGCGGCATGAACTCGATAAACCGGACGATGACGCCCTCCTCGCGCGAAAACTTCGCAAAGGCGACGATCTGGTCCTCGTTGAAGCCGCGGAGCAGCACGCAGTTTACCTTCACCGGATCGAGCCCGGCCCGTTTCGCCGCGCGAATCCCCGCCAGCACGCGCTGGTAGCTGCCCGGCACCCGCGTGATCCGGGCGAATTTGTCCGCGTCGACGGCATCCATGCTCACCGTGATCCGACTCAGGCCCGCGGCCCGGAGCGGCTCCGCCATCTCCTCCAGCAGGTGCCCATTTGTCGTCAGCGCCAGGTCCAGCGGCTCGCCGTCGAGGGTGCGCAGCGCGCTCAGCTCGCGAAGTAGCTGCGGTAATTCGCGGCGCAGCAGCGGCTCGCCGCCCGTCAGACGAATCTTCTCGATCCCCAGAGCGATGAAGACGCGCGCCATGCGCAGGTATTCCGCGATCGAGAGCTCCGCGTACACCGCGCCGTCGTTCCCCGTCCGGCAATACACGCACTTGTAGTTGCAGCGGTCGGTGATGGAAATGCGCAGGTCGGTGATCCGGCGGCCATGCCGATCCGTCAGCCGGTCAGACGGCCGGACGGCAGCATCGGTTTCATTGCGGAGCGCTGGGGTGAGCACCATGAATGAATACTGTATTCGATGCCGCCGGGGCCGCGCCAGACGCACTGTTTTCCCCCGCGCCCGCCCCACCAATGCCCGGGTCGCTTCGTTAAGCCACTCTTTTCAAATGGATTGGCGCCGGAGGACGCTTCCAGGCGTGAAAGCGCCGATAGCACAACAAGCAGCGGTCGGCTCGCATGCCCATCAGCAGAAACGGCGCGTCCCTCAGCTGCGGGTGCGACCGATACACCGCTTCCCACTCAAAACACATTGGGCATTTGAGCGTCGCGCTCGTTCTCGGATGGCTCACTGCCTCGCCCTGACCGCTCCCTTTTTCGCAGGGGCAGCAGGGATGGTGCGGGGCGGAGTTGGAGGAAGCGCCGTTGCGGGATGGCATCGTGGGTGGTCGCGCAAGTAAAGAGTGGGGCCTGAGGTTTCGATCTCACGGGCTGGATTCGCGGGCGGCAGAGGTGGTTGGTGGGAACTATCCGGCGGGCAGCGCTCGTCGGACGCCTCACCATCTCTGTCGCGATGAAGCTGGGAAGAGCGTGGACAGCCGCCTCTTGACGCGCGCGCGGGCGAGGAGTAGCTTCTTCGCATGAGCGAAGAAACGGCGAATACACTGTTCCCGATTCTGGACTCGGAGGCGGCGCGTCCGGTGGGCGTGGCGCGGCTGGCGGCTGAGGCTGGCGCTGCGGATGCGGGTCGCGATGGGCACGGCGTTGAATTCAGGACGATGGTGACACGCTCGGTGCTGAACCGCGTTGTGTCGAAGCGGATGCCGTTCTTCAACTGGGGGATCAATCCGTATCGAGGGTGCGAGTTCGGATGCCGCTACTGCTACGCGCGGTATACGCACGAGTTCATGGATAAGCAGGATCCCTACTTGTTCGAGCGAGAGATTTATATCAAGCAGCAGGCGGCGTGGCTGCTGCGTCAGGAACTGAAGCGGGTGCGGGCGGGCGAGGAGATCGCGATCGGAACGGCTACCGACCCTTACCAGCCTGTCGAGCGGCGGGCGCATGCGACGCGAAGCCTGCTGGAGGTGCTGGCGGACCACGAGGGACTGCGGCTGGGGCTGGTGACCAAATCCACACTGATCGAGCGCGATGTGGAACTGCTGCGGCGGATCGCGCAGCGTAATATTTTGCGGATTTGCGTGACCATCACCACGCCGGATGCGAAGCTGGCGCGGGTGCTTGAGCCAAGAGCGCCACGACCGGATTTGCGATTCAGGACGGTGGAGCGGCTGCGGGCGGCGGGGCTACGGACCGGGATCCTGTGCTCGCCGCTGCTGCCGGGAATCACTGATACGCGCGAGGCGCTCGAGGCAATGGCGCGGCGGGCGCAGAAGGTTAGGGCGAGCTTTTTGGGGGCGCAGCCGCTGTTTTTGAAGCCATGCTCTCGACCGGTGTTTCTACAGTTCATTCGCGAGCATTTTCCGGCGCTGGAGGCTCAGTATGAGGCGCGGTATCGGAATCGGGCGTTTGTTCCCAGGGCGTATCACGAGCGCGTAGGGGCGCTGGTGCAGGCGGTGGTGCGGCAGTATGGGCTGGGACAGCGGTTCAGCGCGGGCGCGCGGAAAGAGCCGCAGCCGGTTTGGCCGGTGCAGGGGGAGTTGTGGGGAAGGGTTGGTAATCAGGATCAGTGATCTGCAATCAGTGGCAAGGACGCCCTGCGAGTTCTCTCTGGTATGATGGCGCTACCGAACCTCTGATGGAACCCCACAACGCAAAATGGGCCAGTTGGAGCGGCCAGCTGCCTGAGGAATCCCGCGCCTGTCGCCGCTGTTGTCGCTAGCTCTTCGCGCAGCACGCCGTGGCTCTCTTTTTTAAATAATCCCAAATTTGCTGGATGGTATGGATGAGCGGGTATCTCGCCAGTCTGGAAGCAGAGTCTATCGAAATTCTGCGGGAAGCGGTCGCGCTGGCGGAAAAGCCGGTGATGATGTACTCGATCGGCAAGGATTCCTCCGTGATGCTGCACCTGGCGCGGAAGGCGTTCTGGCCGGCCGCGCCGCCGTTTCCGCTGCTGCACGTGGACACGACCTGGAAATTCCGGGAGATGATCGAATTCCGGAACCGCATAGCCCGGGAATGCGGGATGAAGCTGCTGGTGCACACGAATCACAAGCGGAAGGCGGAAGGGGTGAACCCGTTCACGTACGATTCGGACACCTACACGGGGCTGATGAAGACGGAGGCCCTGAAGCAGGCGCTGGATGAGGGCGGATTCGATCTGATCATCGGCGGGGCGCGGCGCGATGAGGAGAAGTCGCGAGCCAAAGAGAGGATTTTCTCGTTCCGCTCGCCGGGGCATCGCTGGGATCCCAAACTGCAGCGGCCGGAGCTGTGGAACATCTACAACGCGCGCATTCATCCGGGCGAATCGATCCGGGTGTTTCCGCTTTCCAACTGGACGGAAGCGGACATCTGGCAGTACATCGCGGCCGAGAACATCGAGATCGTGAAGCTGTACTTTGCGGCGATGCGGCCGGTGGTGCGGCGGTCGAACCAGTGGATCATGGTGGACGACGAGCGCATGCCACTCAATCTGGGCGAGACGCCGGAGATGAAGATGGTGCGGTTCCGGACGCTGGGCTGCTATCCGCTGACGGCGGCGATGGAGAGCACGGCGACAACGATAGCGGAAATTGTGGAAGAGACGCAGACGGCGCGGACCTCCGAGCGCCAGGGGCGGCTGATCGATCACGATCAGGCGGCTTCGATGGAGAAAAAGAAGGTGGAGGGTTATTTCTGATGGGGGACGTGCTGCGGTTTATCACCTGCGGGAGCGTGGACGATGGGAAGTCGACGCTGATCGGGCGGCTGCTATGGGAATCGAAGCAGGTGTTCGAGGATCATCTGTCGGCACTGGAGCGGGACTCGACGCGCTACGGAACACAGGGGGATGCGATCGACTTCGCGCTGCTGGTGGACGGGCTGCAGTCGGAGCGCGAGCAGAGCATCACGATCGATGTTGCTTACCGCTTCTTCGCGACGCCGCGGCGGCGGTTTATCGTAGCGGACACGCCCGGCCACGAACAGTACACGCGCAACATGGCGACGGGAGCGTCTACGTCGGAACTGGCGGTGCTGGTGGTGAACGCGGGCAAGGGATTGCAGGTGCAGACGCACCGGCACGCGCGGATCGTATCGTTGCTGGGCATTCGCCACCTGGCGATGGCTATCAACAAGATGGACCTGGTGGACTGGGACCAGGAGGTTTTCGACCGCATCGTGGAGGAGTTCCGGCCGGTGGTGCGGGAACTGGGGTTCCAGTCGTTCCAGCCGATTCCGGTGTCGGCGCTGAACGGGGACAACATCACGGAGAGCAGCGCTGCGGCGCCCTGGTACAAGGGGCCGACGCTGCTGAATTATCTGGAAGAGGTGGATGCGACCACGGATGTGCCGGATCTGAAGTTCCGGATGGCGGTGCAGCTGGTGAATCGCCCAACGCACGATTTCCGGGGCTACTGCGGGCGTATCGCCAGCGGGCAAGTGAAAGCGGGGGACCGCGTGCGGGTGGTTCCGGGCGGACAGGAGACGAAAATCCGGTCGATCGTTGCGTGGCAGTCGGAGCTTCCGTCGGCGAGTGCGGGGGAATCCGTGACGCTGTGCCTGGCGGATGAGGTGGACGTGTCGCGGGGCAGCGTGCTGTCGACGGCGGGCGATCCGGTGGACTTGAGCGACCAGTTCGAGGCGCGGGTGATCTGTCTTTCCGGCCATCATCTGGTGGCGGGACGCTCGTATCTGATGAATCTGCATACCGCGCAGGCGGTGGCGACCATCACCGCGATCAAGCATCGGGTGGACGCGCGCACGGGGAGCCATGAGGCGGCCAGGGCGCTGGAGATGAACGATATCGGCGTGGTGAATGTGTCGACGGATCGGGCGGTGCCGTTCGAGCCGTACGAACGCTGCCGGCGGCTGGGAAGCTTCATTCTGGTGGATCGGATCACAAACGAGACCGTGGGCGCGGGGATGGTGGACTTTTCGCTGCGGCGGGCGGCGAACATCCACTGGCAGCACGTGGATATCAATAAGCAGGCGCGGGCGGAGCAGAAGCTGCAGAAGCCCGTGTGCCTGTGGTTCACGGGACTGTCCGCGTCGGGGAAATCGACGATTGCGAATTTGCTGGAGAAGCGGGTGTTTGCGGCGGGGAAGCACACTTACATGCTGGACGGAGACAACGTGCGGCACGGGCTGAATCGGGATCTGGGGTTCACGGAGGCTGATCGGACGGAGAATATCCGGCGCGTGACGGAAGTGGCGAGGCTGATGGTGGATGCGGGACTGGTGACGATTGTTTCGTTCATCAGTCCGTACCGGGCGGAGCGGGAACTGGCGCGCTCGCGGTTTGAGGCGGGCGAGTTCATCGAGGTATTTGTAGACACTCCGCTGGAGATCTGCGAGCAGCGCGATCCCAAGGGGTTGTACGCGAAGGCGCGCCGCGGGGACCTGAAGAATTTCACAGGGATCGACAGCGATTACGAGCCGCCCGTCTCGCCGGAGGTCCACCTGCGAACGGCGAGCGAACCGGTAGAACAATGCGTGGATCGAATCCTGCAGATGCTTGAACAGGCGGGAAAGCGCGAGGAGAAAGCACAGTGAGCGGAACCAGCGATGCCGGCGAGGAGAAGGGCTTGCGCGAACTTCTGCCGCGGGTGGTTGAGATCGCGCGCCAGGCGGGCGGGAAGATCATGCGGTTGTACGCCGAGGTGAATCCCGCGGTCGAATACAAGCGGGACAATTCTCCGCTGACGCAGGCGGATCTGGCTTCTCATCGCGTGATCGACGAGGAGTTAACGCGCATTGCGCCGGAGTGGCCCGTGCTGTCGGAGGAGTCGAAGGAGATTCCCTTCGATCAGCGCCGCGGGTGGCAGCGGTTCTGGCTGGTCGATCCGCTGGACGGGACGAAAGAATTCCTGAAGCGCAACGGCGAGTTCACAGTGAACATCGCGCTGATGGAAGAGGGGCGGCCAATTCTGGGCGTGGTTTACGCGCCCGCGATGGATCGGATGTACTACGCGGCACGCGGCGCCGGGGCATGGAAGGCGGAGGGCGGAGCCGTCGCGGCGATTCGGATCGGGCGGGCGGAACACGGGAGGATCCGCGTGGTGACGAGCCGCTCGCACGCGTCCAGGGAGGATAACCTGTCCCCATACACGGGCGGAGACGCGGCTTGCGACTTCGTCACGATGGGCAGCTCGCTGAAGTTCTGCCTGGTGGCAGAAGGGGCGGCGGATGTGTATCCGCGCACGGGGCCGACGATGGAGTGGGACACGGCGGCGGCGCAGTGCGTGGTGGAACAGGCGGGCGGGACGGTGACGGATCTCGAGGGCAATCCGATGAGTTACAACAAGGCGGTGCTGCTGAATCCGGGGTTTGTGGCGCGGGGTGAAGCGAAGTAAACGGCCGGCGCGGGCAAATGGCGGGCTCTCCATGGTCAGAACAGGAGACGCCCGGTAAAGATGAGCTGGTGGTTGTAGGTGTGGAACGAGCTGACGGCGATCTGCTCGCCGGCTCCGAGGCAGATACCTAAGCGGGTTTCGGCGCCGGGACGGCGCAATTTGTGGGCAGCGAGCAGGCCGGGCGTCATGAAGGCCTGGGTTCTGCCGTCGTTCGGACCTCCGTGAAAATAGGTGGCATTGAATTCCGCTTCCGGCCAGAAGTATTTGGCGAGATGGTATTCGGCGGCGGTATTCCAGGCGACGGGGCGGCCGAGCGTGGTGGTGTGGCCGGTGGGCAGGGCGGCGCTGAGGGTGGTCTGCAGATTGAAATTGCCGAAGCCTTTGCCGAAACCCATGGCGGGGGAGACTGTCGCATCCGTGCTTCCGTTCTTATAACTCCCGGTGGGAACGGTGGCGCCGAGGAAGGCGCTGACGGCGTAATTTCCATGAAGGGCGTTACCTGCGAAGATGCGGTATTTGGCAAGAAACGAGGCATCGCCGGCGCCGTCCGGGGTGGCGGCGCTGCTGTGCGTGAGCAGAGGCGGAAGATTGAAATCGAACTCGGTGTTGGCCCAGGGAATCAGGTTGAGGCCCTTGCTGGTGTCGTAGTTCCACGTGGTGGCGTGGCTGGAGGCGATCTGGCGGGTGAAGTCGCCGCGGTAGACCTGAATGAGCGGCACGAAGGTGGTGACCAGAGGCGGCGTCCAGGCGGGCTGCATTCGCTGGGTTGCCGAGGCGCGAGCTTCCCATTGCGCGAAGAAGTTGTTCTGAGCCGGCGCGGAGAGCGCAGCCGCGAAAAGAAGAAAGCCTGCACAGGCCTTGAGCATAGGTTTCGCGATCATGCCCGTTAAATGGGCAGGAGAACAACCAACTTTCGATGGATTTTGCAGAGGGTTCGGACGGGGAAGCGAGAATGTCGCCGCGGGTGGAGCGCTGGAGCGGGGCAGGGTCAGCGCCGCGCGATGAGCTTTGACAGCCTGACGGTTGCGGCTCGCGAGGCCGTTGCGTATAGTGCGAACAAAGCAGAGCAGCGAGCAAACAAAGGAGCCGAAATGGCGGGAGAGGCAGCAGCCGTGATCGGGAAGTCCGTACAGATTCGAGGCGAAGTGAAAGGCAACGAGGACCTGCTGGTGGAGGGTCTGGTGGAAGGCACCATCACGCTAACCGATCACCGATTGACCATTGGCGCGAACGCGCGGGTGCAGGCCAACGTCTCCGCACGGGACGTGGTGCTGCAGGGCACGCTGCACGGCGACGCTCATGCGTCGGGCCGCGTAGAATTGCGCGCGGGCTGCCACATGACGGGGGACATCCACGCGGCGCGGCTCTCGATCGAGGAGAACGCGATCCTTTCGGGCAAAGTGGAGCTGAACGCATCGGCGAGCGCGGAGAAGCCGGCTGCCGCGGCGCCTGCAGGCACGACGCAGGCAGCAACGTTTGCGGGGTGAGTGACAGAGGCGCGATCTCGGACGGCGATGCCGGCGAGCAGGGAGCAGGAATCAGAGCGGCTCCGCATCCAGGATGGATGCGGAGCCGTTGCTGTTTCTGAAGATGCCGGATGTGACCTTATTCTCCGACGTGCATTGCGACATGAAGGGGCGTGTCGGCCGATGAGGAGCCGGCGACGATGGTGTAGTCCCCGGGAACCATCTCAAAGGCGTTCTTCTTCACATTGAAGATGGACAGAGTGAGCTGGTTCATCGGCACCGTGACGGTTTTCGACTGGCCGGGGTCGAGGGTTACGCGATCCCAACCCACCAGACGCCTGAAGGTGTTCTCGCCGGTGGAAGCGGGCAGAATTGCATAGACCTGGGCGACCTCAGTACCGGCGACCGAGCCTGTATTGGTTACCGTCAGGGTGGCGGTGTGCTGAGCGGCATCCGCGGACAGATGAGAGAACGAGTAGGTGGTATAGGAGAGTCCGAAGCCGAAGGGGAAGAGCGGCGTTTTGTGCTCCGATTCAAACCACTTATAGCCCACGCGGGCACCTTCGACGTTGTAGTCAACGTTGAAGGGCTGCTGCTTGTGGAAGCCGTTTTCCGGAAGGCTGCCAGGAGCGGCGACTTTCAGGCCGGGAATCTGGGGCCGCGGGAGCTGCGCATCGTCTTTGGCGAAGGTGATGGGCAGGCGGCCGGAGGGATCGACGTCGCCGAAGAGGATGTTGGCCAGCGACTGAGCGCCGCCGATGCCGGGGAACCAGGCTTCGACGATGCCCTGCACCTGGTCAACCCAGGGCAGGGCGACGGGGCCACCGCTCTCGATGACGACGATGGTGCGGGGATTGGCTTTGGCGACCGCTGCGACAAGCGCGTTTTGATCGACGGGCTGCGAATAGCTGAGGCGATGGGTTTGCGGGTTGAATCCGATCACATCGCGAGCGGGCGGCAGGGCGAGGGAGGGGCGATCCATGCCCTCGCTCATCCACTGCTGGACGAAGACGATGGCGATCTGGGATTTGGCGGCGAGGGCGGCGGCGGACTGGATGTCCGTGCCGGGATTGAACTGAATGTCAGCGCCGGGGTCATGCTGGCGGATGCAACGCTCGGGCGAATCAGGGAACCAGACGTGCTCATCCCAGAAGGCGGAGCCGGGATGGGGGTGGACGGCGCCGCCGCCAGGGGCGTCAACCTGGGCGGAGCCGCCGCCGGAGAGAACGGCGACATCGGCATGGGAGCCGATGATGGCGATGGAGTGGACGGCGCCGGCGGAGAGCGGCAGGATGTGGTCCTGATTGCGCAGCAGGACGATGCTCTCGTCGGCGATGTGCTCGGCGTCGCGGCGGCCCAGGAAGGGATTTACCTCTTCCGGCTGCGGCGGGTTATCGATGACGCCGTCGGCGAACATCTCTCGGAGGACGCGATGGACGGCGTCATTGAGGCGGGACATGGGAACCTGACCGTCCTGGATGGCTTTTTTGAGCGGGTCGCCGAAGTATTCCGAGCCGGGCTCTTCATTGTCGAGGCCTGACATGAAGGCGTGGACGGTGGAGTGCGTGCCGCCCCAGTCGGAGAGGACGAATCCCCGGAAGTCCCAGTCCTTTTTGAGGACCTGGTTGAGGAGATAGTCGTTCTGGCAGGACCAGTCGGGCGCGGAGTCCGGGGGAGTTACGGTTTCCTTGTTGTAGGAACACATGACGCCGGCGGGATGGGCGAGCTGAACTGCGATCTGGAAGGCGAGGAGGTCGCTTTCGCGGGCGGCCCGCTGGGTGATTTCGGCGTTGTAGATGGTGCGGCCGGTTTCCTGGTCGTTGAAGGCGTAGTGCTTGATGTCGCCCATGACCTGGTTGGACTGGACGCCTTTGGCGAGATTGCCGACCATGGTGCCGGCCAGGAGCGGGTCTTCGCCGGCGTACTCGAAGTTGCGGCCGTTGCGGGGATCGCGGGCGAGGTCGACGCC
>DAHUYD010000193.1 GCA_027315385.1 Acidobacterium sp.
CGAGGAGACAAAGGCGGCCTACGAGCGCAGCGACGTCTGCGTGGTTCCCGCGGCGGGTGTGGCTGCCGAAGCCATGGTCGCTCTCGCCGTCGCGCGCCTCGCCCTCGACAAGTTCGGCGGCGATTCGCTCCGCGAGCTGAAGCGGAATTACGAAGGCTACGTCGAACAGGTCAGGAGATACTAACCATGAAGGGTGGCTGTTAGCTGCGAACCAGTGCGAGCTGGAGGCTGACGCTGGACGCTAAAGGCTTTTGGAGATGATTCGGGAAATCGTCAAATATCCGGACCCCATTTTGCAGCGGCCCACCGAAAGGGTCGCTGATTTCAACGACCAACTGCGTGCGCTCGCCGCCGACATGTTCGAGTCCATGTATAAGGCGCAGGGCATCGGACTGGCCGCTCCGCAGATTGGTGTGGGCCTGCGCATGACAGTCATCGATCTCAGCAATCAGAAGGATCCCGACGACAAACTGGTCCTGGTCAATCCGGAGATCGTGCACAAGGAAGGCCGCCAGGTCGAGGAAGAAGGCTGCCTCAGCCTGCCCGACATTCGCGATAAGGTGGTGCGCGCGGCAAAGGTCCGCGTCCGTGCCCAGGATCTGGATGGCCAGTGGCGCGAACTCGAAGGCACGGAACTCCTGGCGCGCGCCTTCCAGCATGAAATCGATCATCTCGACGGCATTCTGTTCCCCTGGCGGTTGAGCGGGCTCAAGCGCGATTTCATCCTGCGCAGGATTCGCAAGCTGCAAAAAACCGGCGAGTGGAAATGAAGCTGGTCTTCTGTGGGACTCCCGCATTCGCGGTCCCCACGTTAAAGCTCGCTCTGCGCGCCGGCCACCACGTCGCTCTGGTGGTTACCCAGCCGGACCGCCCCGCGGGGCGCGGCGGCCAGATTACCGCTCCGCCCGTCAAGCAGGCTGCCATGGAGGCCGGCCTGCGCGTGGTCCAGCCGGAGAGAATCAAAAACAACCCCGAGTTCCGCGCGGATCTCGATTCCATCCGGCCCGACGCAATTCTCGTCGTGGCCTATGGGCGGATCATCCCGAAGTGGATGCTCGACCTGCCCCGCTTCGGCAATATCAACCTGCACGGCTCTCTGCTGCCCAAATATCGTGGCGCCGCGCCGGTGCAGTGGGCCCTTGCCAATGGCGAGCACGCGACCGGCGTCACCACCATGCGCCTCGACGAGGGTCTGGACACAGGCGCCATTCTGCTCCAGCGGCAAATGGCCATTGCCCCGAGCATGATCGCAACCGGCATCCTCCCGCTGCTGGCGGAAACGGGCGCCGACCTGATGATGCAAACGCTCGTGGAACTGGAAGCGGGCCGCATCGAACCGCGCCCCCAGGACAATTCCCAGGCCACTCTTGCCCCCATCCTGACGCGCGACGATGGCCGCATCGATTTTTCCCGGCCGGCAATGACAATCTACAACCGTTGGCGCGGATTTCAGCCCTGGCCCGGCGCCTGGACTACACTCCACGGCAGGAAGCTGACCGTGCATCGCCTCCTGCCCACCGAGGTGCGCGGCGCGCGAGGCAGCGAGCCCGGTACGCTGCGGCTCGACGAAGGCACCATGTTTGCCGCCTGCGGCGACGATACCTGGGTCGAATTGGTCGAAGTGCAGCCGGAAGGGAAGCGGCGCATGACCGCGGCGGACTTTCTGCGCGGCCACGCCGTCGCGGCGGGCACGCGTCTCGGTGCCTAGGTCATGATCGCCCCCGCGCGTCAGGCGGCGTACCGCATTCTGCTGCGCATCGCTGCCACCGATGCGCACAGCGATGACCTCCTGCGCGGCCCGGCCCTCGATGCGCTGTCCCGCCAGGACCGCAACCTGGCGACCGCCCTGGTCCTCGGTACCCTGCGCTGGCAACTGGCCCTCGACGCCGGGATTCGCCAGTTGCTCGCTCATCCCGCCGCAAAGCTGAATCCGGAAGCCGCGGCGGCCCTGCGCATGGGCGCCTGGCAATTGCTGTATCTGGATCGCGTGCCCGCCCACGCCGTCATCAACGACAGCGTGGAGCTGGTCAAGCTCGGCCGGGAGCGCGGCGCGGCGGGACTGGTGAATGCCGTCCTGCGAAAGATCGCGCGGAACGCGGAGCACAAGTCATCCCCACCATCTGCTGCCGCCCTGGCTCATCCTTCGTGGATGGTCGAACGATGGGCGCGGCATTACGGAGCAGAAGCAGCTCAGGCAATCTGCCGGTGGGATCAGGAACCGGCGAGTGCTGCTCTCCGCGTCCAGCAGGACGCCCGCCTCCCTGAAATCGAAACTCAGCCGGGAGCCTTCCTGAGCTGCGCGCGCCGTCTCGTGCGTGGCGATACAAGCGCCCTCATCCGGGCAGGTCACGTGCGCATCCAGGATGAGGCCTCGCAGCTGGTCGCCGAAATCGCCGCCGCCGCGATGCCCGAATGGCCCGTTGCGAAGGTCCTCGATACCTGTGCCGCTCCCGGAGGAAAAACCGCGATCCTGCTCGAGCGGATTCCGCAGGCGCGTGTCACTGCCGTCGATGTCAGCCGGAAACGTCTCGAATCCATGCAAAGGCTGCTTGGCCCCGCGGGCGAGCGCCTCATCTTTCAGGTCGCCGATGCGGCAAAGCTGTCGCTGCATTTCGAGTGGGACCGCATTCTCTGCGACGTGCCCTGTAGCGGCACGGGCACCATGGCGCGCAATCCCGAGATACGCCTGCGCCTCACCGAAACAGACCTGAAGCGCCAGCAGGAGCGCCAGGTGGCCATCCTGCGGGCCGCGCTCCCCGGTCTCGCATCCGGAGGAAGACTGATCTACTCCACCTGCTCGCTGGAACCCGAGGAGAACGAGGATGTGATCGCCGCCGTGCTGCGCGAGGCGCCGCATTTTCGCATCGTTCCGCTCGCCCGCATCCTTGACGATCTGGCGGCCGGCGGTGTGCTCACTGCCGAAGGCCGCGACCGGCTCCGTACCGCCACCCAGGGCAATTTCCTGCGGACCATTCCCGGCCTGCACCCCTGCGATGGCTTTTTTGCGGCTGTTATCGAGGCGGTTCAGCAGGCCAGATGATTGCGGCTCAGCCGCAGTCCGTCCAGCCGCCCCAGCATGGTCACCGCCACGCGCTCGGGCTGGAACAGGTTCGTGGCCATCGCCATCACCTGCTCCTCGGTCACACCTTCAACACGCTCCAGAATCTCATCCAGTCCGAAGAAGCGCTCGAAGTACATCTGCTGGCGGGCCAGGTTCGACATCCGCGACATCGAGCTTTCCAGCGACAGCAGCAGATTGCCCTTCAGCTGATCCTTTGCGCGCCGCAGCTCATCCGGTTGCAGAGGTTCCGTCTTCAGCCGGCGGAACTCCTCCATGATCAGGTCGATCACCTGTACGGCGCGGTCCGCGGATGTTCCCGCATACACGCAGAGCGAGCCTGTATCCCGGTATGGGTTGAGGTCGCTGTAGATGGAATACACCAGCCCCCGCTCCTCGCGCACCGTCTGGAAGAGCCGCGAACTCATCCCGCCTCCCAGAATCGTGTTCAGCAGCAGCGTGATGTACCGCGATTCGTCGGCCACCGGCGGCGATTGCACTCCCAGGCAAAGCTGCACCTGCTCCAGCGATTTCTTGTTGCGCAGATTGATGCGCGGCGTCACCTGCGGCACCACCGTATCGCCGCACGCCATGCCCGATCCCAGGCTCCCGAAGTGCCGCGTGACCAGCTCCACAAAGCTGTCGTGCTCCAGATTGCCGGCCGCCGAGAACACCATGTTCCCGCCCAGAAAGCGCTGCTCGTAGAACCGCAGCAGCGTGTTCTGCTCAAAGCTGCGCACCGTTTCCCGCGTCCCCAGAATCGGCTTGCCCAGCGGATGATCCTTCCAGAAGCTCTGGGTAAAGATCTCGTGAACCAGCGTGTCGGGATTGTCCTCGTCCATCTTGATCTCTTCCAGGATCACGCCCCGCTCCCGCGCGATCTCCTCGCTGGCAAATACAGGATTCAGGACCAGGTCCGACAGCACATCGAGCGCCGTCGGAACGTGGTCGTCCAGCACTTTCATGTTGAAGCAGATTGTCTCTTTGCCTGTGAATGCATCCAGATTGCCGCCGATCGCGTCCACTTCGCGCGCGATGCGCTGGGCCGAGCGCGACTTCGTGCCCTTGAACACCATGTGCTCAGCAAAATGCGAGATCCCGTTCAACTCCGGAAGCTCGTGCCGGGAACCGGCGCGCATCCACACGCCCATCGCCACCGAGCGCACGTGCTCCATGCGCTCCGTGAGCACGATCAGCCCGCTGGGCAACACAGTTCGGCGGATATTGCGTTCGCTGTTCATCGGTGTGCGTGCGCCTCGAGGAATGGGGCCCTGCCGGCTTTCGATGCGCTATGCTCGAAATCAGGATGACTGCCGGCGGGAAACTCGATACCTCCATCTTAGACGCTGCCGGACCCCTCCGCGGTGAAGGACTTTTTGGCCTTCAGAATCAGCAACTTAGCGATACACTCGCCCGGTTTCGGCTCCCGGGATGGCGAATTCGCCAGCTCCAGGCAGCCCTCTATACCCAGCGGGTCGCAAGCCTGGACCAGATCACAACCTGGCCCAAAGAGCTGCGGGAACAGGTGAGCGCGGCAGGGTTCCGCGCCGGTCTGCCGGAGATTGCCGAGACCTTTCGCTCGACCGACGGCACCGAGCGGTACCTCATCGCCTGCGCGGATGGGCAAACGGTCGAGACTGTCTGGATGCCGGATGGTGACGGAGCCGAAGACGACGATTCCTCAACCCATCTCGAGCCTGGCGCTCCGGCTGGCCGGACCTGGACCCGCTCCACCATCTGCGTTTCCAGCCAGATCGGCTGCGCTGTCAACTGCCAGTTCTGCCTCACCGCAAAGTTGGGAATCATCCGCAATCTGTCGCCGGGCGAAATCGCCGGACAGGTGGCCGCCGTTCTCAACCGCCACCAGGCCGAGCCGGGACGCGACCGCATCAGCCTCGTCTTCATGGGCATGGGCGAGCCTTTCCTGAACTACGACGCCTTCATGGACGCGGTGCGCCTCCTCGCCGGGCCTATGGGCGTTCCGGAGTCGCGCATGACCGTCTCCACCTCGGGAATCGTGCCGGGCATCCTGCGCTTTGCCGGGGAGCCTGTGCGTCCCCACCTCGCTATCTCCCTGAACGCGCCCAACGACGCCGTCCGCGAAGGCATCATGCCGATCACCCGCAAGTGGGCGATCGCAGACGTGATCGACGCTGTCCGGAAAGTGCCGCTGCGTCCCCGCGAGCGCATCACTTTTGAATATGTGCTGCTGGCCGGCGTCAACGACCAGCCGCGGCACGCTGACGAAGTCGTCAAGCTGGTGCGGCGCGCGAATTTCCCTGCGAAGATCAATCTGATCGCCTGGAATCCCGGCCCCGATGTGCCCTTTGCCATGCCCGATCCCCAGGCAGTTGCCCGGTTTCAGCAGCGCCTGCGCGCCGCGGACGTTCCGGCCTTTATCCGCCGCCCCCGCGGGCGCGACATCTATGCCGCCTGCGGCCAGCTCAGCAAGACCAGGGACCGGAGCCCGCGCGAAAGCGAATAACAGGCCCTGGTGCTCTGACTGATTTCTGACGGGTTGATGTGTTCCCCTTCTGCGCAGCCGGACGGCGGCAGATGTCCCCGGGTGTGACTACTTACTCGCGCCCCCCACCCGGCCGCATCGGCAGCGAGAGCAGCGCGTCCGTCACCCGGTCCGCGGCGTGGCGCAGCACGTCGCCTTCCTCCGCGAAGTCGCCCGTTACGCAGCGAATCCCCATCGCCTCGATGCGGTCCACGTCGGCCACCGTCACCTCGGCCCCCTGTGCCGCGTACCGCTCGCGCAGCGCCTCGGAAACAGGCGCGGTGTTCACCAGCGCGTAGTCGAAGATCGGCCGTCCCGCGTGCTCGTAGATGCGCTCGATGTGCTGTGAAGCCGTCAGGTGCAGGCTCTCGTTCGCCTGGGTCATCAGGTTGCAGACGAAGACCCGCGCCGCCCGCGCCTCTTCCAGAGCTTCCGCAAAACCGCGCACCAGAACATTGGTGATGATGCTGGTGTAAAGCGACCCCGGACCCACCGTGATCAGGTCGGCGGCGGCAATCGCTTCCAGCGTCTCCGGCGGCGGAGGAGGATCGGGTGGCTCCAGTGTCAGCTCCACAATGCGCAGCCGGCTTGCCGTGATCCTGGTCTCGCCTCGCACGACGGAGCCGTCCTCCATCCGCGCGGCCAGTGTCACGTTCGCCTGGGTCGCGGGCAGTATGTGGCCGCGCGTGGCCAGAATCTCCGCCGCCAGCCGAATGGCCAGAGTAAAATCGCCCGTCATCTCCGTGAGCGCGGCGATGAACAGGTTGCCGAAGTTGTGCCCCGCCAGCTCCCCGCCGCTGCCGAACCGGTGGCGGAACAGCCGCGAGATAAGCCGCTCGTCCTCAGAAAGCGCCACCATGCAGTTGCGCAGGTCCCCCGGAGGCAGCATGTTGAAATCCCGGCGCAGCCGCCCGCTGGACCCCCCGTCGTCCGTCACCGTCACCACCGCCGTCAGATCGGCCACCAGTGGAGCGCGCCGGCACTTCAGGAGGCCCGCGCCGTGCGGAACGCGGTACTTCAGCCCGCGCAGCAGCGTCGACAGGCCCGTGCCTCCGCCGATGGCGACTACCCGCAACGCCGCCGGTGCCGCCGGTCCCGGGTCCTGCGGACGAATGGAAGGAGCCACGGATGTCGAAACGGATATGCTCACAGAGTTCGCTCGGGCTGCTCTGTCGAGTCTAAACCCGCGCACAGATGACGCTACGACACTTCGGGATAGAGCAGTTCAGTGAACCGCGGATCGTCGACCATGTCGCTGAAATCCGGATCGGTGCGCGCCTGAATGCGCAACCCTCGATTCAGCTCGATTGCCCGCGCCAGGTGTTCCAGCGCCTCTTCGTTCTGGCCCGTCATGCTGTTCAGCAGTGCCACGCCGTAATGCGCGAAGTCGCAGTCGGGGCAAGCCGCCAGAATAGATTCGAACTGTTCGCGCGCATCCTCGAAGTTTCCCCCATTCAGCAGCGATACCGCGTAGTCGTACCGCTCCTCGGGCGTCGCGAAGCTCAGCGACGAGTGTACGCTGCGCCGCTCGCAGACGCTTTGATACATCCGCACCCGCTCCACCAGCTCCGGTGGAGCGTCGCGCAGAACTTTCTCGAAGTGGGCCCGAGCCTTCTCGAACTTGTTCTCCTGCATCAGCGCCAGCGCAGCCTGATAGTCCTGGTACACCCGCGCCGGGCCCTCTCCGCCGGAGGGCCGGCCTTTGGCGGATGCCGTCCTGGGCCGTCGCGCTGTTGGTGTTTCCCGTGCTTCATGCATTCGAGCCATAGTTATTTTGTCCCCGTCAGGCTGTCTGCGCATCTTCCGTCGCTGCCGCAGCCCTTCAGAACCAAGTTTTATACCCACATTGTCGCGTTCCGTCAAATCGGCCTCTCCGGCCCCCTCCAGTTGCCCTCCGGCCCGCGTCGTGCGGACAATAGAGTACTGTGATCCTGCGAATGCGGCGGCGAGCTGGAGAAATCCTCGGATTCGGACTGATGGCGGCCACCATCCTCTGCGCGGCGGAACCGCGCACCGATAAACCATCCCACACGCCGGCGCTCCAGCCGACTTTGCGCATCCCTGTAGCGCCACTCGGCTATCTGCCCCCAGGAGCGTTTTATACCAACTATCGCCTCTCCTCGGCGGCCATGGGGTTCTTCGACGACGGCCACCTGCTCTTCACGTTCCATGTCACCGGCCTCATGAAGCGCCTGCCCGGAGATCACGATGTAGACCAGGAAATCCGCGCCGTCGTTCTGGACGCCCACACCGGCCGCCTTCTCAACCAGACCCAGTGGCGCCTGCACGACCGCGATCCATACCTGTGGCCGTTCGTCGATGGCAAATTCCTGTTGCGCATCAAAAGCACTCTCTACCTCGTAGGTCCGTCGCTCCAGTTGCAACCCTATTTGGAGACGCCGCAGACCCTGCGCTTTGTGGAGATTTCGCCGCAACGAAAATGGATGGTGGTGGAGTTCGACGATCCCGCGAAAGCCCACACCGGGCCCAGCCTGGAATCCGGCACCGGAACCCGGACCCCGGTCAAGGTTGCCATACTGCCGGCGGGATCCAAAAAGCCGCTGGCGGCGAGCGAACTGAATCAGGCGGCGAGTCTGCCTTTGACCGGCGATGGCCTCATCGATGTCGCCGAGGGCAAGGGCATCGCCTCCTGGCTCATCCGCGATGACCCGTTTTCCGGCGCACAGCGGCTGGTCGGCGCTGTCCGTTCCTTTTGCCGGCCTCAGACGCAGCCTCTCAGCAACACGGTCGCCCTGGTTTCCTGGTGCTCGCGCACCAACAACGCCCACCAGGTCTTTGCCGTGAATCTCGCGGGCAAGGAACTGTGGCACGACACCTGGCTGCAGAAATATGTGTGGCCGTCCTTCGATTTCGCGCAGAACGGCAGCCGCTTCGCCTACGAAACCGTCGAGATCAATGTGCCCATGAGCATTGTCGGCTCCACCCTGGACTCTGACCAGATCGTGGGCCAGATGGTCGGCGTCTTTGACACCGAAACCGGCGCCCCCGTGCTCGTGCGGGACGTTTCGCCAGTCCTCACCGCCGGCCAGAATGCCGTCCTCTCTCCGGACGGCCTTCGCTTCGCCGTGTTGCGCCACGGCGCGATTGAGATCTACGATTTGCCGCCGGTTGCGCCCCCCGTCCCCTCCACCGTCAAAAAGAAGTAGTATCTCCCTCCCGCGGCGGCGCGATGCCCGGTTTGACATCCCCGCAGCAGGGGTGACATTCTCATAGGTTTTGTTGAGGTGCTTTTATGAATCCTCCTGGGATCGCCGCCGGCATGTCTGTCGAGCCCCTGTCCGTTGCCCAGCCCTATTTGATTCAGCAGGACTGGGACGCCTACACGCCCGATCAACACGCCATCTGGGCCGAACTCGTGCGGCGGCGCATGCCCCAGCTCCGCGATCACGCTGCCCAGGAGTATCTCGACGGCTTTCAGCAGATCGGCCTTCGCGAGGATACGATCCCCAACCTCACCCACGTCAACCGCCGCCTTGCTCCGCGCACCCGCTGGAATGCCATTCCCGTCAGCGGATTTCTGCCCCCGGACGCCTTCTTCGAGATGCTCGCGGCGCGCCAGTTTCCCACCACCACCTACATCCGCGGCCGCGAGTCCATGGAATACACGCCCGAGCCCGACATCTTTCACGACGTCTTCGGCCATGTCCCCATGCACGCCCACCCCGTCTTCGCCGATTTTCTCCAGCACTACGGCCGGTTTTGCGCCGGCCTCATGGGCGACAAAGAAAAGCTGGAGAAAATGGGCCGCCTCTTCTGGTTCACCGTCGAGTTCGGCGTCATCCGCCAGCACGGAAAAATTAAACTCTACGGCAGCGGACTGATTTCTTCCCACGGCGAGGGAACCCATGTCATCGAGGGACGCCCCGAAATTCGCGACTTCGATCTCGATCTCGTCCTCAATCAGAAGTTCCTCGTTTCCGAGGAGCAAAAGGTGCTCTATGCCGTCGATTCCTTCGATCAGATTTACGAGGCCGCTCAGCTGGCGGAATTGCGGCTGCGCTGATCGCTCTGCCTTTTCCATTGCCCGCGCGTCGAATGTTCGTGGGTCCCGACTCATAGAAGTAACCCGATTTCGCGCGGATTTTGCATGCCTTTGATCTCCGCGGGTGCACAATACAAGGATTGAGCCACCCATGGCGAGCGGCTTGCCACCCTCGCAGGAGGAATATTTGCCCCGGATTCATTTCCATTTGCAGCTCGCCGAGCTGAAAGACAAGCTGCTGGCCATGGCGGCCTTGTCGCAGCAGGCCGTGGAGTCCGCCGTGGATGCGTGGCTGCAGCGCGACACCGGCCTCTGCCAGTATGTCCGCGATAACGAGACCGCCATCAATTCCGCTCAGCGCGAGGTGGACGAGATGGCCTATGAACTGCTCGCCAAGGAGCAGCCCATGGCCATCGATCTCCGCTTCATTCTCGCCGTTATCAAAATCAATGCCGACCTCGAAAGAATCGGCGACATAGCCGTCAGCATCGCCGTCCGCACCCTCGATCTGGTCGATCAGGAATCCAGTGACCTGCCCGTCGACCTCGCCAGCATGGGCGACTTTGCCACCCGCATGATCCGCACCGCCATTCAGTCTCTCCTCGATGGCGATGTGCCCGTCGCCGAATCCGTCCTGGACATGGACGACGAGATCGACCGCATGAACCGCGTGGCCATTACCGACCTCACCCGCCGCATCCAGGAACATCCGGAGTGCGCCGACCTGGCTCTTCCCGCGATCCTTATCTCCCGCAACCTCGAGCGCATCGCCGATCACGCCACCAACATCGCCACCGACGTGATCTTCTGGGTCCGCGGCGCCGACGTGCGCCACCAGCTCAGCCTCGCCGTAGATTGACAGCACTCCCCGGCCGTCGCCGCGGATTCGCTATCCGGCATCCGCCTCAGGGCCCATCGTCATCCCCGCTGTCATTCCTGGCGATCCGGCCTCTGTACCACTCACCGTTATCCTCTCGCCCGCGCCAGCACCCACCGCGCCGCATCCTCAAGCTCCGCGTCCGTTACATCTTCCACCACCACGGCATCTCCGATTCCCTGAGGCAGAACAAAGCGCCGCGTGCCCGCGCGATTCTTCTTGTCTCGCCCCGCCGCCTCGATCAGCCTGCCCGCGCTTGCGCGGAAGGCCGGCAACGGGCCGTATGCCACTATCGTCCGCTCCATCCGTGCGCATTCCGCATCCGTGGCTGTTCCGCGAGCCCGCGCGATGCGCAGCGCCGCCAGCATGCCCCATGCGATCGCTTCGCCGTGCAGCAAACGCCTGTAGCCGGTCGCCGCTTCAATCGCATGACCCAGCGTATGGCCGAAGTTCAGAATCATCCGCAGCCCCGACTCCCGCTCGTCCTTGCCCACCACTTCGGCTTTCATGCGAATCGATGCCGCGATCACCCGCTCCAGCGCCGCCGGATCCCGCGCCAGAATTTTCTCCGCATTCTTTTCCATGAACCTGAACAGTGCCGCGTCGCGGATGATGCCCGCCTTGACGCTCTCGAACAGTCCCGCCCGCAACTCCCGATCCGGCAATGTCTGCAGAACGCCGATGTCCGCAAACACAGCAACCGGATGGTGGAAGCTGCCGATCAGGTTCTTCCCGGCAACCAGATTCGCTCCGGTCTTGCCGCCGACTGAAGAATCCACCTGCGCGAGCAGAGTCGTTGGAACCTGCACATACTCGATCCCGCGCATGTAAATCGCCGCCAGGAATCCTCCCAGATCCCCCACAATTCCCCCGCCGAAAGCGATCAGCAGGGAAGAGCGATCCGCTCCCGCCGCCGCCAGTTCGCCCGCCAGCCGCTCCACCTGCGCCAGCCGCTTGCATCGCTCGCCCGCTGGTAGAAACAGCGCTGTCGGCTGCGCGCCGGCCGGAAATGCTTCCAGAAACCTCCTGCCCCACAGCGCCCAGATCTCCGCTGAGCTGAGCACAAAAACGCGGCGCCCGGATTGGGACGCCATCTGCCGCCTCAACACCGGAAACACATCGTTCCCGACGTAAACGCTGTAATCCGCTGAGGCGGTCTTCACTGGGATGCGGTTGGTCTTCAAGGTGAGTCCAGAGTAATGCATGAGCCTGCTGGCAGTGGCTCGATGCGCCAGGTCTCCGAGCATTTTTGATCCAGCGCAAATCCTGCTCCGCATCCGCGCCCGCCTGTGACAGCTGTCACAGCGCGATCAGGACAAGCTGGTAACCTACGCCGCAAGTTGGTTAGCCGCTCGACTGGGATATCCGGCCGCACCAGAGTTTTCGCACTTCACCCGGCACGCCTTCGCAGCCGTTTCCGCGCTCTGTTCCGGCCAGAACTTCTGATTGAACCCGTCTCGTGACGGTACCCCTCATCCGCGGCTCGCATAGATCGATACAGGCTGCAAGGGGCGGACTTACCGTCCCCTCAGCAGCCGATTCGCAACACCGTCTCGAGCCCCCGTCGCCGAATGGGCCGCTCGCGGCAAAAGGGCGCACCGACGCATGCTCCCTTGGCTGATCTGCGCAAACGTTCACGCGGGAGTTGCTTCACGAACCCCGTCCGTTTGTGCCCACGGGCAGCGGCATTGCGCCGGTGCTCCCTTTCCAGCCCAGGTATGTCAGGAGAGTGCAACCATGAAGAAGTCAATCTCTGCTACCAGTCTGCTTCTTACAGCGCTGATCCTCGGGTGCGGCGGCAGCAGCATCAAAGCGCCCGCCGTCCCCAGCGGAGTTACAGCCGCCGCCACTACGGGTCAGGTCAACCTTACCTGGAATGCCGTCCCCGGAGCCACATCCTATAACATCTACTATTCCACCTCCAGCGGCGTCACCAAATCGAACGGGACAAAGATCTCCGGCATCACTGCCACCTCATACCTGCACCCCGGCGCAACCAACGGAACCACTTACTACGGCGTTGTTACAGCGCTGCGCAAAACAGTCGAATCCAAAGTCTCGGCCGAAGTCTCCGCCACGCCTCTGGATAAGCCTACCGGCATTACCGCAACTGCCGGAGCGGGTCAGGTCGTCCTCGCCTGGAGTCCCGTTACCGGCGCGGCCTCCTACAACGTCTACTTCTCCACCACGGCGGGTGTCACTCCCTCGACCGGCACTAAGGTCAGCGGCATCTCCGGCGCCACCTACACTCACACCAGCCTCGTCAGCGGAACGACCTATCACTACGTCGTCACCGCGGTGGCTGCCAATTCGGAGTCTGTAGCTTCGGCGGAGTCAACAGGCACCCCGTCATCCTCCTCGACCGTTCCCGCAGCCCCGGCAAATCTGTCCGGCATTCCCGGAGATGGCCAGGTCGCGCTCACCTGGGGAGCGGTAAACGGCGCTTTGGATTACAACGTGTACTACGGGACCGCGCCAGGTGTTACCACCGCCTCCTCGAACCACGTTCTCCACATCACCGGAACCTCCTTCTCCCCCGGCGAACTGGTCAACGGCACCCTCTACTACTTCGTTGTGACCGCCGCGAATGACGCCGGCGAATCGGATATTTCCCCCGAGATCGCCGTGACTCCAACCAACGGAATCACCGTCGCGCTCGTTCCCGGTACCGCGACAGCGGCAACTCTGCAGGTCAATCCCTCCCTCGCGCTTACCTTTAACTTCGACGCCGCCGCCGTCAGCGAAAACGCCATCGCCACCATCACTCCCATAGCCCAGAGCGATCTTCCGCTGCCACTCGCGCGATCCGCAATGTTCAATCGGGCCCTCGTCCCTGCCATTACCGCCAACGGCACCTACATCGTTGGGTTCAGGCTCGGCCTCAATCCACCCACCATTCCCTCCTTCAATGTTCCGGTTACCGTCGGCGGTACGCTGGGCGACATGATTGCCGAAAATGCGACCATCAATCTCGCCTTCCTATACAACAACCTGTGGGCCGACGAGGCGACCTTCCGCGTGGCCGCTCAGGGAGCCTTCTCCGAGAACATCCCATCCGTCGCCCTGCCGGGCCTGCTGAATCCTGGCTGGCACCTGCTCTACAGAGCCGCTGAAGGCGGCAACACCAGCGTCTCCAACCTGGGCGTTGTTCTGCTTGCCGATGATGGATCGGAAATGGCCAATAATTCGAATGGCCTCCAGGTCGTTCACCTCTACGACGCCGATGGCCGGCTGCTCGCGTCTCCGGTCGTGGATCTGCTGAATTATTCCAATGCGGGCGACCTCGACGGCGCAGCGCTCACCCCCGACGCCTCCCAGGGCATCATGGTCGACGGCGGCAATACGGTCCGGTTCTTTTCCAGCGTCCAAACCGGAACTCCTGTCGCCTCCGCTAACACCCTCGATGTTTCCAGCTGGGGTGGCGACGGCGACTCCATCGCAATTCTTCCCAACGGCGACGAGGCTGTCGTCTCCCTGGACGCGGACAACTCGCTGCTCGTCGTTTCCGGCATCCTTTCCGGCACGCCCGTTGCGGCCTCAACCATTCCTGTGCCCAACTATCGCGACGGACTCGTGATGTCCAGAGACGGTAGCGTCCTCCTCGCCCGCGGCTATGGCGGCCTCGCGGTCTTTTCCGTTGCCCACATTGCGCCGCCGGTCGCTGGCTCCATTGCGGGTACCGTCTGTCATCAATACACGCAGATCGCCGACCTTACCGCACTCGGTACCGAATACACCGAGGATGGCAGGGATGGCATGGCCATCAGTCCAGCCGACTCCAGCCGCGCGATCGTGGTTACCCCCGACGACGGTACCGTTCGGCTGATCACCGGCCTGCCGGCATCTCCCACGGTGGGCGCCCCGGTTAGCCTCAGCGGCGCTTCGCCTCTGTCAGTCGCCATCACCCACGATGGAAAGCTGGCCATTGTGGGCACGGATCACGGCCTGGCGATGTTCAGCGGAGTCGATACTGGCAACCTCGTTCAGGTGGGATCGCTCTTTACTCCCACTTACAGTATCAATAGCAACCCACCCAGAACACTCAGCCTCGTGCCTGCTCTCGGAATCACCCTCGACGGCAAGTACGCCGTAGTCGGCGATTCTCCCAACTGGTACGGGCACGATGGAGCCCTGGTTGTCATCCCGTTCAACGCGAGCGGCTTCGCCCCTCCGGCAGAGGCCATTCCGCTCACCATATCGGACAACGATCAGTTGCTGATTCACTGATCGCTGTTCGTCGCTTCAACCGAAGGCCACAGGGCCGGAGCGGTTTCCGCTCCGGCCTTCCTTCGCTTTCAACCCCGCCCCTGCCTTCGCACCATCGTCGCGCACCCCTGCGCTATATTCGGAGGTAGATGCCCCCCGGCCATCAAGTCCTCATCCATTTCTCCGGGCCTGATCGTCCCGGCCTTACCGCCGAGCTCACCGGCACGCTCGCTCGTCATGGCGTCGCCATTCTCGACATCGGACAGGCTGTCGTTCATCAATCGCTCTCCCTCGCCATCCTGATCGATGTTTCCGGCGAAGACCGCCTCGCCGCGCTCCAGGCGGACCTCCTCGATCGCGCGCGCCGGCTCAACCTCCGCGCGCATTTCACCCCCATCCCGCCGGAGTCGCTGCAGCACCGCCTCCGCGGGCGGCCCCGGAGCCAGTTCATCGTCACCATGCTGGGCCGCGCGCTCACCGCCGGGCACCTGGAGCGGGTTACATCCATCCTCGCCGCCTATGACATGAATGTGGACCGCATCGACCGCCTCTCCGACGAGCTCGCCCCGCTGGCTACCGCAGCCGCTGCATGCGTTGAGCTCGCGGCCAGCGGCGCCGCCGTGCGCGAACCTGCCATGCGCGCCGATTTCCTGGCCGCCGCCCAGGAACTCTCCATCGACATTGCCTTCCAGCGCGAAAGCGTCTTCCGCCGTAATCGCCGGCTCTTCGCTTTCGACATGGATTCCACGCTGATCCGCGGTGAGGTCATCGACGAGCTGGCAAAAATGGCCGGCGTCGGCGACCAGGTCTCCCGCATCACCGAAGCCGCCATGCGCGGCGAGCTGAACTTCGACGAGAGCTTCACGCGCCGCGTAGCTCTGCTCCGTGGTTTGCCCGCCGAACGCGTTCACAGCCTGCTCCGCTCCATTCCCCTCGCCGACGGCGCCGAGCGCCTCATCCGCACTCTCCGGCTCCTCGGATTCAGAACCGCCATCCTTTCCGGCGGCTTCGCCTTCTTTGCCCGCCACCTCCAGCAGACCCTCGGCATCGACTACATTCACGCCAACCAGCTCGAGATCGCCGGCGGCATCGTCACCGGACGCGTCGTCCCGCCCATCGTCAACGGTGAGCGCAAGGCCGCTCTGCTGGGTGAGATCGCGCGGCGCGAAGCCATTTCCCTCGAACAGGTCGTCGCTGTCGGCGACGGCGCCAATGACATTCCCATGCTCAAGCTCGCCGGCATGGGCATCGCCTATCGCGCCAAGCCCCTGGTGCGCGCCAGCGCTCCCCATTCCATCTCACGCCTCGGCCTTGACGGCCTTCTCTATCTCATCGGCGTGCGCGACTGCGATCTTGCCCCTCGCCATCCTTCCTCCACAGCGTGATGCCGCGCCAATCCCGCTATAATCCGCTGACAATTGGAGGGAACCGATGGTAAGTGGCGGAAACAAGTGGACGACCCTGGTGCATGCGGTGCGGACGACTGCGGTCGCTGTCGCTTCGCTGCTGGTGGCCCGTTTGTGCAGGCTGCCGGAAGCTTACTGGGCCCCCATCACCGCCCTCGTCATCACGCAGTCGTCGCTGGGCGCGGCGCTCGTGGTTTCCCGCCAGCGCCTCATGGGCACCGTCCTCGGAGCGGGACTGGGCGCGCTGGCCGTCACCTTTTTCGGAAGGCATCTCCTCGTCTTTGTCGTTTGCGTGTTCCTGCTCGGCCTGCTCTGCGCCCTCACGCGATCCGGGAACAGCGCCTATCGTTTCGGTGGTGTCACGCTGGCCATTGTTGTGCTCATCCCCCGATCGGGGCCTGCGTGGGTGACCGCCCTGCATCGCTTTGCCGAAGTCTCTCTCGGCATCATGGTCGCTCTCGCGTTCGCCTACGTCTGGCCGGAGCAGGATACGGCCGGCTGATTCTGCCCCGCTTCGCTATCCTCAAGTCAATGGCCTCTTCCGTCTCTTCTTCTCCGGATTCCGCCGGCATCGTCCGCGTTCCGTTCCCTGAACTCGTCGAGCGTCTCACCCGCGCCTTGCGCCACCTCGGCTTCGAGCACGAGAACGCCTCGCTTTGCGCCCGCCTCTTCGCGGAAACAACCCGCGACGGCGTGTACTCCCACGGCGTCCGTCGTTTTCCTCGCTTCGCCGCTATGGTGCGCAGCGGCCTGGTGCATCCCAACGCTGTCCCCGAGCGCACCGCCCGGTGCGGCGCGCTCGAGCGCTGGGACGGCCAATCCGGTCCCGGCAACGCGAACGCCTGGCGCAGCATGGAACGCGCCATCGCCCTCGCGCGCGCGTCCGGCATCGGCTGCGTAGCCCTCGCCAACACCAACCACTGGATGCGCGGCGGCGCCTGCGGCTGGCAGGCTGCGGAAGCCGGCATGATCGGCATGTGCTGGACCAACACCATGCCCAACCTGCCCCCCTGGGGAGGAACAACGCCGGCCGTCGGCAATAATCCCCTGGTGCTCGCCGTCCCCCGCGCACACGGCCCCATCGTTCTCGATATCGCCATGTCGCAGTTCTCGTATGGCGCATTAGAATCGTATCGCGACCGCGGAGAACAGTTGCCCGTCATCGGCGGCTTCGACGCCGCCGGAGAGCTCACCCGCGATCCTGCGGCGATTGAGTCCTCCCAGCGCCCGCTCCCCATCGGCTTCTGGAAAGGTTCCGGCCTGGCATTCATCCTCGACGTAATCGGCGCGGCCCTCTCCGGAGGCCAGGCCACCTGCGAGATCCCTCCGGACCCTCTCCAGGAAACGGGTCAGTCGCAGGTCTTCATCGCCATCGGGGGATCCTTTGGCCGCAATCCCGACGACATCGCCGACGCGGCCATCCAGTTCCTGCAATCGTCGCAGCCTGTTTCAGAAGCCGCGCACATCCGCTACCCCGGCCAGCAAACCCTCCGCATCCGCGAAGAAAACCTGGCGCGCGGCGTTCCCGTCGACCGCTCCATCTGGGAGGACCTTGGATGATGAGTTGGGCAAGTAAGGCGCGATAATGCGCAGGTCGCGGATTTTTCAGAACCCCATAATGTTGTAGCCGCTGTCCACGTAGATCGTCTCGCCGGTCACGCCGCTCGCCAGATCCGACGCCAGATACGCCGCCGTCTTGCCCACTTCATCCTGCTCCGTGTTGCGGTGCAGCGGCGCGCGATCGGCGTGGTACTTCAGCATGTCTCCCAGCGAACTGATGCCGCGCGCCGCCAGTGTCCGGATCGGACCCGCCGAAATGGCATTCACTCGAATGTTCTGTTTGCCCAGGTCCCACGCCAGATACCGCACCGTCGCTTCCAGCGCAGCCTTCGCCACGCCCATCACCTTGTAGTGAGGAACCACCTTTTCCGCCCCGTAATACGTGAGGGTGATGATCGACCCGCCCTCCGTCATCAGCGGAGCCGCGCCCCGGCTCAGCGCAATCAGCGAGTACACGCTCACGTCATGCGCTATCCTGAACCCCTCGCGCGTGGTTTGCAGAAATTCGCCCTTCAGGTCCTCGGCCGGCGCATAAGCGATTGCGTGTACCAGAACGTCCAGCTTCCCGTACCGCTCCTTGATCTGCGCGAAGACCTCATCGATCTCGCTATCCTTCGAGACATCGCACTGGAACGGTTCCGCGCCCGGCAGCTCCTCGATCAGTCCCAGCGCCTCGGCCTTCATGCGCTCGTTCTGGTATCCGATGGCCAGCTGCGCGCCCGCCTCGTGCAGCTTCTTTGCAATGCCCCACGCGATGCTGCGCTTGTTCGCCACTCCAAAAACAGCCGCCACGCGGCCTTCCAGATTCAGCATGTGTCGTTCCACTCCCCGGAGAATTCGCGCTGCCGATGCACACGCGCAGCTACGCCATTGTAACTTTCCGCCAACCCAACGGCCTGCTTCGTGTGATCCGCGCGCCTATCCGCACTCGCATCCGGCGCCCGCAGCATCCTTGTGCGGTGGAGCGCTCTCGCCGCTCGCCGGCCGGTAATACCGCTGCTCCGGATGCGCGCACGCCAGGCACACGATTGCGCCGTCCCGCTCCACATAGCGGTCGTAGTTGATGCCTTCGCCGCACGCCGCGCACGCGATGCGTTCCCCCCTGTAGCCCGGCATCTCTTTCGGTCCCAGATCGACCTCGACCCAATGCTCGCCAAACAGCTCCGCATCCTCCATCTCGCGATAGGCCTTCATCTGCTGCGCATTCCTGTTCGCGATGTCCGGATACATCTCCCGCGCCCGCTGCTTTGAACTCTCCAGCGCCACCAGCCGGATCGCGCGGCCGCTTTCCAGATCCGCGAACGTCGCGGCCATCTTGCCCCAGTCGCGGAACTTCAGCGCCCGCTTGCCCAGCCGGCATCCCGTCACCACGCCAATCGCATCCGTGGCGCACCGGTCGATCTCGATGAACGTCACCAGCCGCTTGCGGTCGCGCCCGCGCGGCTCCTCGATGCCCAGCCGCCGGCAGCCCAGCAGCGCCATGCGCACTCCCAGCACCTGCCCCGCGCATAAATGGCCGTGCGCCTCTTCCGCCAGTCGCAGCAACTCATCCAGAGATTCCATACCCTCATGCTATGCCCTCGGATGCCGCGAGCCGCCGGCGCAGCGCCTTCATGCTGCCCGCCCTGGAGCCACCCGCTTCCCGGCTATGGATCGTCCTCCACCAGAACCGCCGACGCGCCCACCAGTGAGAAGTTCGTCGCGGCAGCTGCGCCCGTAGCCTGGAAGCTCACCCCAAGCGGCGCGCGCTGCCACACCGGCGCAGCGCATGCTGGACTCACAGGTGTCGCGTCGTTCCACGCGCTCAGCTTCCTGCGCAACATCGGACGCCGCGCCGCGATCTGCGCCACCACGGCCAGCAACTGCTTGCGCGACGTGCTCAGCCCGCAGTAGGCCGCGTAATCGCGGAACCACTCCACCTGCGAAACGCCGGGATCGAACTCCGGCAGGTGCAGCGCCGTCACTTTGCCTGTACTCCGATCCACCAGCAGCCACGGCCCCCGCTGCCACACCCATTGCTGCTTCTTGTCCGAGGGCAGGGAATCGTTCAGCCGCACCGCGCGCCGCACCGTAAAACTGCGGTCCGTCACCAGGTGCGCCTCCCCAGTCGTCCATTCCTTCACTTTCCCATCGACCACCAGAGGCCGAACATCCAGATGCGTTTCATCCTTCCGCGCCCCTGCCGGATCGCCCTCCATCGAATACAATTCGTGCCGCGCTGCGCCCAGCGCCACCGCGTGCGGTTTCGCCGCACCGTGCAGCAGAACCGGCGCGGACAGCAGCAGCGTGCACACAAACGCAAGGTTCCCGTGCTTCATAGCCCCAGGCTATGCATAATCCCGCAAACAGGGAAGGGTACAGAGGTAATCAGATGAGGGAAAGATTATCGCGCCGCTGGATTACCGAGGCCGGATGAGGTAACCGTTGCGCTGATCGCATGGGGCTGCGTCGTCTCCGCCACGGTCCGGGCATTCACGTATTGCCACATGAACGACCCAAAGCTCGCCAGGATCAGCAGCAGCATCCCCACACCGCTCCACCGTCGAAACCATTCCGCCCGATGCTGTTGCCGAGGCCGCGACCGGCCCACATTCTGCACAAACTGCGTCCACGCTTCATCCGGTTCCGTTGCGCTGTTCTGGCGGGTGGCAGCCAGAAACCGCTCCACCCAAAGACCTTCGTCCAGCCCCACGGTGCGCACATAACCGCGCAGAATGCCTTTGCTCAGGATGCCGCCGGGCAGCAGATCGAAATGCTCTTCTTCCAGAGCGAACAGATAGCGCTTGACCACCTTCGTCTTCTCGCTGATGGTCTCCAGGCTCACGCCCCGGGAGAGTCGTTCGCTGCGCAGCTCTTCGCCGAACTGTCCCATTGGCAGGATTCCCTTCCGGCAGGATTCGGAGTTGTTCAAACCATAGAACTCTCAGAGCCCCAGGTCAAAGGAAACGGCGGTTAAATACCCGTTTTCCACAATGAACAAATAGTACAAAGGTAACGAAAATTGGGAATACCTCCGAAGGGTTATTACCACAGGACACAATCCCCCCTCCCCCTCCGCCCCTCGCACATTGCTATTCTGGATTCTTCAGGCCGCCGCGTTTCTCGCTCGGCGCCAGATCCTGCCAGCGGAGCCAGTCCCACCATCGCCTCATGAACAAGCTTGTCCTCGGCAACATCCTCTACCGCCCACTCCGCACCGCCATCAGTCTCTTCGCGGTCGCCGTTGAAGTCATCATGATCCTCTCCGTTGTCGCCATCATGGTCGGCATCGTGCAGGGCGCCGCTCACCAGACCAGCGGCATTGGCGCGGATATCATCGTCCAGCCTCCCAACGCCAGCTTCATCACCTCCGTCGGCGGCGCGCCTGTACCCGCCAAAGTCGCCGATGCGCTGGCGAAACTCCCCCACGTCGCCGTCTCCTCGCCCGTCGCTGTCGATCTCAACCTCAGCGGCGCCGTTCAGTCCATCGACGGCATCGATTTCACCACCTACAACGCCCTCCGGCCCTTTCAGTTTCTCTCCGGAGGCAGGTTCACCCGGCCCAACAGCATCATCGTCGACAATGTCTACGCCCGCGCACACGGCACCTCCGTCGGCGGCGTGGTCAGGCTCATGAATCATCAGTTCCGGGTCTGTGGAATCGTCGAGCACGGCAAGGGCGCTCGCATTTTTATGCCCCTCGACACGCTCACCGCCCTCATGGGCTCCCCCGGCAACGCCTCGGTCTTTTACATCCGCAGCACCAACAGCAAATACCAGCAGGCCATCATCGACGAGATCCACAGCACTCCGGGTCTCAGCACCTACAAAGCACAGACTCTCGCCGAGTGGATGTCCATGATGACTCCCCAGCATCTGCCGGGCTTCAACATCGCCCTCAACTCCGTCATCGTCATCGCCGTCATCGTCGGTTTCCTCGTCATCTTTCAGTCCATGTATACGGCAGTCATGGAGCGCACCCGCGAAATCGGAATCCTCAAATCGCTCGGCGGATCGAAGTTCTACATCATGAACCTCGTGCTCCGCGAAGCCATGCTGGTGGCGGTTGCCGGTATTGCCATCGGCATTGGCGCGGCCCAGTTGCTCAGGGTGTTGTTTGCCGCAAAGTTTCCCACCTTGCCCTACCTCCTCACCTTCCACTGGCGCCTTGAGGCCGCGGGCATCGCCCTCGCCGGCGCCATTCTCGGCGCGCTCTATCCTGCCTGGACCGCCGCCCGCAAAGACCCCATCGACGCCCTCGCCTACGAGTAAGCCTCCTCCCGCATCCTGCATCCTGCTGCGCCCTGGGCCGCCCTTTCTGCACCCTAACCCGTAAACCGTATATCCTGGTCGGTCATGCCTACCCATACCATCATCGAGCCCTTCCGCATCAAGAGCGTCGAGCCCATCCGCTGGACCACCCGCGCCCAGCGTGAAGATCTCCTCCGCGCCGCCTACTACAACATGTTCCTGCTCCCCGCCGACGATGTCCTCATCGATCTCCTCACCGACTCCGGCACCGGCGCCATGTCCACACATCAGTGGGCTGCCATGATGGAAGGCGACGAGAGCTACGCCGGCAGCCGCAGCTTCATCCGCTTCCGCGACTCCGTGCAGGACGTCTTCGGCTATCGCCACGTCATCCCCACGCACCAGGGCCGCGCCGCCGAGCGCATCCTCTTCGGCGTTTCCTGCCGGAAGGGAAGCGTCGTCCCCAACAACACCCACTTCGACACCACCCGCGCCAACGTCGAGTTCACCGGCGCAGACGCCGTCGATCTGCTCATCCCCGAAGGCAAGCGCCCCGCCGACCCGTATCCCTTCAAAGGCAACATGGACGTGGCCGCCCTCGAAGCCCTCATCGCGAAGGTCGGACGCGAGCGTATTCCATTAGTCATGCTCACGGTGACAAATAACTCCGGCGGCGGCCAGCCCGTCTCCATGGAAAACGCTCGCGCCGTCAGCGCCGTCTGCCGCCGCCATGGCATCCCGCTCTACTTCGACGCCTGCCGATTCGCCGAGAACGCCTGGTTCATCAAGCTCCGCGAGCCTGGCTACGAAAACAAGACGCCCAAAGAAATTGCGCAGGAGATGTTCCGCCTCGGCGACGGCTGCACCATGTCCGCCAAAAAGGACGGCATGGCCAACATCGGCGGCTTCCTCTGCACCAATGACGACAAGCTCGCCCAGCAGGAAAAAGATCTCCTCATCCTCACCGAGGGCTACCCCACCTACGGCGGCCTCGCCGGGCGCGACCTCGAAGCCATCGCCGTCGGTGTGCAGGAAGCTCTCGAAGAGGACTACCTCCGCTATCGCATCGCCTCCACGGCCTACCTCGGCAACCACATCGCCCAGGAAGGCGTGCCCATCGTGCAGCCGCCCGGCGGCCACGCCATCTACCTCGACGCGCGCGCCTTTCTGCCCCACATCCCGCCCGCCCAGTTTCCCGGCGCGGCCCTGGCCGCCGAGCTCTACCTCGAGGGCGGCGTCCGCTCCGTCGAAATCGGCACGCTGATGTTCGCCGCCGCCGCGCAAATGGATCTCGTCCGCCTCGCCATCCCGCGCCGCGTCTATACCCAGAGTCACATCGATTACTTAGTCGAAGTCATCCTCGAAGTCTGGAAGAACCGCGATCGCATCCGCGGCATGAAGCTCACCTACGAAGCACCCTTCCTCCGCCACTTCACGGCGCACTTGGAGCCGGTGGGGTAGCGATCCAAGCCTGAAGTCCTGGGAGATTGTTCTGTAACTTTGTATCAGGGCACCACTTCAGTTTGGAGACGAGCTTCAGCCCCTGGAGCCGTACGCAATCTCTTATCCCTGCCCCGCTGATTTCAG
>DAHUYD010000025.1 GCA_027315385.1 Acidobacterium sp.
AAACAGCAACGCCGCCCGTGGGCGGCGCTGCGTGCAGTCACCAACCTCCCGTCAGAGGGTGGATTCGATCTCGAAGCCCCACGCTTCCAGCAGCGATTCGGGAATGTACTTCGAGTTGCGGTTCCGCCGCGCCCACTCGCGCAGCCGCGTGGACCGGACATACTGGTCCGGCGTCAGCTTGAACTCCTTCACCACCTGCTCGAAGGACGTTACGGTCGGCACTACCGGCCCAATGGGTTCCGGTTTGCCCCAGTTAGGATTGCCACGACGCTTTGCCATCTTGAGTTGTATCCCCTTGAAAAGTGACGGTTAAATCCCGGCAGCCGTTGCCCTGATGCCACCCGGCAGTCACAAACCTTTATGATTCTAAGGACTTTTTCTATGAAAATCAAGAGAAAAACACTCGGCTCTGAGGAAATCCCTCCACCCTAACCCACCATTTATCAAAAAGATACCTATCCCAACCCAAATCCAGCCCCCAAACTTCCCACGCACGGTAAACTGGGCCAGGTACGGAGTACGCATTTGATCGTTCGTATTGAGAAACTTCGCCCCCTTGTCGCCCTCTGCGCTCGCCTCGTTCTCGGCTCCATCATGCTCCTCCACGGATGGGAAAAGGTCGTCCATCCCGGCTCCCTCCACTCCTTTTCCCTCTTCGTCGCCCACCTCGGAATGCCCGCCTGGCTCGGCTACGTCGCCGCCTTCACGGAACTCCTCGGTGGCGCCGCGTTGATCCTTGGTCTCTTCACCCCCATCGCCGCCACCGCCGTCGCCATCGATATGGCCGTCGCCATTCTGCGCGTCCACCTGCATCACGGCCTGATCGGTCCCGGCGGATTCGAATTCCCTCTCAGCCTCGTCGCCCTCGCTCTTGTCCTCCTCGCCGATGGCCCCGGCTGGCTGGCCATCGATCGCGTTGTCTTCCGCTCAAGCTAAAGGGCCGCGCTCAGCGCGGCCCCTCGCCTGCATAGAAGATCCAGCCCCCCTCACTGCAGAGCTTTGTCCCTCGCGAACTGGAACTCAATGATCTTTTTCAGCTGCTCGTACGGAATCTCCAGCATGGGCACCGCCCGCCCGTCGATAAACAACGTAGGCGTCTCATTCACCTTCAGATCCTGCCCCAGTTGCAGCGACGAATCCACCATCTCCTTTCCTGCGGCCGATCCCGCGCATGCTTCCACCTTGTCCGGATTCTGGCCCACCGCCGTCGCCGCATTCCGCAGCGCCTGTGTCCCATCCGGCCCTTCCAGCTCCGACTGCCCCGCGAAAACCGCGTCCGCGTACTTAAAGAACGCCGCATTCCCTCCCTGCTGATTCACGCACGCCGCGAACGCCGCCGCCTTGAACGCCATGGGATGAATGCTCACCAGCGGAAACATCTCGAATACGTAATGCGCCTGCGGGAAATCCCGGACCAGCTTCTGCACCAGCGGCTGCGCCTCTTTGCAGTGCGGGCACTCGAAATCCGCAAACTCCACCAGTTCGAACTGCTTACCCGGCGCTCCCAGCGACGGACCATCCGCCCGCTGCTGGATCACCCGGTAGTTCGTCTCGAACGGGTGCGCTCCAAATTCGATCACAGACTCGCCCGTGATCGCATGATGCCCGTCCGGCGTCACGAAGAAGTTCATCCCTCCCGTCCGCGGATTCGGCTTCTCTCCAACCAGAACCGTGACCTGGCTCAGCCCCGGCGCCTGCGTCTTCTCGATCTTGTAGACCTCCCACACCCGGTTCGGATCGTATCCCCACGATGCCTTCAGAAACGAATCCACCTGGGCCTTTGTGGGTGAAGTCGCAGTAAAGTTCGACGCAGGCGCCGGCGGAAACGTCGGTCCCGTGGGTGCCGCCGGAGCCGGAGCGTTGGACGCGGGTGCCGCTGGCTGAGTCTGTGCGCCAGTCGTCAGGCACCCCGCGGCAAGAGCAAGCGCAACCGTTGCGCACGATAGAAAACGTGTTTGCATTACTTTCCTTTCAAAGGTTTCTGGGGCTTTATTAAACCTGTACCTTCACTGCGATCGGGAACCGCCGTCCCATCCCAAATGCCTTCGGCGTCACCTTCAGCACCGGCGCGGCCTGTTGCCGCTTGTATTCGCTCCGCTCCACCATCCCGACCACCCGGCGCACCGTCTCGCAATCCACGCCCCGCGCCGCCGCAATCGTCTCCGGGGTTTCGTACCGCTCCACATACGCTTCCAGAATCGGGTCCAGCACATCGTAGGGCGGCAGCGTATCCGTGTCCTTCTGGCCCGGCCGCAGCTCCGCAGAGGGCGGCTTCTCCAGAATGCTCCGCGGAATCAATTCCCTCTCCGCGTTCAGCGCATGGCACAGGCCGTACACCCGCGTTTTCACCACATCCCCGATCACCGCCAGCGCTCCCACCATATCGCCATACAGGGTACAGTACCCGGTGGACATCTCGCTCTTGTTCCCCGTCGTCAGCACCAGCGCGTTGAACTTGTTCGAGTACGCCATCAGCAGCACGCCCCGAATCCGCGACTGCACGTTCTCCTCGGCGATGTCAGGCTTCTTCCCGGCAAACAGCCCCTCCAGCCCGCGATTGAAGGCCGCAAAAATCTCGTCGATCCGGATCACTTCGTACCGAATCCCCAGATTCGCCGCCAGTTCCCGGCTGTCGTCGATCGATCCCTGCGAGGAATACGGGCTCGGCATTCCCAGCGTCATCACATTCTCCGGTCCCAGCGCCCGCACCGCGATCGCCGCCACCAGCGCCGAGTCGATGCCCCCGCTCAGCCCCACCACCGCTTTCTCAAATCCGCATTTGCGCACGTAATCGCGCGTGCCCAGTGTCAGCGCCTCCACCATGGCAGCGCTCTCATCCTGCTCCTGGCTCCGGCAATCGCCACTGCACGCTTCCAGATCCGCGAAGATCAGGTCTTCCTCGAAACTCTTCGCCTGCGCGATCACCTGTCCATCCGGCCCAATCACCAGGCTCGATCCGTCGAATACCAGGCTGTCGTTCCCGCCCACCTGGTTCAGCATCGCCACTGGAACGCCGTGCCGCACCGCGATCGCCGCCAGCATCTCCCGGCGCAGCGGACGCTTGTCCCGCCACCACGGAGAAGCCGAGATGTTCAGGATCAGCCCCGCGCCCTGCTTCATCAGCTCTTCCACCGGATCCACCTGATACAGCCGGTTTTCCCAGAAGCTCTTGTCGTTCCAGGCGTCCTCGCAGATAGTCAAAGCCACCCGCGTTCCGTTCACCTCGCAAATCCGCTGCTTCGTCGCCGGCGCAAAGTACCGTTGCTCGTCGAACACGTCGTAAAACGGCAGCAGCATCTTCGACTGGACAAACTCCACCTTCCCGCCCCGCAGCAGCGCCGCCGAATTCATCACGTGCTTCCCCGTGCCTTCCGCTGCCGGCGTCACGTACCCCGCAATCACCCCGATGCCGTCGTCTGCCGTCGCCCGCGCGATCTCCTCGATCGCCTCCCCGCACCGCCGCACAAACCCTGGCTTCTCCAGCAGATCCGCCGGCGGATACCCGCAAATCGCCAGTTCCGGAAACAGCGCCAGCTCCGCGCCGCCCTCCCGGGCACGCCGTGTAAACTCCAGTATCTTCTCGGTATTTCCCCGGAAATCCCCCACCGTCGGGTTGATCTGGGCCAGCGCGATCTTCACAAATTCAGTGTAGCAATCCAGCCGCCGCTCCTCTTCGGAGCTGACCGCCAATTCAGCATGTGCTCCACATGCGAGTATACTCATCGCATGTCAGCCATGGTCCAAATCCGCAATGTGCCCGACGATATCCATCGCGCCCTCAAGGCTCGTGCCGCCCTTGCCGGAATGTCTCTCTCCGATTACCTGTTGCAGGAGCTCCGCCACACTCTCGAGCGTCCAACCCTGGAAGAGATGAGGGCCCGCCTCGCTCAGCGCCAGCCCGTCAATCCTCGCCTCGGAGCGGCAGCCGCCGTCCGCGCCGAGAGGATGTCCCGTTGATTGTCGTCGATGCCTCGTTAATCGTCGAGGTCCTCCTGCAATCCAAAGCCGCGCCGGCTATCGAACAAAGGATTTTTGCTCCCGGCGAATTCCTCTGCGCGCCGCACCTGCTGGATCTCGAAGTGACTCAGGTTCTTCGCCGCTACGTTCGCACCGCGGCCTTAGCCCCTGAGCGCGCCCTTCAGGCGATTCGCGACCTCGCCGATATGCCGCTGGATCGCTACCCCCACTACGTCCTGCTTCCTCGCATCTGGCAACTGCGGAATAATCTCACCGCGTACGATGCTGCTTACCTGGCCCTCGCGGAAGCGCTGAACGCGCCGCTGGCCACCCGCGATCGCGCACTCGCCTCCACAAAATCCACCGCGGCAGTCGAAGTTCTTTAAGGCATGGAGATCTGGAGCTCTACAGCACCGGCACCGGCACCATGTCCATCTCCAGGAACTGCTGCAGCACCTCGTCATTCGACCGATTCATCTCCTCCAGCGTCCCGAAAAACTGCGCCCGCCCCTCGTGCAGAAAGAGCACCCGGTCCGCCAGCCGCTCGGCGAAGCGCACATCGTGTGTCACCACAATGCTGGTCAGGTGCAGCTGCTTCTGCAGCTTTTGAATCAGGTTCCCCAGCAGCCGCGCAATCAGCGGATCCACCATCGTCGTCGGCTCGTCGTACAGCACCGCCTGCGGCTCGGACGCCAGCGCCCGCGCAATCGCCACGGACCGCTTCATCCCCGTCGACAAATCCGAGGGCAGCAGCTCCGCCATCTCCGCCACGCTCACCATCTCCAGCAACCCGCGCACGATCTGCTCGATCTGGTCCTCGGTCAGCCCGCCGCGCTCCCGCAGCGGAAACGCCACATTCTCCGCCACCGTCAGCGAATCGAACAGTGCGCCGTTCTGGAAGACCATCGTCACCTTCCGCCGAACCGTCTGCATCTGCTCCTCGGTGAAGGGCGTAATGTCCTCGCCGTCCACGTAAATCCGCCCCGAGTCCGGCTTCAGGAACCCCATGATGTGCTGCAGCGACACGGATTTCCCCACCCCTGAGCGCCCCAGAATGCACATCGTCTCGCCAGGCAGTACGTCGAAGCTGATATCCCGCAGCACGTCCAGGCTCCCGAACGATTTCGACACGTGTTCGAAGGCGATGTACGGCTTTGGCCCGCCATTGCCGCCTTCGACCACTTCAACAGGAATGTCCGGGGGGCTCACCAATGCGTCGCGTTATCCTCGCCTTTCTTCAGCCTACCGTCTTCAGCTTACCGTGTTCAGCCTATCGTGTTCGGCCAATCGTGTTCCGCTAGTCGGCGCTCTTACCCGGTCCCGCGCCCACTAAGTCGATCTCTCCCGTCGTCACATGCGCGTACAGCCGATACTGTCCCTTCGCATCGTCTCGCGTAAAGTGCCGGAAGAACCCACCCTTATCGGCGCCGTAGGCCTGGGCGTTCACCTCGCCGATATCCACCGACGCATCCACGCTCCGGTAGTCCCACCCGTGCCCCGACGAGATCGTCACCTGCCCCGCATACAGAACGATGTTCTTGTTGCCCTCCAGGTTTTCAACCTTCACCTCGCCCGCGCCCATCTTTACCTGCACGCTCGTCCGGTGCGGCACCTCGATCCGCACCTGCACGCCCCCGTGGTGCGTCGTGCCGCCCTCAATCGTCATCTTGTCCGAACTTCCGCTGCCGGAAAGCTTCAGCCGCACCCCCTGCATCTCTTCCGGATGATCCGCTGTGCACGTTACCCGAATCGTCTGCTGGTCCGTCCCGGCAATCGTCAGTCCCGCCGGCCGCGAATCGATCGCCAGCGCCCCGTCGGAGTGCATCGCGGCATTCAGCGTCTGCCCGCACGCCACATCGGTCTGCGCAAATCCCGCCATTGCGCAGGCCAGCAAAGCCGCGCCTGCCGCGCCATAGAGTATCTTCATAACCCACTCCTACGCGGCCGGATCATCTGAAGTTCCCTGTCTTGCCACGCGGATGTACAATCCCGACTCAGAAATTGCGCTTGCGCTTCCAGCGGGTTCTGCTCAAAGCCCACTCCCCGGATCGTTGGCGGAAGCCATGATCCAGGACCCCGCAAGCATTTCTGTCGGGCCTTCTGTCAACCTCAATGAAAGGGAGTCGAACCATGCCCATCATTAACGTAAAGCTGGTTGAAGGCGCGTTCCGGACCGATCAGAAGCACGCCCTGCTCTCTAAACTTACCGACGCGGTTGAGAGTGTCTATCCCGGGCTGCGAGACGTCACTTTCATCACCATCGAAGAGATCAGGGACTTTGGCATCGGCGGCAAGCCGGTTACAGCGGAGAAAGTTGCCGCGCACGCCGGCCACAACCTCACGAAATCCTGACTGCCCACAAAGTCCGCCAGCTCGTCTCAACGCATCCCGGCCGGTCCGCAGCCAGGTTTCTGCCGGTTCGCCTTCGCCAGCGCGAATTCCTCCGGAGTGTTTGCATTCAAAAACCACTCCCGCACCGGCGCGCCCCCCCGGCCCGCATCCACGGGCCACGCGCCCGCAGGCAACGCGGCCGCCACCGGCTCCACCTGGAACAGATCCACGCGCTCGCCCAGTCCCGCCGCAGCCTCCTCAATTGCCCGCATCGTCTTCAAATGTCCCGCCCCAATCGCTGCCCGCAACCCATCCAGCAATCGCCGGCTGTACACCGCGCACAATGGCTGTTCCCTTCCGCCAGCCACGGGAATCGTCGCCACCGCCCCGCTCGTCTCCGCCCGCTCCATCATCCAGCGCAGAAACTCCACCGGGACCAGCGGCATGTCCACAGCCAGAAACAGGCTGAAAGCACCATCGCCGGCGCTCAACCCCGCCTCAATCCCCCCCACCGGCCCGCACCCGGCAAAGCGATCCGGAACAACCTCGCCCAATCGCGCCAACTCCGCAGCCGCGTCCGCTCGCGCCCCGCAAATCTTCACATCCAGCTCGACCGCCCGCAGCTTCTCCACCGCCAACTCCACCAGCGGCCGCCCATCCAGCTCCAGCAGAGCCTTATCGCGCCCCATGCGCGTGCTCTGCCCGCCCGCCAGTACAAAGCCATTCACACTCGCGACCTCGGAAACATCACCCGCCATGACCCAGTCTCTGGTTTGAAGGGGCACGGCTTCAGCCGTGCCGGTTTGGCCCACGAAAAGAATGGGGCTTTAGCCCCTGCGGCTGTTCGCCGCTCCAGGATCAGCCGCGGGAAATCGCCCCGCGCACCATCTCCACCGCAGCCTGTGGATCCGCAACTTCGACAATCAGCTCGTTGTATCGCTCATCGTGCAGCTCAATCGCCACCGTCTTCTCCGGATGATGCACATCCCAGAACACCCGCTGCTCGTGCAGATAAAACGTCCCCGCCGTGATCACGCCTGGAATCTGCGTCCCGGGCATGCGAAAGCCGTGCCACCATCCCCGCGCCACATCCGGATCGGCGCGAATTCCCGCAATGTGCTCCAGCGGAATCTCCAGCGTGCTCTTCAGCGCGAAAATCTTGTCCGCGCCTTCAACATGCAGCACCAGCTTCCCTTCTAAAACCGATAAATCCACCACGTCTCAACCCTCCTTCACGCTCCACGGCCACTCTCCCCGCACCCGCGCCCGCGCAAAATACAGCGCGCTGCCCACCGCCGCCACCAGCAGCGCCCACCAGCACTCATGCCGAGCCTTCGGACGCGATACCAGGATAAACAAAAACCCCGCCAGCGCCAGCAGCGGCGGCAGCGGATACACCCACATCCGGAACGGCCGCGCCATCTCCGGCCGCAGCACCCGCAGCACCATCACCCCCACCTGTTGCAGCAGATACTGCAGCACAATCCGGATCACCACCAGCGCCGCAATCACCTGCGCCAGCTTAAAAAAGCAGAACACCAGGGCCACGCCGCCCATCGCCACCAGCGCCACGTCGGGAAAATGCCGCTTCGGATGCAGATGCGCGAACACGCGAAAGAAATTTCCATCCAGCGCCGCCGCATACGGCACCCGCGAATAGCTCAGCAGCAGCGCGAACACCGACGAAAATGCCGTCCACATGATGAGGCACGCAATCGCAACGCCGGCCTTCGGTCCCAGCGTCTGCGCCACCATATCGGCAACCGCCGTGCTCCGCATCGCGTGCGCCGGAATCACCCCCAGCACGCTGATGTTCATCAGAATGTACAGGGTCGCCACCGCCGCAATCGAGATCAGCACCGCGCGCGGAATCGTCCGCCCCGGCTCGCGAATCTCGCCGCCCAGGAAGCACACGTTGTAGTAGCCCCAGTAGTCGTAGGTTGCGATCAGCGTGGCCGATCCCAGTCCGGCAAAAAATCCAGGGGTGAATCCAAACGCGTGCGGCGGGATGCGTAACAGCGCCGGATGCAAATGCGTCAGCCCCGCAAACAGCACCATCCCCATCGCCGCCATCACGCCCGCCCACAGCACCCACGCCATGCGCAGGATTGCGCGCAAATCCTGGTACAGCATCGCCACAATCAGCGCGCACGTTCCCGCCGCCAGCAGATTCGTCCAGTCCACTCCGCCCGGCCACGCCGCAAAAACCGGGTGCTGCAGGCTCGGGAACAGAAACGACGCGAACACCGCAAACCCGATGCACCCCGACGCCATCGACAGCGGCGCGCTGAACACGAGCTGAAAGACATACAGAAACGACACCCACCGTCCCGCGCCTCTGCGCCCGTAAATCTCCCGCAAAAATGCGTATGAGCCGCCCGCCTCCGGCATGGCCGCGCCCAGCTCCGCCCACACCAGCCCGTCGCAGCACGCAATGCCCGCCCCCACCAGCCAGCCCAGCAGCGCCTGCGTTCCGCCCATCGCCGACACAATCAGCGGCAACGTGATAAACGGCCCCACGCCGATCATGTACATCATGTTCAGCGTGACGGCATTCGCCAGCCCAATCCGCCGCTCCAGATGCGGCGCCGCCGTCATCGTTCCCTGCTCGGCCATTCCAGCCTTTGTATCAGATCGCCGGCTGCTTCACCCTCGTCGCGCGCCAACGCGCAACCGAGCGGGTGCGCCTCACGATACACTGTCCCTTCGCAATTCCATGCGTTCACGAACCTGCTTTCCCCATCGCAAATGCCGTCACGCCGCCGCCTTCGCGCTCAGCGGCCTGCTCACTCTCGCCGCCTCCGCGCAGGTCGTGCCCTGGCGCACAAAGATTGCCGCCTCCCCCGACGCGCACACGCTTTCCCAGGATCGCGGCGCCGACGGCCTCGCGCAAACTCTGCGCAAGCTCGACACCTGGGCCAGCCTGCTCTTCATCGTCGCCCATCCCGACGACGAAGACGGCGGCATGCTCGCTTATGAATCCCGCGGACACGGCGTTCGCACCGCCATCGACACCCTGAACCGCGGCGAAGGCGGTCAGGATGCCATGGCAGGCGCCGAGAATGACGCCCTCGGCCTCATCCGCACCAACGAGCTCCTCAAGGCCGACCAATACTCCGGCTCCGAACAGTACTTCTCCACCGTCGTCGACTACGGCTTCTCCAAGACCCTCCAGGAAGCCCACGAAAAATGGGGACGCCGGCGCGTTCTCTGCGACGTCATCCGCGTCGTTCGCGAGGATCGCCCCCTCGTCCTCGCCTCCAGCTTCACCGGCAACATCACCGATGGTCACGGCCAGCACCAGGCTTCCGGCGAAGCCAATCAGGACGCGTACCTTGACGCCGGCAATCCCGCCGTCTGCCCCGAACAGATCGCGCAGGGCCTCCGCCCGTGGACACCCCTCAAGGTCTACGCCCGCCAGCCCTTCTTCCGTCCCAGCGGCAAAGGCATCTTCGACTACGCCACCAATAAGTGGTCGCCCGTCCGCTTCTACGACTACGTCACAAAGCAGTGGATCGATCGCTACCCCTCCCCCACGCTCCGCATCCCCGAAGGCACATGGGATCCCATTCTCGGCGAGAGCTATGTTCAGATCTCCCGCACCGGCTGGGGCATGCAGAAGTCCCAGAACGGCGGCGGCACCATTCCGCTCCCCGGACCTGCCTTCGTCAGCTATCACCTCTACGGCTCGCGCGTTCCCGTCACCAGCCCCACTGAGGATTCTTTCTTCGACGGCATCGATACCTCGCTCCCCGGCATGGCTTCGCTCGTCCACTCCGGAGATACGGCCTTCCTCGTCGCCGGACTGAAAGCCATCCAGAGCCATGTCACGGCAGCGCAGTCCAGCTACCAGCCCACCCACCCCGAACGCATCGCGCCGGAACTCGCGCTCGGCGATCAGGCCACGCGGCAGCTGCTCAAACAGATCGCCTCCAGTTCCCTCAGCACGAACGACAAAGCCAATCTCGACCACGAACTCCACATCAAGCTGGCGCAATTCAACACCGCTCTCGCTCAGGCCCTCGGTCTCCAGGTGAATGCGCTCCTCACCACCGGCGAAGAGTCCCGCTTCGGCCCGAGCGCAACACCCACCGCCGCCACTCCCGGCTCCCGGATTCACGTGCGCGTCCGCGTCACCGCTGCCGATTCTGATCCCGCCTCGCCCGTCCAGTTATCCCGTGTCTGGCTCGCTAACCCCAACGGCGATCGCTGGACCTTCACCCACATCTCCGGCCCCGGCTCCGCGAATCCCGCGCCTGTCTCCACCGATGTCCTCTTCCGCGCGGAGATTCCCGCCAACGCCCGGCTCACTCGCCCTTACTTCACCCGCCCCAACGTCGAGCAGGCGGTCTACGATATTCCCTCGCCGCGCTGGCTCGGCCGTCCTTTCGCGCCTTACCCGCTTGCCGGCTGGGCGGAGTTCTCCTACCGCGGCGTTCCCATCCGCATCGGCCAGATCGTGCAGACCCTCCATCGCGTCCACGGCATCGGCGGAGTCTTCCAGCCTCTCGCCGTCGTCCCCCGCATCTCCGTGAATCTCTCCGGATCGGCCGGTGTCATCCCCGTCGGCCAGCCCACCGTCAACTTCACCGTCAGCCTGGGCAATCAGCAGCAGTCCCCAGCCGACGGAACCCTCCGCCTCGATCTTCCCTCTGGCTGGACCGCCACTCCCCCGTCAACCGGCTTCCATCTCGCCGCCGGCGCCTCGCAGGACTTCGCCTTCACCCTCCATCCCGGTACGCTCGCCAGCCAGAGCTATCAGGTTCACTCCATCGCCACCAGCGCTGGGCAGCGTTTCACTCAGGGATTCACCACCGTCGGCTATCCCGGCCTCCGTCCTTATTACCTGTACGCGCCGGCCAGCTACACCTTCCGCGGCGTGGACGTGAAGCTTCCGCCGCACCTCAACATCGGCTACATCATGGGCACGGGAGACACCGTCCCGCAGGACCTCGCGCAGATCGGTATTCACCCGCACCTCCTGCTGCCCGCCGATCTCGCCCAGGCCAACCTCTCCGCATACGACGCCATCATCGTCGGCATCCGCGCCTACACCTCAGGCGACGGCATCGCCGCCGTCACCCCGCGCCTCCTCGGCTACGTGCACAACGGTGGCACACTCATCGTCCAGTATCAGAGCGACGACTTCCCCGCCCCGTACCCGCTCTCCCTCGGCGGCAATCCGGAGAAGGTCGTCGTCGAAACCGATCCCGTCGTCCTTCTCGATCCGGCGAATCCCCTCCTCACCTGGCCCAACCGCATCACGTCCGCCGACTTCAACGGCTGGATCGAAGAGCGCGGCCACTCCTTCCTCTCCTCGTGGTCGCCCCAGTACACCGCGCTCACTGAGACCCACGACCCCGCCCAGCTTCCCCAGAAGGGCGGCCTCGTCTATGCCCGCTACGGCAAAGGCGTCTGGATCTACGCGGCCTACGCACTCTACCGCCAGCTTCCCCAGGCCGTTCCCGGCGCGTACCGCATCTTTGCCAACCTGATGTCCGCCGGCCAGAACCCGAAGTTTCACTAGCTTTTACCTCCCGTAAACATCTGACCCGGCAATAGCTTCTGCACGAATCCCTCCTCCGCCGCCGCCCCGGTTTTCCCCGAACATTCATCGTCCTTTCTCCGCATGTTCACAATCGCCTGCGACGATGCCCGTGGGTAAGGCGGACCCGCTCGTAAGCTGCACGCACTCGTTGCCGTTCACTTCCGTGCGCCCGCACACCCCGGCCATCATTCACTTCCCCCATCACGCGTTCCCTAATTTGAGAGGCTCAATGACCCATCGATATAAGGCGCTTGCTACCCTTGTGCTGACTCTGTCCGTTGCCGCCGGTTATGCGCAGAGCGCAACCGGTTCCACGGATGCCCCCCGGAAATCGCATCATCGCTCCAGTCACGCGAAACAAGGCCCCTCCGTCGAAGATCAGATCCAGGCCCTGCGGAACCAGATGCAGCAGCAGGCCGGCGAAATCCAGGACCTGAGGCAGCGGCTCTCCGACCGCGATGCTCAGCTCCAGCAGGCGCAGCAGGCTGCGCAACAGGCCCAGCAAGCCGCGCAGCAGGCCCAGCAGGCCGCCAACCAGCAGCAGCAGACCGTCACCGCCAACACCACCGCGGTTTCCAGTCTGCAGTCCTCCGTGGACGACCTCAAGTCCTCCACCAGCGCTGCCGTCGTCGAAGTCAAGAAGCAGGCTGCTGAAGTGAAGAAGGCCGTCCTGAACCCCGACGCCGTCCACTACAGGGGCATCACCGTCTCGCCGGCCGGAAGCTTTATTGAAGCCGCGACCGTCTACCGCAGCGCCGCCACCGGCGGCGGAATCAACACTCCGTTCACGGCCATTCCACTCGCCAATTCCGACGCCGGGCAGATGAGCGAGTTCAAGGGTTCCGGACGTCAGTCCCGCATCGCCCTCAAGGCCGATGGCAAGCTCAGCAACGTCGACATGACGGCGTACTACGAAATGGACTGGCTGGGCACCGGCATTACCTCCAACAACAATCAGTCCAACAGCTACGTGGTTCGCCAGCGCCAGCTCTGGGCCCGCGCCGCCTTCCAGAATGGCATGATCGTCAGCGGTGGCCAGATGTGGTCCCTCGCCACGGAAACTACCCACGGACTGGACAACGGAACCGAAATCCTTCCCGGCACCATCGACCCACAGTACGAAGCCGGCTTTGTCTGGTCGCGCCAGTACGGCTTCCGGGTCGCCAAAGATTTCGGCAACAAGTTCTGGATCGGCGTCTCGGCCGAAAATGCCCAGGCTCTTCCCGGCGGCAGCAACCCCGCCAACCAGGTGCTGGGCCAGGCCGGTGCGGGCGGCGGACTGTACAATCCCACCGCTAACTACTCCTATAACGTGGCTCCCGATCTGATTGCCAAAATCGCCGCCGAACCGGGCTGGGGTCACTGGGAACTCTTCGGCATCTCCCGCTTCTTCGATAACCGCGTCTATCCGAATGCCGCCGCGAAATCGGCAGCCGGCGCTTATAACAACACCGTGGTCGGCGGCGGTGTGGGCGGCGGCTTCCGCGCACCGCTCTTCGACAAGAAGGTCAGCATCGGCCTCAAGGGTCTCTACGGCGAGGGCGTGGGCCGCTACGGCAGCTCCACCATTGCCGATATCACCTTCGACAAAGCTGGAAACATCAAGCCACTGCACACCTTCTCCGCCCTCAGCACCATCGAGCTCTTCCCCACGCCTCGCTGGTATATCTACCTGAACTACGGCGGCGACTACGTGGGCCGCGATATTCAGAATGGCGACACCTACGGCTACGGGCTCTATAGCACGCCCATGACCGGGTGCAACACGGAAGCGCTCCCCGGCGGCGCGTTTAGCCCAGGCGGAACCGGCCCCTGCGGCGGCAACACCAAGGACGTCCAGGAGTTCACCGCCGGCTACTGGTACAACTTCTACAAAGGTCCCAAAGGCATGTTCCGCTACGGCCTCCAGTACAGCCACTTCGACCGCAATATCTGGTCAGGCGCCGGCGGCCCGCTCGATCCGACCGGAAGCGCCGTAGCCCCCGACGACGTCTTCGAGACCTCCATGCGCTATTACCTCCCATAGTTTGTTTGCCTCCTGAAGCAGCAAGGACCCGCCTCGGCGGGTCCTTCTTTTTTCCATCCGGCTCCTCGTTTCCGATTCATGGTGAAGCCGCCTGCCAAAGTAGCGCGGTGGGCGGCGCGCTTCCCTTGTCCTTCCCCCATGTCCAGTACATCCCCGCATACGCATAGTTCTCCGTCTGCCCGGCGACAGAATGTCCATAGGCGAAGAGAAACTGCTCGTTCGGATTGCGCTTCAAGTGGTACACCCCGCCCAGATCGATCATGGTGGAGGCCTCCGTTTGCGGTGCGGCGAAGCCCTCTTTGCCGTGGGCGAACACCTCCCCGCCGAACTCCATCCTGTCGCCCCACGTGTACTTCAGCAGGAAGCCGCCGTACGGGAAATCGCGGTACCCGCCCTGCGAGATCACCGTCTCGCCTGCGCCGCCGTCCAGCAGCCATGGACCGAAATTCTTCTGTAGCCACACTGGCAGCCGGTACCACACCTGCCCGACGCCCAGACCTTTCGCATAACTGCCCGTGGGCATCTCGAACATCGTGAACGTGCCAACCTGCGGAAAGTACTTGCTCTCCAGGATGTAGGCAATCTTCGCGCCCAACTCCATGTCCGTCAGGCCAAAGGCGCTGGCCCCTGTCCCGCCCGGCAGATATGCCGGGTTGTTCGTTGGATTGATCGAGCCCCACGGCAGAATCGCGTGCAGTTGCACCCGCGGAATCGCTCCCCAGTTGAACTCAAATGCCGGGCCGAGCGAATCCATTTCCGCGGGCGTTCCATCCGCGGAGCCGAAGATATAGAACTCGTAGTGGTGCAGATCCACGGGTACGGGATCGTCCGTCTGGTACGGCGGTCCCTGCGCCCAGAGGCGCGGGGCAACCAACAGCAGCAGCAGAAAAAAGAAACAGCGGCCAGAGGAAAAACCCGGTGTCCTGAGACCGCGGAGATTCAGGTATCGCCGCATCTCCGGCAGCTATCCCACCGCCTGCACTTCCGCTACAGGCCCATGGGTCGCCGCCGTCGGCCGCGGCGCGGGCGCCGGAGCATCCCCAATCCGCTTCGCAAATTGGCACTCCACCGCATTCTGCGGTTCCTCAGCCTTCTGCCCCTTCCGCGGACGCCGCTTCGGCATCATCTCTTTGTTATTCGGACACACCAGATACAGCCCGCCGTCCATCACCCGCTCCACCACATACGGCGATCCGCATTGCGCGCATTTCTGCGCCACCGGCTTTAGATTCGACGTGAAATCGCACTTCGGATAGCGCGTGCATCCCCAGAACACATTGCCGGTGCGCGCCTTCCGCTCGGCAATGTCTCCTTCGCCGCACTTCGGGCACTTCAGCCCCTCGATCAGGTTCTGCTTAATGTACTTGCACTTCGGATATCCCGAGCACGACACAAATTCCCCATAACTGCCCGTCCGCAGCACCAGTTGCTTCCCGCATTTCGGACACGTTTCGTTCAGCGGCACCGCCGGCTTCGACTGCTGCTTCTGGCTCAGCCGCCGAACCGTCCGGCACGGCGGATCGGCGTTGTAATCCGGACACGCCATATAAGCGCCGAACGGCCCGCGCCGCAGCACCATCGCCTTCCCACAGTTCTCGCAGTACTCCTCCGCCGGAGCCGCCTCTCCATCCGTCGCCAGCAGGTCGGGCTTGCTGGTGTGGTGCTCCTTGGTGAACCCGCAGCTCACCTGCTCAACCGTCACCTTGCGCCCGGTCCCCAGCGCATTCTCGATGCCTGTGCTCAGTTCCGCCTTGTTCTTCGCCTCGGCTACGGTCGCCTGCTCGTCCCCTTCGCTCGCTTTCACCAGCATCGGATACTTCAGCTTGCCCTCGACCTTCGCCACAACCTTCTTCGGCCCCTTCTTCCACGCCGTTGCCGAAACCGCTACCGGCTTCTCCTTCGAATACGCGCTGCACGCGTAGAACGAACCGAACTTGCCCCACTTCAGCACCAGCGGCGAGCCGCACAGATCGCACTTCTCGTCTGTCGGCTTCTCCCACCGCTTCACGTTCTCCATGTGTTTCTCGGCGTGCTTCAGCTCCTCCTCAAAGTGCCCGTAGAAGCCCTTCAGCAGATCCGTCCACTTCTCCTTGCCTTCCTCGATCTCGTCCAGCTCTTCTTCCAGCTTTGCCGTGTACTGCGTGTCGAAGATATACGGAAAGTTCGCGACCAGCAGCTCCGTCACCACGGTCCCGATCTCCGTCGGATAGAACCGTCCGCCCTTGCCCGTCGGCGGCACCTTGGTCACATACTCGCGGTCCTGAATCGTCGTGATAATCGACGCATAAGTCGACGGCCGCCCAATCCCGCGTTCTTCCAGCTCCTTCACCAGCGACGCTTCGTTGTAGCGCGGCGGCGGCTCCGTAAAATGCTGCTCCGGAATTGTCCGCACATGCCGCAGCCCATCGCCGTCGTTCACCGCCGGCAGCGCGTTCTTCGTCTCGTCGTCGTCATCCGTCTGATCCGTGGCCTCGTGGTACACGCGCAGGAACCCGTCGAACTTCAGCACCGATCCGCTGGCCCGGAACTCGTACGTGCGATCCGCCTTCGCCGCGATGTTGATCGTCGTCTGGTCGTACACCGCGGGCACCATCTGCGACGCCGTGAACCGCTGCCAGATCAGCTTGTACAGCCGGTACTGCTCGTCGCTCATGTACCGCCGGATCTCATCCGGGTGCAGCTCCGGATTCGTCGGCCGGATCGCCTCGTGCGCGTCCTGCGCGTCGTTCTTCGATCGATAGATATTCGCCTGCTCCGGCAGATACTGCTTGCCCAGCTTCTGCCCGATATACCCGCGCACCGCCGCAATCGCGTCCGGCGACACGCGCGTCGAATCGGTACGCATATAGGTGATCAGGCCCACCGTGCCTTCCGATCCCAGGTCCACGCCTTCGTACAGCCGCTGCGCCACGCCCATCGTGCGCCGCACGTTGAATCCCAGTTGCCGCGATGCATCCTGTTGCAGCTTGCTCGTCGTAAACGGAGGCGCCGCGCTCCGCCGCCGCTCCTTCCGCTCCACAGCCCGAACCTTCCACTGCGCCTTCCCCAGCGCCACCACAATGGCTTCGGCCGTCCTGCCGTCGGCTACTGAAGGCGTGCTCACCGTTGCTACTTCGGCTTTCGTTCCGTCGATCGCCACCATCCGCGCCGTAAATTCCGGGCCCTCCGGCGCCGGTGTCAGCGCCGCGTCGATCGTCCAGTACTCCACGGCCTTGAATCGCTGAATCTCCCGTTCCCTCTCAACAATCAGCCGTACCGCCACCGTCTGCACGCGCCCCGCGGAAAGCCCCCGCCGCACCTTGTCCCACAGCAGCGGCGATATTTGATAGCCCACGATCCGGTCCAGCACCCGCCGCGTCTGCTGCGCGTCCACCAGATTCTCATCCACATCCCGCGCATGCTCGAAGGCCTGCACCACCGCCTTCTTCGTGATCTCGTTGAACGTCACCCGATGGATGCGGCTCTTGTCCTTCACCGCCGGCATCAGCTGTCGCGCCAGATGCGCCGCGATCGCTTCGCCCTCGCGGTCCGGGTCAGGCGCCAGATACACCGCGTCCGCGCTCGCCGCCATCTTCCGCAGCTTCGCCACCAGCTTCTCTTTGTCAGGCGTCACAATCAGCGTCGGCTCGAACGTCCGGTGCTCCAGCTCCACGCCGATGTCCCGCTTCGGCAGGTCCATGATGTGGCCGAAAGATGCCTCCACCACATAGTTGTTGCCCAGATATTTGTTGATCGTCTTCGCCTTCGCGGGCGACTCGACGATTACCAGCGATTTACTCATCTTCTCCCTTTAGTACCTGCGCCGTGCCTCGCATCCTGTGGCGAGCCGGCTTTCCCGATCCCTTTTCCAGGCCGTTCTCTCCGGAAGCTACCACGAGCTGCCGTCCGGAATCTACACGCGGTCCTTGCGACCGCCTCTCCTCAGACGACTCTCGCCACCGCGGAACTCAGAAGCTTTTGACGTAATTCTTGCCGGGAAGTTGTCGAATCCGGCTCGCCAGTTCCAGCTCGAACAGCGCTGTAAATACCTCGGACGAGCTCATCTCCGGCTGCAGCTCTTCGAGAATCTCATCCATTTGCAGCGCCTCGTCCCGGCGCAGCACGCCCAGAACCCGCGCCTCACCCGCCGAAACCTCAGCCGCCGATTCCTCGAATAACGATGCCTCACCCGTCGCCTGGGATGCAAATCCCTCGCGTTGCTCCACCGCCAGCCGCACCTGCGTCGGCAGCTCCTCCCACACGTCCTCCCAGCACGACACTAACTTCGCGCCCTGTTTAATCAGCAGGTTAGGCCCCCACGCATTCTTCGTCGTCACATTGCCAGGCACCGCGAACACTTCCCTGTTCTGTTCCAGCGCGCACCGCGCCGTCACCCGGGTTCCACTGTACTCGCCCGCCTCCACTACCAGCACGCCCACGCTCATCCCGCTCAGAATTCTGTTGCGCTTCGGAAAATTCTGCGGCGCCGGAAACGTCCCCAGCGGCAGCTCCGACAGGATCGTTCCCCCGCCCGCAACAATCTGCTCCGCCAATCCCTTATTCTCCTTCGGATAAATCACATCCACGCCGGTGCCCCACACCGCAATCGTCGGCCGCTTGGCCGCCAGCGCCCCCTTGTGCGCCGCCGTGTCCACCCCCCGCGCCATCCCGCTCAGAACGATCAGCCCGCGCATCGCCAGCTCCCGCGACAGCATCTCCGCCATGCCCGTCCCATACGGCGTCGGATGCCTCGTTCCCACCACCGCCACAGCGGGCCACGTCAGCAGCGACGCATCGCCCCGCACCCACAGCAACGCCGGCGGATCGTAGATCTCCTTCAGCCGCTCCGGATACGCGCCATCCCGATACGTCAGCACCGACGCTCCGCTCGCCGCCACCTTTTCCAGTTCCTGATCCGCCGCCCGCGCCGCTTCGCCCGAGCTGATGAACTGCGCCGCCTGCGCCGGCAGTTGCAGCGCCTCCAGCTCTGTCAGCGGCAAATGCAACACGTTCGCGGCGTACCCGCACCGCTCCACCGCCCGCAAAATCCGCCTCGGACCCACGCCCGGCGTCATCGCCAGCGCCACCCACGCATGGCGCTCCTCCAGGGAAACGCCCGCCCCCGCGCTCACTCCGGCACTCACTCGCTCACTCCTTCCAAAGCTACATACAGCGCTCCAGACAAAACTTCCGTCATCCTGAGCG
>DAHUYD010000062.1 GCA_027315385.1 Acidobacterium sp.
CCGGAAGTCGTAGCCATTTAGTAATAACACCGGCTGACCATTGTGCGGGTGAGCATTACCCGGCAGTCTATCCATGAGAGCTGCCGGAGCGGTATGAGCGGCTTTCGCCAGGTGAAGGGCGGCCTGCCATTACAAATCCAATTGCGAGTTCGAGTGACCCTATGGCTGTTATTTGGTGGACAGGGTTTTGCAAGAGAGAAGGGTGCCGGCAGCGGCTCCCAGTGCGTCCGGCATGGTCCAGCGACGTGATCCGCAACCCCCGGCGGGTTGCGCGGGTACCGTGCCCCCACTGCCGGTATGAGAATGAGTTCTGCGACACGGAGCTGGAGCAGGCTCCGGCGACGGTGTTTCTGCCGGCAGGGGTGAAGTAGCGAGCCTGGGCGGCTGACCACTGAAGCCAGAGCCTGCGGGGATAACCAGAGGCTGCGGGGATGAAACGGAAGCGGCCCCGCCGCTGGGACGGGGCCAATCGGGGGCCCGAGGGCTCGGCGTGTTAGCCCGCCGCGAACCGTTCGATACGCACTGGGCGCAAGCGAGACGCGGCGACTCGATTATTACGCAATTGAGAGATTTTCCGGCGCGCCATGTTCCGCCGCTGCCGGCCAAGTCCCGCCCAAAAAAACCCGCCGCCTCTGGGGGAGGGCTGCGGGTCCAGGAGTTGCGAAACAGCTATGACCGATGGACTGAGTATGGCAGAGGCGGTACCCGCAGGCAAGATAACGAAAGTAGTCACACGGTGACGGAAGTAGTCAAACTTTGGGGTACAACACCGGCGGGAGCGGCTCGGCTGCGGGTGGTTCAACCCGCCATATCCAGGAGCAGGTTGAGATTCCGGTTGTGGACCATGTCCGCCTGAATCTCCATCTCCTTGACCTTTTTGTTGCTGGGCAGGTGATACATGAGGTCGAGCATGAGCTCTTCGAGGATCATGCGGAGGCCGCGTGCGCCGACTTTGCGGAGCAGGGCTTCCTGGGCAACGGCGCGGGTGGCGTCCGGGGTGAAGGTGAGCTTGACGCCTTCGTAGTCGAAGAGCTTCTGGTACTGCTTGAGGATGGCGTTGCGGGGCTTGGTGAGGATTTCGACGAGGGCGGCTTCGTCCAGCTCGTCGAGGATGCCCATGACGGGGAGGCGACCGACGAACTCGGGGATGAGGCCGAACTTAATGAGGTCCTGGGGCTCGGTTTGGCGGAGCAGCTCGGTATCGCGCTGGGCGCGGATGAGGCCGCCGCCGGGCTCCAGCTCTTTGTCGGACAGGGCTTTGAAGCCGAGAGCTTTTTTGCCGACGCGGCGGGCGATCACTTTCTCAATGCCGACGAAGGCGCCGCCGCAGATGAAGAGGATGTTGGTGGTGTCCACCGGCGTGAATTCCTGGTGGGGATGCTTGCGGCCGCCCTGGGGAGGCACGTTGGCGACGGTGCCTTCGAGGATCTTGAGCAGGGCCTGCTGGACGCCTTCGCCGGAAACGTCGCGGGTGATGGAAGGGTTCTCGTCCTTGCGGCCGATCTTGTCGATTTCGTCGATGTAGATGATGCCGGTCTGGGCACGGGCGACGTCGCCGTCGGCGGCCTGGAGGAGCTTGAGGATGATGTTCTCGACGTCCTCGCCGACGTAGCCGGCTTCGGTCAGGGTGGTGGCATCGACGATGGCGAAGGGGACGTCGAGCATTTTGGCGAGGGTGTGGGCAAGGAGGGTTTTGCCGCTGCCGGTGGGGCCGACGAGGAGGATGTTGGATTTGGAGAGTTCGACGTCGGTGCCGCGGACGCGGTTCATCTGAACGCGCTTGTAGTGGTTGTAGACAGCGACAGCGAGCTTCTTCTTGGTCTGGTCCTGGCCGATGACGTACTCGTCGAGGAAGGCTTTCACTTCCTGAGGTTTGGGCAGGTGGGTGGGCGCGGCGCCGGTGGCGGCTTCAGTGCGATCGTCTTCCAGGATGGAGTTGCAGACGGCGACGCACTCGTCGCAGATGTAGGCGCGGGGGTAATCGCTGGGCGAGGAAATCAGCTTGGCGACAGCATCCTGCGATTTGTGGCAGAACGAACAGCGAAGTGCTTCTTCCGATCCCGTGCGCGTCTTCATGTGCCCGGCTACTCCTTCAGCTCAGCCTTTGATCGTGCGCGGCCGATCGATGATCTCGTCGATGATTCCGTACTCTTTGGCCTGCGGAGCGTTCATGATGAAATCGCGCTCCACGTCCCGTTCGATCTTTTCGAGTCCCTGTCCGGTGTGTTTGGCCATCAGCTTGTTGGTAATCTCGCGGATGCGGATGATCTCGCGGGCATGGATGTCGATGTCGGTGGCCTGACCGGCCAGTCCGCCCATGGAGGGCTGATGGATGAGAATGCGCGAATTAGGAAGGCCGAAGCGCTTGCCTTTGGTTCCGGCCATGAGGAGAAAGGCTCCCATGCTCGCCGCCTGTCCAATGCAGTACGTAACCACGTCGTTACGGATGAACTGCATCGTATCGTATATCGCCAGCCCGGCGGTGATCGATCCCCCAGGAGAGTTAATGTACAGCTGGATATCCTTCTCCGGATCTTCGCCGGAGAGGAAGAGGAGCTGTGCGATGACGAGGTTGGCAATCTGATCGTCGATGGGTGTGCCGAGGAAGATAATGTTGTCGCGAAGCAGACGGGAATAAATGTCATAAGCCCGCTCGCCGCGGCTTGTCTGCTCGACCACCATGGGTACCAGCGCCATATTTCTGCCTACTCTCGTTTCTGAGGCATTGCCTGCCTCTCCGTCAGTGACTGTTGTCACCCGTGGTTCGTTTGTTGGCTTCTACGCCAGCCGCTCGATGAGAAGATTCCCGGTCTTTTCCCTTCTCAATTGTTCACGAATTCTAGCCAGTCCGCCATCCCTGGTCAAACGATCGCGCAGAGTTTCCAGCGGCTCGCGTGTTTGCAGGGAGATTACCTGGAGTTCCCGCTCGATTTCCTCGTCGCCGACCTGAATGTTTTCGACATCGGCAATGCGGTCCAGGACGAGCGTGCCCTTGACTTCGCCGGCGGCGGCGGGGCGCTGCGCGCCGCGCAGGCGGTCGAAGTCGAGCTTGCGCATGTCTTCGGTGCGCATGCCCTGGGCGGCGAGGGCGCGGAGGCCGCGCTCGAGGCGTGCGTCGATCTGGCTCTGGATGAGGGATTCGGGCACCGGGAACTGGAATTTGTCGATCAGGGCATCGACGAGGCGGTTGCGGGCGTCAACCTGGAGGCGGTGCTTTTTGTCGGCGGCCATGTGCTGGCGGAGCTTGGTTTTCAGGTCGTCGAGGCTGTCGTAATCGCCGATGGATTTGGCGAAATCGTCGCTGAGTTCCGGCTGCACTTTTTTTCGGATGCCGCGAACTTCGACCGCGTATGCCACGGTTTTGCCGGCCATGCGCTTCTGGCCGAATTCCGGCGGATAACTGACTTCGAATTTGAGTTCCTGCCCGGGTTTGGAGCCGCGGAGGGCATCGGAGAAAGCCTCGACGGTATCCTTGCCGCCGATTTCGACGGAAACGTCGTGGCCCTCGATGGGTTGAGGTTTGGCGGATTCGCCCTCGGCGGCCTCGGCATTCTCGCCCTGCAATTCGCCGGTAAAAGTGATCTGGGCCCAGTCGCCGTCCTGGAGAGCGCGGTCCTCGCCGACGGGCTCCATGGTGGACTGGGCGTCGCGCAGGCGGTCGAGTTCGGCGTCGAATTCGGCGTCGGTGAGATCGGTGGAGGGGTTGTCGACTTTCACGTCCTGGTAGCCGTCCACTGAGAACTCAGGCAGCACTTCGAAGACGGCCCTGAAGTGGAGCGGCTGGCCCTCCTCGAGCTGGAGGTTGCTGACCTGGGGCTGAGAGACGGGGCGCAGGCCCTTTTCCTCGATGGCTGCGCGGAAGTGCGGGGGCAGAACGGCCTCGACGACCTCGTCGCGGATGGATTTGCCGAAGCGATTGCGCAGGACGCTCTCCGGCACCTTGCCGGGACGGAAGCCGGGGATTTTGGCGAGCTTCTGATAGCGCTTGATCACGGTGCGAAAGCTCTTCGTGACCTCTTCGGCGGGGACATCGATCTCGATCTCCCGCGTGCAGTCGGGGTTGAGCGTGGGCTGGGCGTGCTCGTGCTCGTCATGGGCGTGCGCTTCGAGCGCGTGTTCGCCGGGTTCGGCAGCCGTGGCCGGCGTGGCTTCAGGAGTATCCGTGGTTTCTGCTGATGTCAAAGTATTTGCCTTCCAAAGCCGCAGTTCCCCGGCTCCGACGCGCGGCCGAAGGGGAAGCGGCGAAAAATTGCGATGGCTCGTGCGCTCCCGAGATCCGCGCGCCGGGACAGACGCCTGAGCTGTCTCTTCTCTATGGTACGGACGCGGTGAAGATGAAGCAAACCAAGGGAAGAGGAGGGCAATTGGAATTGAGAGCCGGTGGCGGCCCGGAGCGCGTGTGCGCCTGCGCATGGCGGAGTGCAATTTGGCGTGGCGCAGCCCGCCGGCAGATTGTGACAATCAAATTGCCCTGGCGAAAAGACCTCAACGCCAGGGGTCGAACTGACCCCGCTGAACCGCCGCGGCCAGGGATTCGATGTCGCCGGAGAGGACGCGGTCCTGCTGGAGCGGGCGGACGAATTGCCGGATGTGGGCCAACGCGTCCCCGAGGCGGAGCGCGGGCTTGAGCGGCTTGCGGAATTCGAGGCCCTGGGCGGCGCAGATGAGCTCGATGGCGAGAACCTTTTCGGCATTCGCAACGATCTGGTCGAATTTGAGCGCGGCGGTCATGCCCATGGAGACGTGATCTTCCTTGCCGCCGGAGGTGGGGACGCTGTCGGCGCTGGCCGGATGAGCGAGCACTTTCGCCTCATTGAGGAGCGCGGCGGCGGCGATGTGGGCGATCATGAGACCCGACGAGACGCCGGGCGTGTGGGAGAGAAAAGGCGGCAGGCCTTCGTTGATATCGGGATTGACGAGGCGGTCGATGCGGCGCTCGGCGATGGCCATCATGGTGGTCATGGCAATGGCCGCGGCATCGAGCACGAGCGCCAGCGGCGCGCCGTGGAAATTGCCGCCGGAGAGGATTTCGCCCCCGGGAAAGACGAGGGGATTGTCAGTGGCCGAGCCGGTTTCGGTTTCGAGCGTGGAGCGGGCGTATGCCAGAGCATCGCGCGCGGCGCCGTGCACCTGCGGCATGCAGCGCAGCGAGTATGCATCCTGCACGCGGGGATCGTTGTCGCGGTGGGACTCGCGGATTTCGCTCCCGGCGAGGAGCGCGCGCAGATGCGCGGCGGCGGCGATTTGGCCCGGGTGCGGGCGGGCGTTATGGATTCGCTCGTCGAAGGGCGTGGGCGTGCCACGGAGGGCTTCGAGCGTCATGGCTCCGGCGAGGTCGGACAGCTCGACAACCCGCAGAGCGCGGGCAAGCGCCAGGCCGCCGACGGCGGTGATGGCCTGGGTTCCGTTGAGGAGTGCGAGGCCCTCTTTGGCTTCGAGCGCGAGCGGCGGCAGACCGCATTGCAGCAGGGCCATCGCCGCGGGAACGTGGCGGTCATCGAAGCAGACCATGCCCTCGCCCATGACGGCGAGCGCGAGATGCGCGAGAGGGGCGAGATCGCCGCTGGCGCCGACGGATCCGCGCGAGGGAATGACTGGGTGAATGCGGCGGTTGAGCATGGCGACGAGACGCTCTACCAGCTCGACGCGAACGCCGCTGAATCCTTTGCTGAGGACGTTGGCGCGGAGCAGGAGCATGGCGCGGACGGCGTGCTCGGGCAGCGGCTCGCCGATGCCGCAGGCATGGCTGCGAACCAGGTTGCGCTGCAGGGCCTGCACCTGTCCGGACTCGATGCGCACGTCGGATAGCTTGCCGAAGCCGGTGTTGATGCCGTAGGCGGTGCCGCCGCCGGCGAGCAGCGCGTCGACGACGGCGCGTGAGGCGCGGATGCGCGGGAGAGCTTCAGGAGCGAGGGATACAGGGCGGCCGTGGAGTGCGACATCGAGGAGTTGGTCCAGCACGAGGGGCTGGCCGTTCAGCAATAACGGATCGGACATAACCGATGATGGTAACGCGAGGGTGGGGTGTTGTGCCGCGCGGGTTGTGGCTGGGGCTCGTGTGCGCAGAAAGGCGCACGTACTGAATTGGGAGGATCAGCGTCGTCCCTGCGGGACTCGGATCAGTTTTGACGGCTGTTCCCAGCACTCCGCGCGCTGGGGCGCTGAAGTGCCGGGCTGGTCTGCGTTTGCGCCCCCGGCGCGTGGTGTCGCTCTGCACGGAATGCAGGGTACCCGACGGTCTCGATGTGCCGCGGGGGTGCCAGTACGCGCGGAATGTCCGCTGTGGTTTGACATTCCCAGGGGATATGCGGCTTTCGGCAGCCGTTGACCAGTTTCTAACCTGTTGTCGAAGTTGTCACTATTGGTAAACCCAATGCAATCAATGCGGTAAGGTTTGCCCACCCGAAGGAAGGGCATGATTTACCGCATCCAGCGCAAGCGAACCCCGAAGATACGCCGCCGGCGAAGCTCCCACAGCGCGATGGAGACAAGGGCCCACACGCAGGTCGCCGCCAGAACGATGAGCACCGCGTTGTGGTGCGCAAGCAGGAGCCAGACGACGAGAGCAAACCCCGCGAGGCCGACGCTGCCCAGGGCGGCGCTGGCTGCGTCGATGCCGGCGCCGATGCGGCCCCGGTTGGTTCCATCGTGACCGATCTGTGCCATGCGTTGTTTGGAGTGCGCCTCCATCAGCGTCGCGGCCGCCGGAAAAATGGCCGGGAAGGCCATGAACAGTCCTCCGGGCCCCGGACCGAAATACCTGGCCACCAGCGCGGCCAGAACAGTGGCCGCTCCGCCAAAGACAAATCGCAGCAGATACTCCCTCGGCCTGGTTTCCCTGACCGAAGCGAGCCGAATGGAGATCACGTCACCGTCTCCCGGCCAGCAGCAGCCACGATCCCAGCGCCGCGGCGAACCAAACGGGCAGCAGCGCAATGGTCGCCTTCAGAGCGCCCGGACGATACCGCCGCAGCACAAAGCTCACCAGCACGGCATACACGAGGAACGCCGCCGCCCCCAGCAGCATGGTCTTTGCCTCCTGCGCGGCGAAGCGCTTTCCGTTGATGTGGATGGTGAGGCCGATGGTGGCCAGCGCCACGGAAGGCGCGGCGCTGAAGAGCCCCGCGAAGCTCTTTGGGCGGAGCACATCGCCCAGCATCGCGAAGGAGCTGACCACCACGCCGCCGACGAGAAAACGCCAGACCAGTTCGATCATTTCCTGCTTCGGGCCTCTTGCTGCGCGGAGTTGCGTGAGTTGGCGCGATACGACCTTCCGCCATCGGCTCCTGCAAAATAGAAGGCCGATTCCGGGAGAAAGTTGTCGCGGAGCCTCGATTGCGCCCGGCGCACGGCATGGCGTTTGGGAAGATCCGGCGCCGCGGCGCCACCGGAATCGCAGGCGGGAACCACACAAAGCACGCTCGTTTTGCCATGGGTTCGAGTATTCTGGGAACACTTCAGGATCATGACCCCAGATCCCTGGCCGAGAATGGTGGCGATTTTGCTCACGCCATGCGCTCAGCATGTGCGGAAGGCGGCAGTGGAATCGGCGGCGCGCCCGCTGCCCCGCCGCAACGGATTTTTGTCCTGGACTGCGCGCATCGCCGGCGCGGCATGCGTTCTGCTTCTCGCGGCCGCATCCCCGGCACAGACTCCGCCTCGCCGCGCCGATGTCATTTTTCAGCATCTGGATCGCGACAACGGTCTGCCCAGCCCCATCGTGCAGGCACTCGCGCAGGATGGCCATGGCTTCCTGTGGATCGGCACCGGCAGCGGAGTCTCCCGCTGGGACGGCTATCGCTTCCGCAATTACCAGTTCCAGGCCGGCGTCCCCGGGACTTTGCCGGACAATGACGTGTACTCGATGTACACCGATCCCCAGGGGGCGCTGTGGATTGGAACGCGCTCTCGCGGCCTGGCGCGCTACGACCCGGCACACGACGATTTCCAGACCTTTCCGCTGCTGGGCAAGGACCATAATTCCCCCACTGTTTTCGCCATGGTCACCGATGGAGCCGGGGGCCTGTACGTGGCGTCGCGCCGGGGAGTGGATCACCTCGATCCAGCGACGGGGAAGTTCACCGCAGTCCCGCTGGCCGGAACCACGGGGCCGGTGCCGGTGGAATGCCTGGCTCGGGACCGCGAGGGCCGCATCTGGGCGGCAGGCCCCGCGGGACTGTTTCGCAGCGACGCGGGCGTGACGCGATTCAGCCGGCACAACATCTTCGGCCAGGCCAACGCGCTGGTGTGGCGGATGCTGTTCGACGATGCGGGACGGCTCTGGATCGGGACTACGGCCGGGGCGTGGGTTCTGGAGCCATCGGCGCGGCAGGCCACGCGGATCGAGGAAAGCGGAGCGGGCCCGCACCTCCTCGACAAGGCGGCGATCGACACGCTGTGCGAAGCCGCACCGGGAGTGATCTGGCTGGGCACGCTGGGCGAAGGCATCGTTGCCGTCAACGCGCGGACCCTGGAGACGCATCGGATCGAGCACGACCCGGCGTATCCCACGAGTCTGCCCAGCGACTCCGTTGTGGCGCTGCTGACGGATCAGGAAGGGTCGATCTGGGCGGGCACAACGGAGGGGGTGGGGCGCGCGCATCCGGGCGGCGGCATTCTCAGCTTCTTCGGCGCGACGGGACTTCCCAGCCAGACCGGGCGCATTCCTGACAGCGGGATTACCGCGGTGCTGCCCACGGGGCAGGGGCGGATGTGGCTGGGCCTGAACGCGAATGGCGTCGAACTGGTATCGCTGGCCGGCCCCACTCTGCAGACGCTTCGGCACATTGCGGCCGGTGTGGGCTCCGCGCTGCCGGTTGGGCAGATCAACGCGCTGGCCGCCGCGCCTGACGGCGGCGTGTATATCGGCACAGCCAACTGGGTGGATCGTATCGACGCCGATGGCGGCCACCTCACCGCTCTCCCTTCTCCAAAGGACGCGCCCATTCGCGTGGATGCGCTCCTGAGCGAGGAGGGCACGCTGTGGATCGGCTCGCACAAGGGACTTTGGAGAACGAGCCTCTCGCAGGCCAGGAGCATACCGCCTCAGCCGATTTCTCTGCCGCTCTCCTCGCCGGAAATCACCGTTCTCGCGCGCGGCGCCGGCGACGATCTGTGGATCGCGACAGCCGATGAGCTCGTCCGCTATAACACGGCTACTCACAGCTCCGAGCGTATTCCGGTGAATCCGGCCGAGCCAGGCGGGTTGCCGGCGCCGGTCACTTCGCTGTTTCTGGACAAGCAGCAGCGTCTGTGGGCGACCACATGGGGCGCGGGGGTTTGCCTGCTCCAGGGGGGAAACGGACAGGGGCAGCCGCGATTCCACATCCTTGCGCAGGGGCTGCCCAACAGCAATGCCGACGACATCCTGCAGGCGGGCAACGGGCAACTGTGGGTCTCGACGGACGACGGCTTCGCGGTCATCGACCCCGGGACGTTCAGAGTCACGCCTGTGGGTCAGGCCGATGGCGTCGCGATTCCGGCGTACTGGGTGAAGTCGGGCGCAATAACCGAGGATGGCCGCCTGGTGTTCGGCGGAGATGGGGGGCTGACGGTCGTCGATCCCGGGAAGGTTCATCCGTGGCGTTACATCGCTCCCATCGTCGTCACCGATCTGGTTGCGGGCGGCAAGCCAGTACCATCCGATCTCTACAATCAGCCGGGCGTCACGCCGGAGCTCCGGCTGGGACATGACGGCAACAGCGTGCAGGCGGGATTCGCCGCGCTCGACTACACGGGGCCGGATGACGAGCGCTATGCGTACAAGCTCGACGGGTTCGACCGGCACTGGAGCCAGGCCTCCGCGACGCGGCGAGTGGCAGGCTACACCAACCTGCCGCCCGGCCGGTACACGCTGGAGATGCGCGGCTCGAATCGGGATGGCGTGCCGGGGCCGGTGCGGCGGCTGCGTATTCTCGTCATCCCCGCCTGGTACCAGACGGTCTGGACGCGCGCCGGAGCGCTGCTGCTGCTGCTGTTGATCCTGACACTGGCGTGGCGCCTCAGCACCGCGTACCAGCGGGGGCGGCGCCACGAGCTGGAACGGCGCGTCGAGGAGCGCACCGCCGAGCTGAGGAAAACCACCGAGGAACTGGAAAAGAGCCGGCGGAAGCTCGAGGAGATGGCCCATTCCGACTCCCTGACCGGGCTGCCGAATCGCCGCATGTTCAGCGACTATTTCCGGCGCCTGCTGGCCAGCGCCCGGCGGCACGAGAACAGCTCGTTCTCGCTCTTTCTCTTCGATCTGGACAAATTCAAGGAGATTAACGACGCCTGGGGTCACGACGCGGGCGATGCGTGGCTAAAGGCGGTGGCGGACCGGGTGAATGCCGTGATGCGCGCATCCGACTGCTTTGCGCGCGTGGGAGGCGACGAGTTCGCGGTGCTGGTGGCGGATCCCATCGACCACGACGGCATCGCCACGCTCTGCGGCCTGCTGGCGGCGAGCGTTCTGGAGCCGGTCCGGGTCAATGGAGCGGTGCTGGTCACCACGCTCAGCATCGGCGTGGCGACGTACCCGCGGGACGGCAAGGACGAGGTGAGCCTGTTCAAGTCAGCCGACGTCGCGCTCTATCGCGTGAAGCGCGCCGGGGGCAACGACTGGCAGTGCTGCTCCGATATGGCGCGGACGGTTTCCTCGTACACCACTCCGGCCGCCGATTAGGGGCGCTCACGCCCAGGCATCCACGGTGACATACCGGACTGACGCCGGGGTATACCGATCCAGGACGATCCGAACTGCCTCCACCGACTGCGACCGGTCCGCGCCGATGGTCAGGTGGCCGCCATCGTGGAGAAGGAGATTCGATCCGCGCCCGCGCCGGCGATTCCGCGCAATGCCGCGCTCGAGGTTGCGCACGATGCACACCGCCGTGGTGGGCTTCCAGTCGAATCCCATCGCATTCCACAGCACCGGGGTCAGGCCCAGTTCTCGCGCCGCGCGCAGGACGCCGGGGCGCCGCGCTCCGTGTGGAGGACGCATCAGGCGAACCGGCTGGCCCAGCGTATCTTCCAGCGCCGCGTTGCAACCGGCCAGTTCCTCGCGCACGCGCCGCGGACTTTGCAGCAGCAGCACCGGATGCGTCACCGTATGATTCCCCACGCGATGCCCCGCGGCATGGATCGCCCGCACGAGTTCCGGCCGCTGCCGCACATACTTCCCGATAAGGAAGAATGTTGCGCGCACCTGATGAGCGGCGAGCACTTCGAGCAGCCGCTGGGTGTGGCCATCGTTCGGCCCGTCGTCGAAGGTGAGCGCAAATTCGCTGGGATCGCGCCCCGCCACAATCGTCCGCCCGAAGAGTTGCGACCCCGGCGCCATGGCGGCGTAGGTGTATCCCGCAACTCCGGCGGCGGCGGCAATGGCAATGGGCCCGATCATGGCTCAAGTGTACGAGAGCCCTGGGGCGCCGCTGTGGCCGTTTCGGCTCCTGCCGTGGTGCAATAGCAGCACGCGGAGAGGAGATCGAGGCCGCAGACCGTGTGCCGTAATCCCAAACTTGTGGTATCTTCGACTTTCCTTCGCTTCAGGGTTTCGTGTCATGGCCAGGCTCTTCGATCAGCCCCGATTCATCGCCGTGGAAGGCCCCATCCGCGCCGGCAAGTCTTCCCTGGCGCAGGTGCTGGCTGAGACACTGCACGCGCGCCGCGTGGCCGAGCCGGACAGCAATCCCTTCCTGGATCGTTTCTATACGGGACAGCCGGGCGCGGCCTTTCCCGCGCAAATGTGGTTCCTGCACGAGCGTTACGAGCAGCTTCGCGACCTGGGCAACTTCGATACTCCGGTGGTGGCCGATTACCTCTTCGAGAAGGACAAGATCTTCGCTTACATCAACCTGAATGACGCTGAGCTGGAGCTTTACAACCGCTACTATCAGATGTTTCGCGCCGAGCTGCCCACGCCGGAGCTGGTCATCTACCTGCAGGCATCGCCCGAGGCGCTCAAGCAGCGCATCCGCCGCAAGGGCGTCCCCGGCGAGCGAGCCATCAGCGACAAATACATCGAGCAGGTATCTACCGCGTACGAGCACTTCTTCTTCCACTACTCGGCCAGCGATCTGCTGGTGGTCAATACGAGCGACATCGATTTCGTGAACAATAACCGCGATCTCCAGTTGCTTCTGAAGCGCCTGGCCGAGCCCGTGCATGGGACGCAGTACTTTCTGCCGCTGGGGTGAAGAAACAAAGGTTGAGTCTAAAGGGGTGCAGGCGCAGAATGGCGAAGGCGTTCGAATGCCGCACCTATCGTGTTGAATCCATGCCATTTGCCGAACCAGAGAATATTCTTTTGAAATCCGCGCAAAAGCAGCCAACCTTCCGCGGTTTGAAGCATCTACACCAACAACAGCAGAGGCAGCTTCAGGCGTTACTCACCTACCTAGAATAGAGTCTCCCTCGAACGATTCCCGCGGTCAGCAGTCCTCGGGACCCTCAACATCACTCCGGATCTCCTCTCCAATCGCCTCTGAAAGCAGGCCCGCCGGAAGGCGGGCCTTTTGCTTGCCCGCCTTTTGATATTCTCAGCTTCGCCGAAGTTCTTCGGTCCGGAGCGAACCATGAAGTTCCTCGCTGCCTTCGTTCTTCTTCTGCCGTTCGCAGTCCCGGCCCAGCAGGCCACCACGGCGGCCCAGGCGCCGAACCGCGACACCAGTTACATCGACGCGAACGGCACGGCACACATCACCCGCGTCGTACCGCTTCCGCAAAGCCTGAGCCCGCAGGCGAAGGCCTCGCTGGCGCACCGTGTTTCCGACGCAAACAACCCGCAAACGCTCGAAGATCGCCGCCACGGCACCGATGTCTGGCAGGAGCGCGCGGGAGCCGCCTCACGCGCCGTCTATCCGGTCAACATCGCCTCCGGCAAAATTGCCGGCGTGCCGGTTCGCATCGTCACGCCGCTCTCCGGCATGAAGGCCGGCTACGTCCTCATCAATCTGCACGGCGGTGGATTCAACTCCGACTCGGGCTCGCTGACGGAGACCATCCCCATCGCCAATCTGACCAGGATGAAAGTCGTCGCGGTGCTCTATCGGCTTGAGCCGGAGCATCCCTTCCCTGCCGCTGTCGACGATTCCGTTGCCGTCTATCGCGCGCTGCTCAGGAGCTATCCACCCGCGCATATCGCCATCTACGGAACCTCCGCGGGCGCGATCCTCACCGGCGAGATCGGGGTGGAGCTGAAAAAGCTCGGCCTGCCCGAGCCTGGCGCGCTGGGCATCTTCTCCGGCTTCGGCGATTTCAGCCGCCCGGGCGATTCTCAGTCGATGTACGCGCTCGACGGTCTTTCCGGCCATCTCGATCCGCCCAGCCCCGGCGCGATGAACCCTCACTATGTGGGCAAGACCAACCCCCGCGACCCGGTGCTTTCGCCGGTCTTTGCCGATCTGCACGGCCTGCCGCCCACGCTCTTCATCTCCAGCGAGCGCGATATGCTGCTCAGCGGCACAACCATCCTCGACCGCGCCTTTCTGCGCGCCGGCGATCAGGCCCAGCTCATCGTCTTTGAAGGCCTGCCGCACGCCTTCTGGAACGACGTCAGCCTCCCCGAGTCGCGCGAGGCATATGGATATATGGCCCGGTTTTTCACAACGAATCTCGCAAAGTAGCCCGCTGAGTCTGCGAGGATAATCCGAAGCCCATGCAGATCCTCGACCTGCTGTTTGGCAAGCCACTGCCCACGTGGGAAGAACGCGCAGAACATATCGGCCCCGCCGCCGGCATCCCCATCTTCGGGCTGGACGCGCTCAGCTCCGCCGCATACGGGCCCGAAGCCGCGCTGACGCTGCTCATCCCTCTCGGCCTGGCCGGCATCCACTTCATCGTCCCTGTCACCGCGGCCATTCTCGGGCTGCTCGTCATCCTCTATTTCTCGTATTCGCAGACGATCGAAGCGTATCCGCAGGGGGGCGGATCATTCACCGTCGCGGGCGAGAACCTCGGGTATCGCGCGGGGCTGCTGGCCGCGGCAGCGCTGATGATCGACTATGTGCTCACAGCCGCAGTGGGCATCTCGGCGGGAGTGGGCGCGCTCATCTCCGCCGCGCCCTCGCTGCAGCCGCACACGCTGGGCATCTGCCTCGGCGTGCTGGCGCTGCTCACGCTGGTGAACATGCGCGGCGTGCGGGAAACGGGCGGCATGTTCCTCGCCCCGACGTATCTCTTTCTCGCCACTCTGCTCATTGTCATCGGGGTGGGCGTGGTGCGCGCCATCCTCGCGGGCGGACATCCCGCGCCGGTGGTGGCGCCGCCTCATCTGCCCGCCGTCACGGCGGTGGTGAGCTGGTGGCTTCTGCTCAAGGTTTTCTCCAGCGGCTGCACCGCCATGACCGGCGTGGAGGCGGTGAGCAACGGGGTGATGGCCTTTCGCGAGCCCACTACGAAGAATGCCCGCCGCGCGCTCACGGTCATCATCGCGCTGCTGGTGATTCTGCTTGCCGGGATCGCAGCGCTGTGCCGCATCTACCGGATTGGCGCAACGGAACCCGGCGGAGCGCACTACGAAAGCGTGCTCTCGCAGCTTACCGCGGCGGTGATGGGCCACGGATGGTTCTACTACGTCACCATTGGCTCGATCCTGCTGGTGCTCTCGCTCTCCGCGAACACCGCCTTCGCCGATTTTCCGCGGCTGACGCGCGCGATTGCGCTGCGCGGCTACCTGCCGCACGTGTTCACCTTCCGCGGACGCCGGCTGCTGTATTCCTGGGGAATTTACGTTCTGGTGGGACTCACCGCCGCGCTTCTGATCCTGTTTCGCGGCGTCACCGACCGCCTGATTCCGCTCTACGCCATCGGCGCGTTCCTGGCCTTCACGCTGTCGCAGACCGGGATGGTGGTTCACTGGATGAAAAAAGGCGGACGCCGCGCGAAGGGCCGCATCATGGTGAACGGCCTGGGCGCGGTCGCTACCGGGGTCACCACGGTTGTGGTTCTCGCCACCAAATTCGCGGCGGGCGCCTGGGTGACGGCGCTGCTGATTCCGTGCATGATCCTGCTGATGGCCGCGGTACACCGGCACTATCAGCACGTCGCATGGGAAACCACCTGCCACGATCCGCTAGAGACAGCCAACATCCATCCCCCTTTGGTGATCATCCCCATGGATCGCTGGAGCCGCATTTCGGCGAAGGCCATTCGCTTCGCCATGTCGATCTCTCCGGACCTGCAGATCGTTCACATCGACTCACCGGACATCGAGCATGGCAAGGACGAACTGACTCTGATCTGGGAGGAGAAAATCGCCGGGCCCCTGCGCGCCGCCGGAAGGCCGGAGCCGCAGCTCGTACGTCTCCAGTCGCCCTACCGGCTGATTCTGACGCCGATCCTCGAGTACGTGCTGGCCGCGGAGAAAAGCAACGGCGACCGGCACATTGCCGTGCTGGTCCCCGAGCTGGTGGTGCGCCACTGGTGGGAGAACCTGCTCCACAACCAGCGCTCCAGCCTGCTGAAGCTGATGCTGCTGGTGCGCGGCAACGAGCGCATTGTGGTGATCAACATTCCCTGGTACCAGAACTGAGGGAATCGGCCGCTGCGCGATCAGGGTGCAGAAAAAGGCAGCCTTTTCGGGCTGCCTGAACAACACTACAAGTCGAATACAACAGTTCTGGAGGAGAACTCAGCAACTTCGAACTCAGACCGCCATCCGCTCCAGTTCCTGCGGCTGCAGCACGGTAAGCGCCGCGCCGCGAATCTGAATGAACTGATCGCGCTTGAGCTGCCCGAGGACGCGGGTGACGGTTTCACGAGTGGTCGCCGTCATGGAAGCGATTTCCTCGTGCGTGAGCGTCACCATGCAGCGGCCCTTCGGGGTGCCCGCCGGGCTCTTGTCGCGGGTCCACTCCAGCAGCAGGCCGGCCACGCGGCCGGAAGCGGTGGCGGGCAGCGCCAGCCGCCGCACCTCGGCGAACGCGGATTTGTATTCCTGGGCGACCGTGCGCGCGGCCCTCATGCTGGCATCGGGGTTGCGATCCAGAAAGTCGAGCAGGGCCTGCCGGCGGATGGTTTTCAGCCGAACCGGTTCCACCGATTCCGCGGTGACTTCATAGGGCTGGTTCGCGAGCGCCGCGGAGAGCCCAAGAACTTCGCCCGCGCGGGCAATCTTGAGGATGAGCGTGCGCCCTTCGCGGCTGGTGGCGGACAGCTTGACGCGTCCCGAGCACAGCACGTGCACCGAGCCGCAGCTATCGCCTTCGCGGAAGATCACCGCGCCGGTGCTGAACTGAACGGTAGTTCCGATGGCATCGAACTTCTGCAGGGCCGAATCTTCCATGCCGCAAAACGTGTGTTTGCCGTGAGCGGAGCAGTCCTGACAACTCTGAATTCTTTCCATTTGAGATCTCCTGGGGACCAACACCCGGAGACAGAGCACGGCTCGTGCCAAACTCGCGCGGCACGGGTAAGAGGCAATATGTGATTGAAATCACGCTTGGTTGTGAGGCAGCACACACACCGGAGCAGTGCTTGCCATCTGCGCCCTGCGCCACTGCGCCTGTGGCGCTGCGTCATATCGCGCAGCAGACGCAACCAGAAGGACCGGCTACGCCTCTACCGCGGCAGTCAGCCGCTCATCTTCGGCCGCGCTGTGGCTGCGCGCGCCGGGAAGCAATGCGTCCAGGACATCGGCGACGCCGTAACTGTCGCGGCCATCGGGCAGAAACCGCGCCACCACGGCCAGATCGTCACCCGCCGTCACCAGCGGCGACTCCACGCGATGCCCGCGGCGCACCTGCTGGTGGCCGATGTTGGCCATCAATGCGTTGCACAGGCACTTCCGCCCCTCCGCGTCTTCCGCCTGGCCGCCTTTGGACAGGTACAGCGAAAGCGGCTCGGCGGAGCAGCGGTATGCAATCTGCCCATCCTCGGCACGGTAGAGCTCGCGCAGAAAACCCAGGTCGCAGATGCGGGGCCGCGCCGCGCTCACGGCGTCGTCGGAACACGTGCCCGCCAGCTCCGCCACTTTAAATGGAAATCCCGTGGGCGATGCCAGCGGATCGGTGAAGACCTGGGCTTCGCCGCGCCGCGCCTTGTCGAGCAGCGCCTGTTTCAGGTCCTCGCGAAGGGCGGATTCCCGGGTAAAGGCGAATGCCGTGCCCACCTGCACGCCCGCGGCTCCCGCTTCGAGGGCCTCGCGTATCTTGTCCGCGGATCCGTAGCCGCCCGCCAGCCAGAAGGGGGCGCCCAGCTCGCGAATTTTCGCGAAGGCGATCGCGTCCCGCTCGCCGTAGATGGGCTCACCGGCCGCATCCAGCTGCAGCTTGCCGCGCGGCGGCGCATTGTGCCCGCCGGCGGTTCTCGTTTCGATCACCAGGCCATCCACTTTGCCATTGGCTTTGCGCAGCATGGTGGCGGCCAGGGTATTGGAGGAAACGATGGCCAGAAACGCCGGACGCCCGAGCGGCGGCAGCTCGCGCTCCATAAACTCCCTGGGATCGAAGCGCATCGTTGTGTCGTCGCCTTCGCGCGCTCCGCTCACGTGCAGCGCGTAGTCCACGGCCTTGTGCCCGGCCAGCCGGTCCAGCACCCGCGGCACGTGCAGGGGAATGCCAGCGCCCATGAGCACGTAACCCACTCCGGCCAGCATGGCTCCATACATGGACGGCAGATGCGGGATCTGCACTTTTTCCAGGTAGTTGATGCCGACTGGATTCTCGTGTCCCTCGCGCGCCAGGAAGACTTCGACGAAGTTGCTCGCCATGCAAAGTTCGGTCAGCTCGCGGGGCTCGTCCTTCGCATGCATGGCCGTGAGGCGGTAAGCCGCCGTCGCGCCCTTGCCGCCGGGAATGTAATACTCGCGCCAGATGCGCTCCGCCATCGCCGGAAAGGGAAAGGCGTCGAGGGCGCGGCGCATGTGGCCGCCGGGATCGCCGTCCTGCAGCCGCCTGACCAGGATCTCATCCAGCGCCGTGCCTGACACGACGCCCAGCTGTCCCAGCCGCGAAACGGCTTGCGCGAGCCGCCAGCTGGACACCCCTGCGCCCATCCCGCCCTGAATGATGACCGGATACTTATCCACTCTGCTCTGATGGTTTCACCCCGGCGCGACGCAGCGTGTCGCAGTTTTGTAATTCTCCTGCGGACCGGCCCGGTCAGGAAACCTTAGTACCGTGTCCGGCGGGCTGCCTGGCCAGAAGCCCCGCTGACCAGGCGAGCAAACTCTGTCGTGCGTTTCCCATCCGAGTGACAAGAAGCGCCCCGATTGGGTGCTCGGGAAAGAGGTTGCTATGTGGCTGGGACTCGCGGCCCTGTTTCTCATCGCCTGGTTGGTCGCTTTCGTCGCTTTCCACGTCGTCTTCGCGGCGATTCACATTCTGCTGGGGCTGTTCATTATCTTTCTGATCATTCACTTCATCCG
>DAHUYD010000089.1 GCA_027315385.1 Acidobacterium sp.
TCCAGATAGGTCAGGCCCAGCGCTTCCGTCTCACACCCGGAGACGAATACCCGCGTCTTCCTCAGGAACTCTCGAACCTTCTCCGGAGGAAGCGTGCCATGGAACTCAACTCGTGGACTTCCCGCCGCTAATGCCTCAAGCTGCGCCCGCTGCGGCCCATCCCCGATCACGCACGCCCGCAGTCCCTTCTCGCTTTCGAGAAGCTCGCAAATTGCCGGCAAAATGCGGTGGAGATTCTTCGCCGGTATCAGCCGGCCAACATAGGTGATGTAGTTGCGGCTTTCCCCCGGCGGGCGCGGTTCTGAGAAGATCGCCTGCAGCGGATTGTGGATCACGGCATCCACCCGCAGGTTGTAAACGGCGCGAAGGTGCACGGCGGCGTAGTGCGATACTGCGACCAGCCGGCATCCTGACGACAGGTTGGCCACCTTGAACGAGCCGGCCACCGCGAGGGCCTTAACCCACCCCTGGGCATCGGGCCGCGGAAACCCATGCGCCATGCACACCGCGCGTCGAGCCAGCGGCGCGGCGAAAACAGCGGTCGTGCTGAGAATTTTCAGGACCGATGGATCGCGCAGTTCCTTCCAGTGCAGGAGGATTCTGCCGGGCGGAATCACCGTCGCCGGGATGCCCAGCGCCGAAAAGCCCGTCCGCAGGCCTTCCGCAAAGCTGGCGACTCCGCCCTCTTCGCGGCCGCCGGTAATCAGAACCTTGCGCGGACGAAACTCGGTCATATTTCCGCCTGCAATACCGGCTGCATGAGCCCATGGTCCCTGCGGCGCACAAATATCGGAATCGCGAGCACAAGGCCTATCGTCCCCGAAGCCACGAAATAGGTGAGCGCCGCGCCATCCAGTCCCCAGCGCGGCACCAGCAACGCCGCGCCGGCGATAGTGACAGCGGCCACAGCCAGCGACTGCCCCAGAAAAGGCTCCCGCTTGTGGGCGCGAAGATAGATGGCCAGGCTCTGCACCACGAAGCTGCTGACCGCCGTCAGCAGCAGCAGCGCGAAGAATTTCGGCGGCAGCATGCGGGAGGCGAGCCGTGGCGCGCCGGTTTGCAGCCACAGGATTCCCCCCATACAGACCAGGACCAGGATCGCAATCACGGTCAGCGACTGCCACAGGGTGCGAAAAAACAGCCGATCCAGCGCGCCGAACTGGCCGCGCGCGATCAGGTTGCCGTAGGGCGTGGACTTGGTGGACATCCACGGCAGCGTGACGGCCGCCACGTAGCTGGCAATGCTCATGGACATGCCCATGCGCCCCGCCTCCACCGGCCCGCGGTAAGCAAACAGGACTGGCGTGAAGATCTGGGCCGTGAACCAGGAACAGAGAAAGCTGATCCCCAGGCGCCATTGGAATGGCCAGACCTCCGCGCGCCACGCAATGTTGTGGACGCCGCGGGGAGTTCGCAGCAGGCTGAGCAGCAGCCTGCGCCGCGTCCAGAGGAACCCCAGCCCTACTACAGAGAATCCGGCGTTGACCGCTCCCGGCGCATAGAGCCCGTGCCGGGCCATGAGCACCGTCCATGGCACAATGATGGCCGCGATTCCCTGGGCAAACCGCATCGCGGCCACCTGGCGTATCTGCCCGCAGCCGTCCAGGAGAGAGTAGATGGGGTTAAGCACAAACACAGCAACAGTGGCCAGAACAGCGCAGGCCCATGGACCGTGCCAGGCTACCCGCTGTCCCGCGGCAGCGTGTTTCGCAAAGAAGACTGCGCCTGCCGGCAGCAGGACAGCGAGCATGACAGCGCCGGCGGTCAGATACCAGCGCAGGGTCGTCCGCAGAACCGAGCCCAGCCGCGCACGCGCAATGGGATCTCCGTCGATCCGGCCATCCGCATGCAGCACAAGATGCACCGCCTCGTGCGCCGCGAGCTGCAGGATGACGAACGAGAAGCCGAGTTCGAAGATCGTCTGCAAAGCCACCAGGCTTAAGAGCGTGTAATAGTATCCCTGCTCCACAGGCGTGAGAAAGCGAACGATCAGAAGCACCGTCCCCGTGCTTCCCGCAATCTGCAGGACCTTGGCCATCACGGCATAAGCTATCGCCTGGTCCATCCCAGTGAGCCGCTTCATCGGTGCTGTCCAGCGCTTCCCGGCAGGTTCTCCGGGGGGTGCCTCGGCAGCCGACCCGCCGCGCCCGGCCCGCTGCAATCCATTACTCATTGGCACGCTCCGGCCCCTGGCGCTTTGGCGGGCTGCACGGCCGCCACCCCCTCCGCCTGCCGCCGCCGAAAGAGCACCGCTATCGTAATGAGGAGGATCCGAAGGTCCGTCAGCAATGAGTAATTGGCGATATAAACCAGATCGAAGCGGAGCTTGCGCTGCGCGGTCGTGGAGTAACTGCCGCACACCTGAGCGAAACCCGTGATGCCGGGCTTCACAGCAAGCCGGAACTCGTAGCCTGGCAGTTCTTCGCAAAACTGCCGAACGAAGTGCAGCCTCTCGGGACGCGGCCCCACCAGGCTCATGTCGCCGCGCAGCACGTTCAGAAGCTGCGGAAGCTCATCCAGCCGCGATGCCCGCAGAAATGCGCCGAAGGGCGTAATCCGCGGATCGTTGACGGTCGCCAGCACCGGTCCGGTGGACTGTTCCGCATCCGCCACCATGGTACGGAACTTGTACAGCATGAATTCCACCCCATCGCGCCCCACCCGCTTTTGCCGGAACAGGACGTCTCCCCTCGATGTAAGGCGGAGCAGCCCGGCGACGACGAGCATCACCGGAGCCGAGAGGACCAGCAGAAGCGTCGAACCGGCGATGTCCAGGCCCCGCTTGAAAATGCGCTGCACAGGGTGCAGCGACAGCGGAGATACCTGGGCCATCAGAAGGTCATCGACGCTGTGGAGCCGCGCTCCGTTCAGGAATATCTCGACATCGTTCAGCAACAGGAGCGCTTTGACGCCCAGACGCGTAGCCCGCCGGATGATCGAAGCTTTATCCGCGATCTCCGGCGCAAGCAGCAGGGAATGCCAGACGATCTCCTCGTCCGAACAGGCGTGAAATTGTTCGACCGTCAGGCACGCGTCCACCGAAAACTCGGCCGGATCCGAAGAGAGCAGCTTGCGAAGTATCTGGTTCGCACTGAACTCGTCCGTGGCGACGATCGCCACCTGCCTGGCTCGCTCATACCGCAGAATCAGCGCACGCAACAGCCCCCGCTCCAGTGCGATGCCCAGCGTCTGAGGCGCAACCAGACCGGCAATTTCCGCATTCGAGATGGCGAACTGCGGCTCCCATCGCGCCAGCACCCCCCACACCATGGCCAAAACCACGCCCGCCGCGGCCACCAGAACAAAAGTGTCGGCCAGCGGCCGCCGCGGCCACGAACGATATAAGCCAAAGCCCCAGAACGTCATCAGGGCAGCTGCCAGTTCTATGGGATCGAGGTGCCGCCAGGCCACCCGCTCCCCAACCACCCTCAGTCCAGCCGCCAGCGTGGCCCAGGAGCATATATAAAGCGTCGCCAGGTCCACCCCGGCCACCAGCGGAGCGTAATTGAGGAGGAGCGATCTGTTTCCAGTCACAAGTCTGCCTCCGGAGTTCCGGGGCCTCAGCGGGAGTCCGCCGCGGTTTTCATCCCGGAGAAGGGCATCGGGGTTAGAATTGAGGGCCGCCAAAGAGAGCCTCACTGAGTTTTCGCAATTGCTCCTCCCGCGACGGATCGGAGCGGACCAATTCTCCCCACCACGACAGGAGAGCGAGACAGCATCCGCCGAACAGGCCGCCCGCCAGGGCAACCAGCATGATGAGAATTCGCCGCGGCGAAGACTTTCGATCGGGTGGAATTGCACGTTCCACAACCTGGATGACCGCCGCTTCCTTGGCTTCGTCTAATCTCGCCGCATCGTATTGCTTCATCAGCAGGTCGTAGATCGCCCGGCGATATTGTGCATCGTGCTCTGCCCGGAGGAAATCCATTCCAGCCGCCGGCAAGTCCCCAAGTGTGAAATCGCGGAACCCCGGCGCCCGTCCGCGTTGCTCCATATTCGCCGCCTGCTCGCGCAGCGATGACAGTTCCTGCCGAGTCAGCTCCACGTCCGGATTCCGCTCCGTCGAATACGTTTCAAGGGCGTGCAGTTCCACCTGTTTGGCTGCAATCTGCGCGTGCAGCAGGGCAAGCGCCTCCACCAGGGCCGCCGCCTGCGCGTCAGGCTGCACAACTCCCTTCTTCTGCTGAACCTGCTGGAGCCTCGCTTCGGCCTCCACCAGGGCCGCGCCGGCTATCTTCAGCTGTCCCTCGTAAAAGAGCCTGCGCCGCGATGCCTCAGTCACCGCGATGCGGCTCGTCAATGACCCCAGCTCGTCCGTGTAGGCATTGGCCATCTCGGCGGCCCGATTCCTGTCCGAATCGGTAACCGCGATCGCGATCATTCCGTCCTTCTCCGACTCGACGGAGGTTCGCATGGCAAGCTTCCGGCGAGCGGCAGTCATGTCCTTCGCGCCATACTCGGCCACAAGCGAAAACTTCCGGATAACAGCGTCGGCCACGGGCCGCGATTTCAGCATGCCCACATAGATATCGTTCGGATTCTTCAGGCTCAGCCCTTGTCCGGCGAAGGCTGCCAGACCACCGGCGCCTCCGGCCGAGGAACTCGTCAGCAGCGCAATCGCGGGGGGAGCCTGCTGAGGAGTCAGAATTCTGGTGGTCGCCGTATAGCGCACCGGCAAAACGAAACACAGCACAATGCCGGTCAGCAGACCAGCCGCCACGCTCAGCCCGATCAGCCTCTTCCGGCGCGCGATTTGCGTCAGCAGTTCGATGAGGCTGATCTGAAGCACCACGGTCCCCGGCACGCCGGAATGCGGCTCTGCCCGCTCCTGTTCAACCGGTTCGCCGACAGCATCGATGGGCATCGGGGCGTCCTCACTGCTGGATGACGCTGAGCGCGGCTGCGGTCAGCGCGGTCTGCGACAGAATCTGTGTGACGCCTGCGAACTCTGCGAGCCCGCCAGCGCCCCGTACTTTGGCTGGGACAACAATCGCATCTCCGGGGTAAATGGCGATGCGGTTGAAATCGCCGCTCCATAACCTGCTGTGTCTGCTGCGGCTCACGACTGTCCCGTCTGCCCGGATCAGAAACGCGCGCTTTACGTCTGCATCGCGCGTTGCTCCACCGGCCTCCGCGAAGTAATCCCCCAGTTCTTTCGCCGGCACGTACCGGAATGAGCTCTGGTTGTACACCGCCCCCACCACCTGCACTGTTCCCGGTCGAGCAGGAATATAGAAACTGTCTCCGTCCTCAAGCCGAAAATCCGGAATGTCCTGAACAGTGTGGGCGTTCGGTTTCATCTCCAGCACAACCCGGCCGGTCGGCCGAATCGCGGCAATCCGCCCAATGGTGGCCTGCTGCATCTGCATCTGTGTCTGCAGGTCGGAAGGTTTTTCCGTCGCGGTCGCCGGAATCTGGGCGTAGCGCGCCATCGCTTCGCGCTGCATCTCCCCGACGGATGCCTGAAGTTGCTCCTCCTGCGCCCTTCTGGTCGAGACGCGGGTCAGTTGCGCCGCGTAAAGGTATGCCGATGGTGCAAGCCCGCCTGCGCGGATCACCACGTCCCGCAGGGTGTCGCCAGGTTTCACCCGGTACACCCCAGGAGCGCCAACTTCACCGCTCACCCGGACATACATCGCTTCCTTTTCCACCGGCAGCGGCAGATCCTTCCTCGAAAAGACCGTGACCACGTCGCCCCGAAGCAGTTCCCGGTCGTCCGCAGACGCTGGGTTGTCGATTGCCCTCCCGAGTCGAAATGGAATCAGCTGGGTGCTGAGGTTTTCCGGGTTCAGCCGCTCGATCACTGCATAGTCCCAGTTGATTTCCGCGTCGTTGCCGGCAATGCTGGCCACTGTCTTGCTTTCCGGAGAATCGGAGCGCTGACTTTCCGGGGACGGCGCGGAGTCATTTCCATTCGGAGTTACCCGCCACCCGCCACCCCCGGTGCTCGCGTCCCGCCCCCCAGGCTCGCCGGCGATCATCCGCCCCGGTTGGCCTGAAGGCGCGCCAAATTCGCGATTCGCGCCCTCCTGCACCAGATGGTTCTCGCGGTTCCAGAACTTGCGGGAGATGAGGGCATCCCGCGACGGAATAAGGTCGGCCACGCGCATTCCCTCGCGCCACGTATACCGGCCCGGCCGGGCGACGTTCCCCTTCAGAGTCACCACATTTTGAAACCGCGGCGATAACGGAAACACTCGCAGCACGTCGCCATTCGTCAGCGTCCGCTTCATTCCGGCGGAATCGAGCGCAAACTCCTCTGAAACGCGATGCGAGTGGTTCCTGATGCTTTCCACCACAACGCGATCCGTTGCGGCAAGAGGAGTCAAGCCTCCCGCATACCGCAGGGCGGACTGGATGCTGGTGCCGCCTTTCAACTCATAAATACCGGGGGTGTTCACCTCACCCGCGACTGCCACCTGCGGGCCGGCCGGGGGTATATAGATCACATCGCCTGGCAGGAGTCGGCCATCGCTGGATTCGTCTCCCTTCTGCAGAAGCGCATAAATATCCAGTGTGGCGACCCTCTTTCCGGCTCGCCGCAACTCGATATTCCGCATCGTCCCCGTCGCCGAAGGTCCGCCCGACACAAACAGCGCATCGACCAGTGTGCTGAAAGCGCTGACGGTGTATACACCCGGCTGGCGGACATTCCCCACCACATACACCTGGATCGTCCGTAGCTGGCCCAGGCTTACACTCAGCTCGAAGTCCTTGTACAGTTGCGCGATGCCGGAGCGCAGGAAACCCTGAAGCTGTTCGTAGCGAAGCCCGGCGACGTTCAGCATTCCCACCCGGGGCAGGAAGATTTGCCCGTTTCGATCCACCGTCACCCGCGAATCGATATCGATCGCTCCCCACACTCGAATCAGAATTTCATCATGCGGCCCGATCACGTAATCGGCCGGCACAGGACCCAGGTCCACGGGCGCGAAGGTTGAGGGGACATTCTGGAAGAGCGTCCTGCCATATACCGGCAGATTCTCTCCAGCCGATTCTTCGGCGAATATTTCGAAATCCGTCCGGACTGTAACCGGCCCGGCAGGCATGAATGGTTGTTCCTGCGCCGCCGCCACCGGATTGCCCGGAGTTGGAGCCCCGGCTACAGGAGCCGGCACCATGATCTTCATTGCCTGCGGCATCTGCACTTCGGGCAGTGGGGATACCGCGCTGCCGGCCGGGATTGCAGGTTCAGGAGTCGTGAGGGTCGACTGCCCCGCACACACGCCAACCGATACCAGCAGAAGACCCGTTCCGATTACTCTGATCATGCGATCCTCAAATCTCTTCCGCCGAAGAACCGCTGCCTCGCCTGCAATCTGTCTGTCACCGCATTTCATGCTGCATAACCGCTGTCTTTTCAGAGATTGGTCGAGACGCCCTGCACAGGTCCGGCTCGATAAGACAGGACTCAGACCCCTGACCCACTGGCCATTCCATTAACTCGTTACGGCGGTACAGGGTCAGATGGCATGCCTTCTCCTTCATGCAGACAGGAGCCAGGCGCCTATCCTGACGAGCGCTGCAACCGGCACAGACTTTGCCCGAGCCGGCGCACTCACTGCAATTGTGACTTGCCAACGAGCGCCTATCTGTATCCTGCGTCAAATTCCGGTCGCACAACAGCGTAAATCTGGACGCTCTAAGTACCTTTGTAACTGTTGTTTCATTTGCGTCATCGGCTTGATTACTCTCTGGATAGTTCATAGCTGGCTGATCTCCATCCAATCAGCCGAGTAACGTTACCTTTATTGGCCGAGGCTCGCGCGAATTCCCAGGACATCCCGCGCACTGCTGGCCGCCGCATTACTGTGCAAAACGCGTCCAGGCCGGCATTCAGGTCCGTCAGCCTGCGCAGGATCGTGGCCGGATTCCGATTTTCCTCCGGGTTCCGCTGAGCCCTGAAGATGACCCCGACGCGCAGCTCGCAAGTGGAAGGCGAGGCCGCCTGCGACGGCTTCCTGTCCTTCCCTCGATGACGACCTCGGTGGGTGCCGGACGCGCCATCATCGCGGCGTAGCTGCCAGGTTTCAGGACAGGACGTCTTCAAATTCGGACAACTGCACGCTCCGCCGCAGGGACGGGACACCGTTACCCAATTCAGGACTAATGACATGACGCAGGTCTGCGGCTGACTTTGGACTGCGGCTTGCTATTTCCAACCCTGAGCCGAGGTGGTCGGTTTCCCAAAATGGAAAGAGGGGATTGCACGGAGCAGCCTCTCTTTGCGACAAACCTCATGCGACGACTTCTCGAGTTCGCCCCCTCATGATGGGGGTGCTTTGCGTCGCAGCTTCGGGGGCTGAGCAGCAGCCTTCGGCATCAGAAGCGCACACGGGAGTCATTGCCGGCACTGTGATGGATCCAAACGGGGCCGTCGTTCCCGGAGCGACGGTTGCGCCGCAGGATCCCGGTGTCGATGACCCGCGCGCCGTTCTCATGTGCCACAATGGCTTCTTCCTGATCTCGGGCGTGCTGCCCGGCAGCACGTATCGCGTCACGGTCAGCGCGCCCCGGTTTGCCGAATGGCCATCCGATCCGAGTCGGCTGAGAGTGGCTCAACTCGTGCAGAGGTGAAACGGGTACGGCCCGCACCGGGCCTCGACGGAGGCGAACCTCCACGCACGATGCGTTCATGCATCCTGGCGCCTCCGTCGATAGTGCTTCCGAGGCACAGGACGCGGTCTTCAATTTACGGTCACGAGGCATCAACATGGAAACTGCGGTCGCATCCTCCAATCATTCGTTGCCACGCCTGGGTCAGCCCGCTCCCCCGTTCGAGGCGGACACCACCCATGGAATCCTGCGCCTTGAGGACTTCAAGGGAAGCTGGTTGATCCTTTTCTCTCATCCTGCTGACTTTACCCCGGTTTGTACAACCGAGTTCATGGCATTCGCCGAGTTGGCGCCCGAACTGCGCAGGCGCGGCGTCGAACTCTGCGGACTCAGCATTGACAGCACGTTCTCCCACATCGCCTGGGTACGCAACATCGAGCAGAACTTTGGCGTCAAGATCCCGTTCCCGGTCATTGCTGACCTCAACAAGGAAGTCGCGAGTCTTTACGGCATGATCATGCCCGGCGAAAGCAAAACCGAAACCAGCCGGTGCCTCTTTGCCATTGACCCCGCCGGTATCCTCCGCGCCATGATCTATTACCCGCTGAGCACCGGCCGCAATACCCAGGAGGTGCTGCGCCTGATCGATGCCCTGCAGGCAACCGACAAATACGGCATCGCAACCCCTGCCAACTGGAAACCCGGCGACAAGGTCATCGTGCCTCCGCCCAAAACCACGGAGGATGCGGACGCGCGCATGAAGGCCGGTTATGAAACGAAGGACTGGTACTTCTCGAAGAGAGCAGTCTGAATCGCCCGCCTCATAACCCGCGGAGCCGCCCTCGGGTTCCGCGGGAGAAAAGGACTCACTATGCCCTGCATCAATCCCAACGGGCAAATCACAGATTCCGCGCGCAAACTCCTTTCCGCCATGGAGCGCCCTGCTCCGCTGCCGAAAGTCGCCGCCGATACCGGATTGCCCCTCTATCGCATCCGCAGCGCTGTGCGCGAACTGGCTCAGGCAGGCCTCGTCTCCAAGTCGGGTGACGCGTGGCAGATCACTGCGGAGGGCCATGCTGCGATGGCCCGCTCGCTCACTCCTGCCTGGCGACATCCAGAGGCCCCCACCCTGCGGCCCCCGGGGTTGTCGCCCGCCGCGCCGCAACGGAGGTTGTTATGAAGAAGTACTTCATGGAACTCATCGGAACGTTCTTTCTCGTCTTCACCATCGGCATGTCCGTCCTTGCCGGCGGAGGAGGAGTGATTCCCCCGCTGGCCATCGGATCGATCCTGATGGTCATGATCTATGCCGGAGGGCACATCTCCGGCGGACACTACAATCCCGCCGTTACCCTCGGCGTGTGGATGAGAGGAAAGTGCGATACCAAAGATGTGCTCCCCTACATGCTCTTCCAGGTCGTGGGAGCTTTCCTGGCTGCCCTCGTCGTCCGTTACATGGTGCCCAATGCCCAGCCTCAACCCAGAAATCTAGCCGTCATGCCGGAAATGATTGCCGAATTCCTCTTTACCTTCGCCCTGGTCTTTGTCGTGCTCAATTCGGCCACCTCGAAAGACAACTCCGGGAACTCCTTTTATGGTCTCGCCATCGGGTTCACGGTCCTGGCAGGAGCTTTCGCGGTTGGCGGTGTCGCTTCGGCAGCCTTTAATCCGGCGGTCGCGGTCGGCACCTCCGTGGTCGGCCTCTCCGCCTGGTCGAAGATCTGGGTCTATCTGATTGCTAATTTCCTCGGCGGCGCGGTGGCTGCCCTTGCATTCAATGCCCTCTCCGGGGAAGCGCCCGCGATACCCGCCGCGAAGCTGAGAACCAATCCCTGAGGCCGGCCGCAGCGAAGAGTATGCCCCTCGCTTTCGGTCATGCACCCCCGGCTCCGGTGCGCCGTCTCCGGAGCCGGTTTTCCCTTCTGTTCCCCGGCCCGTGGAGCGCACCAAATGCAGCGGACGGCGTACCCTCCCGCCTGCATGAGGGTTCTGCTGTGCATGCGCTCAAAGTGGAAGACGAAGCTGACGGAGCTGACGGTCGCCGCTGCGGTGGGCTGCGGCATGGGGGGGTGGTGGCCAGGGACGGGATCGAACCGCCGACGCCGGCCTTTTCAGGGCCGCGCTCTACCACTGAGCTACCTGGCCGCCGGGTGAAATCCAGCGTTGTCGGGGATGTCTGAATCCGCGGAAAGGGGTGCCGCCGTTCGCGTTCAGCAACCTCAGCCAGTATAGCAAAGCAAACCCGGCAGCCCTTTCTCTTCATCATCTTCGGCCATCACCCGCGCTACACTTGTCCAACGGAATTCCTTATGCTCCAGGAATCGAGCTCTTTAACTCGCGCGCAATTCGTTCGCTATCTGCTGTTCCTGACCATGCTGGTCCTCGCTGCCTCCTTCTCTCGCGCAGCCTTCGCGCAGTCGCTCTCGCCCCAGGCTCGCGCAGCTCTTGCCTTTCGTCAGGCTCGACAGGAAGGCCCCCCCGCCCTCTATGCCTTCTTCTACCGCATGCCCAAGGGCGCCGATCTTCACGTGCACCTCACCGGCGCCGTCTACGCCGAAACCTGGATCCAGGAGGCTTCCCTCGACAACGATTGCGTGAGCGCCGCGCCTCTCCGCTTTGACAGCGCCCACCACGCGCCCGCCTGCCCCGCCGGTGAGACGCCCGCCGCCGGGGTCCTCTCCGATCAGTCTCTTTATGATGCTTTGATTGACGCTTTCTCCATGCGCGCCTTTGTCCCCTCCGCTGGAGATTCCGCCCACGATCACTTCTTCGGCGCCTTCGGCCGCTTCGGCGATGACGACCGGTTCGACGGCCAGTGGATCGACGAAGTCGCCGCCAATGCCGCCGCTCAGAATGAGCAGTACCTCGAGTTGATGGACACGCCGGACTTCTCCGGCGTCAAGGCGGAGGCCGGCAAGATCGGCTGGGATCCTGACCTCGCGCGCTTCCGCCAAAAGCTCCTCGCCGATCCCGTCTTCCGCGACGGCGTTGCCGGCAGCCGTCAGGCTTTTGACACCGCGCTCGCCCGCCGCAATCGCATGGAGCATTGCGGCCAGCCCCATGCCGCGCCCGCCTGCCAGGTCACCGTCCGCTTCCTCTATCAGGTCCTGCGCGGCTATCCTCCCCCGCAGGTCTTCGCGCAGACCCTCCTCGGCTTCGAAGTTGCTTCTCAGGATCCCGATGTGGTCGGCATCAACTACGTCATGCCGGAAGACGGCTACATCGCTCTCCGCGACTACAGCCTCCAGATGCACATGCTCGACTATCTGCACAGCGTTTATCCGCGCGTGCACATCTCGCTGCATGCGGGCGAACTTGCGCCGGGGATGGTTGCGCCGAAGAATCTGACGTTCCACATCCGCGAAGCCGTGGAAGTGGGACACGCCGAGCGCATCGGCCACGGCGTCGACATCATGTACGAAAACCATCCGTGGCAGCTGATGAAGGAAATGGCTGCCCGCCACACCATGGTCGAGATCAATCTCACCAGCAACGCGGTGATCCTCGGCATCTCCGGCAACGAGCACCCCTTCATGCTCTATCGCAAAATGGGCGTGCCCCTCGCCCTCTCCACCGACGACGAAGGCGTCGCCCGCATCGATCTCACCCACGAATATGTGCGCGCCGCGGATACATATCCGCTTACCTGGCTCGACTTTAAGCTGATGGCGCGCACTTCCATCGATCACGCCTTCCTGCCCGGCGCCGGTCTGTGGCAGCGCTTCACGCCGGAGCATCTGGATACGCCCGTCCCCGCATGCCGCGGCCAGCTCGGCAATGCCCAGCCCGCCGGTGCCTGCGCGGCTCTCGTTCGCTCCAGCCAGAAGGCGCAGCAGGAGTGGGATCTCGAACGGCGCTTCCGCCTCTTTGAGGCATCTTTCTGAGAGTCGTCTTCTCCACCTACGGCACCTTCGGCGACGTCAACCCCCTCGTCGCTCTCTGCCTTGAGCTTATGCGTCGCGGCCACCGCCCCGTCCTCGCCGTCCCGGAAATGTTCCGGCCAAAAATCGAGCCCCTTGGAATCGGCTTCGCGCCCGTCCGCCCAGAGCAGGATCCCACCAACACGCGCCTCATCGCGATGATCTACGACCTCAAGCACGGCACCGAGACCGGCCTGCGCGAATTCCTCTTCCCTTCGCTGCGGCAAAGTTATGAGGACCTCCTCGCCGCGGTGTGCGCCGAGGGCGGCGCCGACTTACTCGTCACCGGCGAACTCGCCTACGCGGGCCCTCTCGTCGCGGAGAAAACCGGAATCCCCTGGGTCTCCTATGTCCTTGCGCCGTTTTCCTGGTTCTCCGCGTACGACCCGCCGGTGCTTCCGCCCTATCCCGCACTCGCCCGCATGCAGGAATACTTTCCGCCCCTCGGCCACGTCGTCGCCCTCTTCGCTCGCCTGGTCACCCGCAAGTGGACGCAGCCCGTTTACGCCCTGCGCCGCGAGCTCGGCCTCCCGCGCGGCAAAGATCCCATCTTCGACGCCAAGCACTCCGGACGCCTCGCCCTCGCTCTGTATTCCGGCGTCATGGGCACGCCCCAGCCCGACTGGCCCCCCTCTGCGAAGATCACCGGCTTCGCTTTCTACGACGGCTCCGGCGATGAAGGCGAACTCCCTCCGCATCTCGCCGCGTTTCTCCAGGACGGCCCGCCGCCCCTGGTCTATACCCTGGGCTCCGCCGCGGTGATGAACGCCGGCGATTTTTATGAGCAGAGCGCTCAGGCTGCGGAACTCCTCGACCGGCGCGCCGTACTCCTCGTCGGCGCCGACGATCGCAACCTGCCCACCCGCCGCCTGCCCAACACGGTTTGCGTCGCCCGGTATGCTCCCTACTCGAAGATCTTCCCCCGCGCCTCGGTGCTCATTCATCACGGAGGCATAGGCACCACCGCACAGGCTCTGCGTTCCGGCCGGCCCATGCTCGTGATGCCCTACAGCCACGACCAGCCCGACAACGCCCGCCGCGTGCGTCAACTCGGTGTCGCGGAGGTTCTCCCCCGCAATCGGTACAAGGCCGAAGCCGCCGCGCAGCTGATCGAAAAACTGCTTGCCGGAAATCAATACGTGACCCGCGCTGCCGCCGCCGCTGCGAAAATTGCGGAGGAGAACGGCACTGCCGCTGCCTGTGATGCCCTGGAGTCCGCCGTGCGCGCCCGCTGACGCCTCTCTACCGCGCCGGCTGAGCCGCCCACACTGAAGCCGTCACGTGTTTTCCGTCGAGATAGAACGTCGAGAGACCGTCCATGTCCGTTCGATACGTGCGGATATGCGCCGCCTGCAGTTCCTCCAGCACCTCGCGCCCCGGATGTCCGTAATAGTTGCGGTGCCCCACCGAAATCGCCGCCCATTGCGGCGACACCGCTGCCAGAAAATCGGCTGTCGTCGATGTCCGGCTGCCATGGTGTCCCACCTTCAGCAAATCCGCGTGCAGTCCGCCGCGCCGCAGCATGCGCTCCTCGCTCGGCTTTTCCGCATCCCCCTCCAGCAGCGCTGTGGTTCCGCCGAAGCGCATCTGTAACACCAGCGAGTCGTTATTCCCCGGAATCGCCGCCGGCTGATAGTCCGGCTCCGGCGCCAGAACTCGTACCCGCACATCGTCGAACCTGAAAACATCTCCCGCCGTATGCCGCACCACCCGGGTGTGTACCGCTGCCGCCTCCGCCAGCACCGCGTCGTTCAGGGCCGAATGCGGATTGATGCCGATCCACAGCACTCGCGGCCGAAAATTCATGAGCACCGCCATCATCCCGCCAATATGATCCGCGTGCGCATGCGTAATCGCCACCGCGTCCAGCCGCCGAATGCCCTTCGACCACAGCACCGGCGACACAACCTCTTCGCCGATGTCGAAGTTCGACTGGCGCGCCGCCGCCGATCCGGGCGCAACCCCCGTCAGCCCTCCCGCGCCCACAATTCCGCCTGCGTCGATCAGCAGCGTTCGCCCATCCGGCGTGATCGCCAGCAGCGAGTCCCCCTGGCCTACGTCAATAGTCGACACCTCCAGCGCTCCCGCCCGGTGCTGAACTGCCCGCGGCGCCAGAACAATGCCCGCGGCCACAGCCAGCGCCAGCGTGGCCGCTGGGAGCGCGAATCGCTTCATCCGGATCAACGCCAGCGCCGCCGCCGTCAGCACCAGGATGGCTGCAGTCTCCAGACCGGTAGGCGCCGGGACACGCCAGTCTCCCAGCCGCGTCGCGCCAAACAGCCGCACCAGCGCGCTCACCCCGTGCAGTACCAGCGCCACCCCCATTGCCGGAACCGTCGCCGCCTGTGGAACCGTCAGCACCAGCAGCAGCGTCGCGAGCGCCAGCGGCAGCAGGACTCCCAGCAGCGGCACAATCAGAATGTTGACCGGCAGCGCCACCGCCGTCACGCGATGGAAATACACCGCCATGGGCAGCGCCATCAGCAGTTCAATCGCCAGCGACGTCGTCACCAGCTCCGCGGCCAGCAGCGCCAGCCGCACGCCCCGCGGAAACGCCCGGTTCGCAATCCGGCTTCCTGTGAAGGGTCGCAGATGCGCAGCCACGGTTCGCAGCATGACCCTGAACTGCGCGGCGCCCGGCGGCAGCGCGGGATCCATCGGCAGCAGCCACAGTTCCCGCGTGGCTCTCAGGCACAGGCCAAATGTTCGCTCCGCCGCCGGAACCGCAATTCCCGCCACAGCCAGCACGGAGAGCAGCGTCATCTGCAGCCCCGCATCGAACAGCGCCGCCGGATCCGCGGCCATCAGCACCAGCGCGGCGAATCCGATCGCGTTCAGCGGCCTTCGCTCGCGCCATAACATCCGGCCGGCAAGATACAACGTCACCATCCAGAATGCCCGCTGCACCGGCTGCCCGAATCCCGTAATCAGTGCATACCCCAGCGACAGTCCTGCCGTCGACAGCATTGCCCACGGGCGCGGCATCCGCAGCCTTCCTGCGAGCCAGAACACCACCCCTGCAAAGATTGCCAGATGCATTCCCGAGACCACCAGCAGGTGAAACGAACCCGTGCGTTCGAAACCCGCGCGCAGCCTGCGCCCCAGCAGCGTCCGGTCTCCGGTCAGCATTGCCGTCAGGATCGCCGCATCGTCGTGGGTCAGCCGCAGCGGCGCAGGCACCCACAGGGGCGTGGAACGGTCCGCAAAGCTCACCAGCCGCTCGCTGGCCGCCTGTTGCGTCGCATGCAGGGCGCAGGCCAGCCGTTCTCCTCGATATGTATCAACAACAGTTACTTGAGTGGCGCGCGCGCTGCCCAGCGCGCTGATTCCCTGCCGCCGCAGCCACGCGCCCTCGTCCCACACCCCCGGGTCGAGGAATTTCTCCGCCGTATGCATGCCCACTGTGCCCAGCACAACTGCGCCGCAGCGCAGATTTGGAAACGCCGCGTTCTCCGCCCCGTAGACCGTTAGCCGCAATCCTTCCGGCGCCGGAAGCTCCCGCCCGTCTACGCTCGCCACGCGCAAATCCACCTGCTGGCTTTGCTCCGCCTGCATTCTGTTTGAAAACGGCGCCAGCGAGTCCATGCGTCGCACCGCTGTCGTCCGCTCAATGGTTCCCGTCACGGAATGCTGCGTCGGAATCCGCTCTCGTCGGGTCGCCGGCGTCGGCGCTGGTGTCGCCCACGCAATCCGCTCCAGCGGAGTGTGGCTCGGCGGACGCGGCTGCACCTCCGCGCACAGCCCTCCCAGCAGGACGCACACTACCCCAGCCGCCCCCAGCGCCACGCGTTCCGCTCGCAGCGCGGCCAGGGCGGCCAGCCCAAAGACCAGCATCAGCCCCAGCAGCAGCCGGCCAGGCTGCACCCATACCAACCGCGCCACCAGATCGCCGGCTGCAAAGCACAGCGCGCCGAATAACGCTGGAGCTCCTATACCGCGGTGCACCGCCGGAGATGCCGAAAGTTCCGCCCGCGGCGGTTCTGTGCTTGTGTGCGGAATGACGGAGGAGGCCATGGTCTTTACTGCCTCCGCCCCTTGAGCGGCCCGTCAGCCCAACATCAGATGGGTTACGCTCTCCAGATGAAAGGTCTGCGGAAACAGGTCCACCAGATGCATTTGCGCGAGGCGATAGCCGGATTCTAGCAACGCCGCAACGTCGCGGCTCATCGTCGCCGGATCGCAGGAAACGTAAGTAATGCGCCGCGGCCGAATCTTTCCCAAATAGGTTGTCGCTGCCGCTCCCAATCCATCCCGCGGCGGGTCGACGACAACCAGATCCGGTGCATTGCCCCCCCGTTCCGCCGCCTGGCGCAGAAACACCGCCGTTTCCGCCTGGATGACACGATGCTTTGTCCCTCTCAGATTCTCCCGCAGATCCCCAAGCGCGCTCGTCCCTGTCTCGACAGCGGTCACTTCCGCAAACGTCTCCGCGAGCGGCACCGAGAATAATCCAACCCCCGCATACAGATCCCACGCGGCGCTGCCATGCTCGCCCCCGGTCACCAGGCTCACGAGACGCTCTGTCAGAAAGCGGTTCACCTGAAAGAAAGATCCCGGGCTTACGCGATACCTACGGCCCCCTGCCCCATACCGCAGCGAGCCCTCTCCAGCCTTCGCCAGAACCCGCGGCGCGCGGCGTTCCTTCTCCATCGCGAACACTGCGGCGCCGGCGAACTTCGGCGTCATCTCTCCCAGTCGCGCCCACAACCGCGTTAGTTCGCCCTCCGCTTCTTCAGCCCGGCGCTCGGTCCACAACGCCATCATCAGCGTCCGCTCGTCGTCGCTCACGAAGAACTCTATCTCGCGCGCCCACTGGCCCAGTCCCAGCTTTTCTCCTTCGCGATGCAGCGCCTCCATCGCTCGCTGCAACACCGGCGCCGCAATCGGACACGTCTCCACCGCCAGATTCACGCGCGAATTTCGCTTTTTGTAACAGAGACTGAACGGATTTCTCCCTGCATGGAGCCGGATCCGGTTCCTGTATCCGAAGGGTTCCGCCGTCACCGCCGCGATCTCCGGAATCTCCTTCACTCGCGCGCGTTCCAGCGTCTCCCGCAGGATCGCCGCCTTCATCTCCACCTGCGCCGCATACTCCGCATGTTGATAATGGCAGCCTCCGCACTCTCCAAAGTAGGGGCATTGCGCCGCCACGCGGGACGCGCTCGCCTCCGCCACCGCCTCCACTTCCGCCGTCGCGTAGCTGCGCTTGTCCTCGGTAACCCGAGCTTCGACCACCTCGCCGGGCAGCGTAAACGGCACAAAAACGGCCTTGCCTTCGGCGCGCGCCAGACCTGCGCCGCCGTAGATCGCCTTCTCGATCCGCAGCTTCAATCCTGCCTCATGTAGAAGAGACTCAGGCGCGGCACCTCGTGTTGCTCCAGCAGACGCTTCTGCAGAAATTGTTGCTCGATCTGCCGGATCTGCAGCGCCTGCATCCGCCGCCGGTACGGCGCAAGTTCCGCTGCGCTTTGCGCCCGCAGCGCCGTCAGCTCTTCCTCCGTCGCTGTCGCCAGGAGCGCGTTCAGCAGCTTGTCTTCCAGCGCAGTCAGCGTCCGCTCCAGCTCTTCCAGATTCGGCCTCTGCCCTCGAATCGACTCCGCCAGCGCCGTGAGCCGCTCCGCCGTATTCCTTGCCGTTTCCGCCGCCAGTCCCCTGACCTTCGCGCTCCTCAGCCTGGCCGCCGCTCCGGTCAGATGCGCGGCCACGCGTTCCTGCTCCAGGCCTGCGCGAGCGGCGTTGTCCTCCGGCTTCGCGGCGCCCACAGCCGCCTCCCGCATCTCTTCCGCCGCGGTCATCACTTCCTGCGCGCACCACGCCAGCCCATTGATCCGCCGCGCGTTCGCTCTGGTCTTCCGCGCATCGTGGCGGTCGAAGGCTGCGTCGATCCCCCGCAGCACCGCCTCCAGCGGAATGCCCGCCTCCCGCCACGTCTCGATCAGCGCCCAGTCGAGCGTTGAGAGCAGCAGCAGCGTCCCACGCCGCTGCTGGAAGCGGTCCTCGATCTCTGTGAAGTAATTGAAGTAGTTTTCCAAAAACTTATGCGCCCGGTACGCGCGCCGCTTCCGCGCCTCCCGGGCCGCGTCCGCCCCGCATGCGCTCCGCCGCGTGATTCCGGTCGTAGATCAGCCGCAGCCCTTCCAGCGTCAGCCCCTCGTTCACTTCCGTGATGTATCTCGACTCGCGCGCGATCAGCGGCGCCAGCCCGCCTGTGGCCACGCATTTCGTCTCCGGACCGAGCTCCGCAAGCATCCGCTGCAGAATCGAATCCACCAGCCCCACATGGCCCCAGAACAAACCGATCTGCAGGTTGTCGACCGTATTCGTCCCGATAATCTTCGCCGGCCGCCGTATCTCCACCCGCGGCAGGCGCGCCGCCCGGGCAAACAGCGCCTCCGCAGAAATCGTCAGCCCCGGCGCGATCGCTCCCCCCAGAAACTCGCCTTTCCGCGAAACTACGTCGAAATTCGTTGCCGTCCCCAGATCCACCACAATCGTGGGGCCGCCGTACAGGTTGAACGCCCCTACGCAGTTCGCCACCCGGTCCGCGCCCACTTCGCCCGGGCTATCGGTCAGAATCGGCAGCCCCGTCTTTACGCCCGGCTCGATGAACAGCGGCTTCTGATGAATGTACCTCTCGCAAAACTGCCGCAGGATCCAGTCCACCGGCGGCACTACCGATGCGATCGCGACTCCCCGGATCGCAATCGGGTCCACGCCTTCGCTGGCCAGCAGGCTCCTCACCAGAATGCCGTACTCATCCGCCGTCTGCGACTGCCGCGTGCTGATGCGCCACGTCGCCCGCAGCCCTTCCGTCAGCCCATTTGCGCCCAGCGTATACAGCGCGATCACCGTATTGGTGTTGTTCACGTTCAGGACCAGCAGCATGGCATCTCCCGCCCTTCAGCCTTCCCGCACCCCGCCGGAAAGCACCGTACGCATTCCCGCCGCCGTGCGCACCCGCAAAAATCCCCGCCCGTCCAGCCCTTCCGTCACTCCCGCAAATCCACCGTCCCCGTCTTCGCGCTCTTCCACGCGTACCCGCTTGCCGCGAATCCAGCTCGACCCCGCTTCCAGACGCCGGCAAATCGACTGTGCCGCCCCCTCCGGAGCATCCGTCAGCGCCTCAGTCTCGTTCTCCAGCGATTGTAGCAATGCCAGTAGCAGTTCCTGCCGAGGCCACTCGCGCCCCGTCTCCATGCACAGGGAAGTCGCCGTCTCCCGCAGTTCCGCGGGAAAATCCGCCTGATGCACGTTGATCCCGATCCCCACCACCGCATGCCGCACCCGCGCCGCCGCCGCGCGCCCCGATCCCGTCTCGGCATTCAGCTCTGTCAGAATCCCGCAGAATTTCTTCTTTCCCAGCAGCAGATCGTTGGGCCACCTCAGGTCAGCTTCCAGCGATGTCACCTGCCGTACCGCGCTCTGTACCGCCAGCCCCGCCCCCAGCGAAATCCAAAGCGCATCCGTGGCCTCAAGCTGCGGCCGCAGCAGCACGCTTACGTAGAGTCCCGCTCCCGCCGCCGACTCCCATGTGTGCGCGCCGCGCCCCCGGCCATCGGTTTGCTCGTCGGCCAGATACACGCTGCCGTCCGCGGCTCCCGCATCCGCCTGCCGCATCGCAAAGGTGTTCGTCGATCCGATCGACGGAAAGTAATGCACCTTCCCGGCGAACCGCGACGCTCCGAGCGCCGCGTTCAACGCGGCCAGATCAAATGTGTCCTGTGCCATCCGCTGCCACTATCGGCTATCTGCTCCTGACAGACCGGTGATCGCTGACATCTGATCGCGGTCTCTCAATACAACTCCGCCGTGATCCGCATCGACAGATCCACCGCGACGGCCGAATGCGTCAGCGCGCCCACGGAAATATAATCCGGCCCGGCCAGCGCGTACTTCCTCACGTTTTCCAGATTGATCCCGCCCGACGCCTCAATCGGAATATCCAGCCCGCGCTCGCGCACCAGCGCCACGGCCTTCTTCACCTCCGCCGGCGTCATGTTGTCCACCAGCAGCGACTCGGCGCCGTTGTCCAGCGCCACGGCCAGCTCGTCCAGGCTGCGCACCTCGATGTCCAGCGTCTGTCCCGGCTTGCGCCGCTCGCGCGCGCGTTCCAGCACCTTCTCTATGCCGCCGCCCAGCGAAATGTGATTGTTCTTGATCAGAATCCCGTCCGACAAATCCGCCCGGTGATTTTCCCCGCCGCCGCATCGCACCGCGTATTTATCCAGAACTCGCAGGCCAGGGATCGTCTTGCGCGTATCCAGAATCTTCGCGCCCGTCTCCTCCACGGCTTCCACGTAGCGCTTCGTCAGCGTGGCTATCCCGCACATGCGCTGCATCAGGTTCAGCATCACCCGCTCGCACCCCAGCAGCACGCGCGCGTTGTGGCGGATCACCGCGATTGCCTGCCCTTTGTGCAGCCGCACGCCATCGAAAATTTCCGGATGACTAATGACCTCGTGCCGGCCGCTGCTGCGCCCGTCCAGCCGCTCGAAGATCGCGAGGAACCGCGGGATGCAGCCCACGCCCGACAGCACGCTGTCTTCGCGCGCCAGAATCGTCGCCGAGGCCCGCAGCCCCGTGTCGATCGTCACGGCTGTCGTCACGTCGCTGGTCGCGCGATCTTCGACCAGCGCCTGCTCCAGAATCGCGTCTATTCGCCGGCTTTTCCATTCCATCCGTTCCTGCTCCAGTGTTCCGCGATGCGGAACCGCCGCCCATCCTTGCCTCAGTCTCCCGCGCAGCTGAACTGTGGCCCTTCTTGCCTCAGCGTTCCGCGTAGCGGAACTACGGTAGAAGCCCCGGCCTTCAGGCCGGGGAAAACTGCAGTCAATAATTCGGGGCTTCAGCCCCGGAACTCACCTGGGAACCCAGATACTCCAGCGCTTGCCGAGTCTTCTCCATCAGCATCCGCGTCTCCGCTGCCTGCTTCTTCAACCCTTCAACAATTTGCGCCGGAGCCTTCCCAAGAAAAGCCGGATTTCCCAACTGCTTCTCCGCGGACGCCGCCGCTTTCTCCAGCCTCGCCATCTCTTTCGTCAGACGCTCCCGCTCCGCAGCCATGTCGATCACTGGCTCGTAATCAATCGCGACATCGAAATCTGGCTCCGCCCTGACGTTCGGGCCGCTCAGAGGGGTGGCGCTTACGTCGATCCATGAAACTCGAGCCAGGGAACCGAGGATCTCCCTGTGTTTAACAATCCCCACCACCGGACTTTGCGTGGCACTGTACAAGTGGGCGCGAATTTGCTCCTTTTCAGGAACCGACCTTTCCTTCCTCAATCTTCGGATAGCGGTAACAACACGCTGCAGGTTCTCCATCTCTGTGAGCGTCCATGCTACTGCATGACCACCTACGTGGCTGTACAGGAGCTTGGCGCCACTGTGCTGCTGCCCCCCCAGCCCGGTCACCGGATACGGCGTCAGCGCAATCGACTTCGCCGGCGGCTCGCCCTCATACACCGCGTGCCACAGCTCCTCCGTCAAAAACGGCATGAACGGCGACAGCAGCCGCAGGGCCGCCTCGAACGTCTGCACGAGCGTGGTCAGCGCCGCCTTCGCCGCAGCCTTGTCCGCCCCCTTGCTGAAGTCCAGCCGCAGCTTCACAATTTCCAGATACCAGTCGCAGAAGTCGCCCCAGAAGAACTGGTACACGGTGTTCGCTGCTTCGTGGAACCGGTACTCGCCCAGCGCCCCATTCACTTCCGCGGCCTGTGAATTCAGCCGCGCGACGATCCAACGCGCCTCGATCGGCGCATCGCGGGCAACGGGTGGCATCCCGCCCAGCACCGCCCGATCCACCTCAATCCCCGCTTCCCGCGCCTTCTCCACGTTCATGAAGATGAAGCGCGCCGCGTTCCAGATCTTGTTCGCAAACGCGCGATACCCCTCGGTCCGCGCCTCGCTGAACGCAATATCCGTTCCCGGCGACGCCATGGATGCCAGCGTGAACCGCACCGCATCCGTCCCGTACCGCTTCACAATCTCGATCGGGTCGATCACGTTGCCCTTCGTCTTCGACATCTTCTGCCGCTCGGCATCCCGCACCAGCGCGTGGATATACACCTCGCGGAACGGCACCGCATCCTTCGCCTCGCGCTTTGATCCATCTTCCAGGGGGACGTCTTTGCTGAACCAGCATCCCAGCATGATCATCCGCGCCACCCAGAAGAACAGGATGTCGAACCCCGTCACCAGCAGTTGCGTCGGATAGAACACGTCGAAGTCCCGTGCCGGCTGCGGCCATCCGAAGACGCTCACCGGCAGCAGCCCCGAAGAAAACCACGTGTCCAGCACATCCGTTTCCTGCCTAATCTCCACGCTCCCGCAGTGCGCGCACTTGTCAGGGTCTTCCCGCGCTACAGTGATCTGTTTGCACGTCCCGCAGTGCCATGCCGGAATCCTGTGTCCCCACCACAATTGCCGCGAAATGCACCAGTCGTAGATGTTATCCATCCACTCCAGGTAGACTTTCGAATATTGCTCCGGCGTGATGCGGATATGCCCGTCACGCACGGCTCGCCGCGCCAGTTCCGCCATGGACGCGCCGCCGGTCTTCGGTTCCTTGTTGACCGCCACGAACCACTGCGTCGAGAGCCGCGGTTCCACCACCGTCTTGCAGCGGTCGCATTTGCCGATCGCGTTCACGTGCTCGCGCACCGTGCCCAGCAGCCCCTGCGCCTCCAGATCTTCCAGCACTCTTTTGCGCGCGGCGTAGCGATCCAGCCCCGCGTAAATGCCCGCTTCGGCGTTCATGTGGGCCGTCTCGTCCATCACGTCGATCGCCGGCATCCCGTGCCGCTTGCCGATCTCGAAGTCGTTCGGATCGTGCGCCGGCGTCACCTTCACCGCGCCCGTTCCAAAGTCCGACTTTACCCACTCATCCGCGATCACCGGAATCTCGCGATCCGTCAGCGGCAGTCTCAGCTTCTTACCCAGATATTTCTGGTACCGTTCGTCCAGCGGATGCACCGCCACCGCCACGTCGCCCAGCATCGTCTCCGGCCGCGTCGTCGCTACGGTCACGAATTCGCCATCCGCACCCACCACCGGATATCGAATCTCCCACAGCTTTCCCTGCTGCTCTTCGTGCGTCACTTCCAGGTCGCTGATGGCGGTCTGGCAGCGCGGACACCAGTTCACGATGTAGGCTCCGCGGTAGATCAGCCCCTGCTCGTACAGCCGCACGAACGCCTCGCGCACCGCGACCGACAGGTGCTCGTCCATCGTGAAGTACTCGCGCGACCAGTCCACGCTTGCGCCCAGCCGCTTCATCTGGTCCAGGATGGCCCCGCCGTAGTGCCGCCTCCACTCCCACACCCGCTCCACGAATGCCTCGCGGCCCAGATCCTGACGCGTTTTCCCCTCCTCCGCCAGTTGCCGCTCCACCATCATCTGCGTGGCAATGCCGGCATGGTCCGTGCCCGGCAGCCACAGCGCCAGATCCCCGCGCATCCGCCGCCAGCGCGTCAGAATGTCCATCTCCGTCTGGTTCAGCATGTGGCCCATGTGCAGCCGCCCCGTCACATTGGGGGGCGGCAGCAGGATCGTGAACACGTCGTGCCCCTCGGAGCGCAGCCCGGCCAGCGCCGCCTCGTCCGGCGTCTTCACCTCGAACAGACGCTCCCGTACCCAGTACTCCGCCCAGCGATCTTCAATCGCCGCCGGATCGTAGGCTTTCGGCAGCTCCCGGCCCCGGCCCTCTGCGTTCTCCATGGTTTGCACTTTCTCGGTTTCCTCAGGCATGCTTCTCTTCACGATATAACGGCCCAGCAGAAAGGCCGCCCGCGGGCGGCCTCTCATTCGTTGCGGGCGATCTGGTTCCGCTTGCCTCTTCTCCAGGCTGGCTGTTTTCCCCAGCCCGTCTCAGATGCTTCAGCTGCCCGGCGTTTAGCTATCCGCTTCCCGGCTACCCGCTTCTTAGCTCCCCGCCTTCAGCTGCCTAAAACGGATTCAGCTTCTTCAGCCCCTTCTTCTTATGGTTCTTGTTCGACGACTCCTTCTTCTTGTAGAACTTCGGATTCGGGTTCTTCTTCCCGTGCGCCTGCGCCGCCGGAGTCGCTGACATCTGCTGCGACGCTCCGGCCGGAACATCGTTGATCTGCGCCGGAGCAGCGGCAGGCTTGTCGATGGGCGGCAATGCCTGGTTGTCCACCTCGTCAGCGGGTGTGCTCGCCGGAGGCGCGGTCGAGCCAGGAGCTTCCGTCACACCCGCTCCCCCGCTCGCGTGCCCCCCCTCCTGCACCTGCACGCTGAGCGAATTTCCCGGATTCCCGCCGCTCGCCGTCGGCACCGTGCCAAACTCCAGCGTCTGCACCGCGCCACCCTCGTCCGCCGCGGGCGCCGCCGGATTCGCCGCTGTCTGCGCCGGCGCCGGCTGCCCCGAGAGCGTCAGTTGCGGAATCGGCTTACCGTTCATCGCGTCCACAAACGCGATCCTCGCCTGATCGTTCAGATACTTCGGTATCACCGGCGGCGGGGTCGCCAGCGACGGCTCCCCTACGCGCGCCGCATGCACCGTGCTCGGCCCGTGTCCCAGAAACGCCAGCGTCCGCGCACCCAGCTTCACGTTCACCCGGCTGTCTTCTTCCGCCTGGCTTTCCGCCAGCGCTGCCGCTGACGGTTGCGGAACCGGCTGTCCCATCGCAATCAATCGGTCTTTCGCGTCTTCCACGTGCGCCGACAGCGGATACTGGGTGCAAACCCGGTCCCACGCCGCCGCCGCCCGCTGGTCGTAGTAGGACTCCAACTCTTCTTTTGCCCTTGCGGGAATGTGGTAACGCGAGACGAATGAGGCCCAGTTGGCGTAGGCATCGCCGATCGAAATGAGCGTCTGGTCGCTCTTGCTGAACAGCGGATAGGTGTCAGCCACCGTCTGCAGCCGCGCGATCGAAGCCGCCCAGTTTTCCTGCGAGAAGTAGTATTCCCCGATTTCGAACTGCCGCTGCGCCAGCACTTCCTGCACATCGCGAAGCTTCTGCTTCGCCTTCGGAACCAGCGGAGAGTCGGGAAACTGCTCCAGCATCGTCCGGTATTCCCGCTCCGCATTCAGCGTGTTCTGCGGGTCGCGGTCCGGCTTCTCCATCTGCATAAAATAGATGTCGCCCACCTTCATCTGCGCCTCGGCTGCTTCCGGGCTCTGCGGAAAGAAGGTGATGAAATCCTTGTATTCCAGCTCCGCCTGCGCCAGCGCCGCCGACCCGCCTTCCTTGAACCACGTGTCGCCCACCGCCATCTTGGCGCGCATCGCATACTCTGAATCCGAATACGTGTTCAGCAGCGTCTGCAGATCCAGCCGGGCGACATCGTAGTGGCCCTTCTTCATCGCCACCATCGCCTTGTCGTACAGGATCTTGTCCGGCTGGTCCGACTTCACGTTCTTCAGCGCGTTCTGGCTGATGTTGTAGTCCTTCTGCTGCTTCTTTTGCTTCGCGAACGCGCACGGTGTCAGCGCCATCGCCACGCTCAGTCCCACTGCCGAAATACGGATTGCCTGCTGATTCATAACACCTCTGGATATCGCAGGCACTTACCGTTGCTCCCGGCGCCGACGGCGGCCTGCGATGGCCCCGCGCCAGGTCGTGCTCATTCCTGCGCGGCTTTCCGCTCCGCCCTCTGCGCCGCTTCCAGCAGCGCCCGCGCATCACGCTCCGCGTGTCCTTCCCCAAAGACTGCGTTCCCGGCCACCAGAAGCTCCGCTCCTGCTTCGACCACGCTCTTTACCGTGTCGTGAGCCACCCCGCCGTCCACTTCAATCCTAAACTCCAGCCCCATTTCCTGACGAAGTTCTTTCAGCCGCCGGATCTTATTGAGAGCGTACGGGATAAACTTCTGCCCCCCGAACCCCGGATTCACGCTCATCACCAGAACATGGTGCACCATTCCCAGCACCGGGATCAGCAGCTCCGTCTTCGTCGCCGGATTGATCACCACCCCCGGCTTCATCCCATGCTGCCCAATCAGCTCCAGCGACCGGTGCAGATGCCTGCACGCCTCATAGTGCACGCTCACCCAGTTCGCCCCCGCCTCCGCAAATGCGGGTATGAACTCGTCCGGATTCTCGATCATCAGATGACAGTCCAGCGGCAGCTTCGTATGCTTCCGCAGCGACTGCACAATCGGAGGCCCCACCGTGATGTTGGGCACAAAATGCCCGTCCATCACGTCCACGTGGATCACGCTTCCGCCGCCCCGCTCCGCCGCCGCTATTTCCTCGGCCAACCGCGCAAAATCCGCCGAAAGTATCGATGGGACCAGTTCCACCAAAGTACTTCAAGTGTACCAGCCAGCGAATGAGAACCCTGGGCAGCGGCGGTACCGCTCCGGGAGCGATTTCCTTCGCGCGCGCCTGGTATTACTTTTGCTATTATGTAATGGGAGGGTTCCTTATGGAATCTGCGCTCACCGTCAAGGGACAGGCCACCATCCCCAAAGCGATTCGCGATCATCTCGGCCTCGGGCCCGGCGACCGCATTCGGTTTTTCATCCATCCCGACGGCAGCGTGGCCCTCCTTCCTAAGCTTCCCACCGCGGCTCTGAAGGGCATCGTCCGCGCTCCCCGGCGCAAAGTCTCGCTCGCCGATATGGACGCTGCTATCGCACGCGCTGCGACATCCCGCGGAACGCGCCGGCGATGATTGGAATCGACACCAACGTCCTGGTCCGCTATCTGGCCCAGGACGATCCCGTCCAGTCGCCGCGCGCCACTCGCCTCTTCGAGCGCCTGACCGAAGGCGATCCCGGCTTCGTGAGCCTCGTCACCCTCGTCGAAACCGCCTGGGTTCTGGATCGCGCTTATGGTCTTTCGCAGGCCGAGCTCGCTGCCGCCATCGAGCGCATGCTCCAGGCCGACACGCTCGTCCTCCAGAACCAGCAGCAGGTCTTCACAGCGATGATTGCGCTCCGCACCGGTACGGCCTCCTTCTCCGACGCGCTCATTGGTGCACTCGCCCTCTGGGCTGGATGCGCGGTCACCCTCACCTTCGACCGAAAAGCCGCTCGCCTGAAGGAATTTCGGCTACTGTAGTAGCTCACCCCACCGGCGCCTCCTGCTCCCCGTGTCCCGTCGTCGTCAGCACCACCGCCGCCACAATAATCAGCGCTCCGCCGATCCACGCGCCCGCGCCCAGCCGGTCGCCCAGCAGCTCCACGCCCAGAATCGCCCCCACCGCCGGCTCGATGTTCAGAAATACCCCCGCCCGCGAGGCCGGCGCATGATGAATCCCCCAGTTCCACAGCGCCGTACTCGCCGCCGTGCACAGCAGCCCGCTGGCCAGCACCGCGCCCCAGATCTTCAATCCGATCCCCCGCACCGGCGGCAGCCCATCCTGCGCCAGAACCCATACCGCCAGCATCCCCGTCCCCGCCAGCAGCCCCCAGATCGTCACCGCCATCGGCGAGTGCCCCCGCTTCATCAGCCGCTGGTTGATCAGGATCCACCCCAGCGCCACAAACATCGCCGCAATCACCAGCAGATCGCCCTCCAGGCTCCCGCCCCGCAGCGACCCCCGCTCGCTGCTGCTTACAATCAGCACAATCCCCAGCGTCGATCCCACAACCGCCAGCCAGCCCTTCCTGTCCAGGTGCTCGCCGCTGAACATCGTCGCGCCCACGGCCAGAATCACCGGCATCGTCCCCACCATCAGCGCCGCGTGGCTCACTGTCGTCAGCTTCAGCCCGTAGAACTGCACCAGAAACTGCACCGGAATCCCCAGAAACGACCCGATCCCCAGCAGCGACCACTCCCGCCGGGAAAATCGCGGCCGCTCCACCAGCGGCAACAATCCTGCGCACCCAAAGAGGAAGCGGTACAGCACAAAATGCCCCACGCTCAGCCGCGTGAAGCAGATCTTTCCCAGGAAAAACCCGAGGCTCCAGAAGATCCCCGCCAGCGCGCATGCTGCATAGCCCATGCCATGCCCCCGCCGCCCCGGGCGCGATTCCCGACGAGCCATAGCCGCATCGCTCATCGCCGCACCACCCCGCACTTTGTCGGAAAGGAAAACAGGCCTGCCAGGGAATCCATCAGATCGATGGTCGCACGTCCGTCAGCCCCCGCCATCCATCCCCCAGAAACATCCTGATCGCCGCCACCCCCGCCGCCCCCGCCTGCACGCACGCCGCCGCGTTCTTCTCCGTCACCCCGCCCAGCGCCAGCACCGGAACTGGTCTGGCCAGCTCCACCGCCTCTCGCAGCGCCGCCAGTCCCTGCCCCCGCGCGCTTCGCGGCTCCGTCGTTTTTTCGAAGATTGGCGAAAACAGCAGCAGATCCGCCCCCGCCGCCTGCCTGATCTCCTCCGCCGAATGGCATGCCGCGCTCACGATGACCTCGCGTCCCGCCCGCGCATACACCTGCTCCGCCGCCAGCGCGGCATTTTGTGCCACCAGGGGGGCTGAATCCCCCGCCGCCTTCCCCGGACGCGCCGCTGGCAAATGCACCCCGTCCGCTCCCGCATCCAGCGCCACCTGCGCCGGCCCGTTCACCAGCACCTTTGCCGCCGCTCCCGTCCCGCGCACCGCCTCCACCACTCTCGCCGCCAGCGCCTGCAGTTCGGTCAGCGGCAGGTCCTTCTCCCGCACCTGGATGTACTCCACTCCGCCCCGCGCCCACTCCGCGGCGAGTTCCGCCAGTCCTGCCCGCTTCGCCTCCTCATCCCCGGCCAGCAAAGCCCTGCTTGTGATGACATACAGAAGCATCTGAAATTGAGTGTAACGGCCCGGTTTCCCCCAAACCGCATTCTCGGGGATTTAAGATGAGCACGGACCCCTTTTCGCCCAGGCCCCCTTTTTCCTGAGGTCCTTCTTCTTTTCGCATGGCGACATACGATCTCCTGGTTATCGGCTCCGGTCCCTCCGGGCAGCGCGCGGCGGTTTCCGCCGTCAAGAAGGGCAAGCGCGTCGCGCTCGTCGAGATGCGCAGCGTCGTGGGCGGCGTCTGCATCAACACCGGCACCATCCCCAGCAAAACCATGCGCGAGGCCGTCCTCCATCTCTCCGGCTATAACTACCGCTCCATCTACGGCATGAACTACCGCGTGAAGGAAAAGATCACCATGGCCGATCTCGCCTTCCGCGTCCAGCACGTCATCAAAACTGAAATCGACGTCACCGAAGCCCAGCTCTCCCGCAATGGCGTCGAAGTCGTCAATGGCGTCGCCCGCTTCGAAGACGATCATCACGTTCACGTCGACGGTATGCGCGGCTCGAATACCTATGAGGCCGAAACCATCATCGTCGCCGTCGGCACCAAGCCCGCCTCCTCGCCCAAAGTTCCCATCAACGGCAAAACCATCATCAACAGCGATCAGGTCCTCGATCTGGTCGATCTGCCCAAAAGCCTCATTGTCGTCGGCGGCGGCGTCATCGGAGTCGAGTACACCTGCATGTTCGCTATCCTCGGCGTCCGCGTCACCCTCATCGAGAAGCGTCCCCGCCTGCTGGAATTCGCCGACCAGGAAATCGTCGAGGCCCTCAGCTACCACCTGCGCGACAGCCGCGTCACCATGCGCCTCGCCGAAGAAGTGGACAGCGTCGAAGAACTCCCCGACGGCGCCGTCGTCGCCAATCTGGAGAGCAAAAAGCGCGTCTCCGGCGATGCCCTCCTCTACGCCGTCGGCCGCCAGGGCAACGTCGACGAACTCAACCTTCCCGCCGCCGGCATCGAAGCCGACAAGCGCGGCCGCATCCCCGTCGATCAGGACTTCCGCACCAAAGTGCCCCACATCTACGCCGTCGGCGACGTCATCGGCTTTCCCGCCCTCGCCTCCGTTTCCATGGAGCAGGGCCGCATCGCCGCCGAGCGCGCCTTCGGCAATACCCACGTCCAGTCCAATCCCAGCTTTTACCCCTACGGCATTTACACAATCCCCGAAATCTCCTTCATCGGCAAGACCGAGGAGCAACTCACCGAGGAAGACGTGCCCTACGAGGTTGGGGTGGCCTACTATCGCGAGATCGCCCGCGGCCAGATTCGCGGGGACACGACAGGGCGCCTCAAGCTCATTTTTCATCGTGACACTCGCCAGATCCTCGGCGTCCATATCATTGGCGAGGGCGCGGCCGAGCTCGTCCATATCGGTCAGGCCGTGATGGCCCTTAATGGCAATCTCGACTACTTCATCGATACGGTTTTCAACTATCCCACCCTGGCCGAGTGCTACAAGGCCGCCGCCTTCAACGGCATCAACCGGCTCGCGCGCTTCGAGGGATAGCTATGCAGGCTTCTCTCCATCGTCGCAAAATAAGCTCGTTATCCCTGCAAGCCCCGCCGGGGTGCCCCACTCTCGTCGCCGCGGTTGCGACAGGGTGGGACGCAACACACATCCTTTGCGCGTGTTTCGCCTTGTATCAGGGCAGGCCCGCCTGGGTGCCCCACTCTTGTCGCCGCAGTTGCGACAGGGTGGGATGCGAAACACATCCTTTGCGCGTATTGCGCGTTGTATCAGGGCACGACTTCATAGGCTGCGAAATAGCTGGACGCTTTGTATCAGGGCATGACTTTAGTCGTGCGGCAAGGGGCCTCGGGAACGCGGGGCTTTAGCCCCGGAGCAAAGTTCGCAGGGCAGGCGCGGAGCGCGTCCTGCGGAGCAGGACTACGGTAGAAGCCACGGCCTTCAGGCCGTGGAATCCGCCGGCAAGGATGGATGGGGCTTTAGCCCCGGAGCAACGTTCGCAGGGCAGGTTGCATATGGCAAATTCCGTTGGCGTTGTTGTGACGACCCGCGTGGTCGCCGGTCTCATCCAGGATCACCGTCTCCACAGCGACCTGCGCGAGTTCCCCGAACACCCCGACTCGACCAACGGCCTTATTGAAGTCCCCGCCGACAGCCTTTGCGAGATCATCTGCGACGCCATCCAGGTCTCCGCGGCCGGCTCCACCGCCGTCGCCGCCGGCGTCGCCATGCCCGGCTATCTCCACCAGGGCGTCGTGCTTGACTCGCCCAATCTCCCCCAGCTCAAAGGCGAACGCGTCTGCGAATGCATCAAAGCCGGCCTCGACAAGCGTGGCCTCGATCTCAAAGTCAGCGTCTTCAACGACGCCGACGCCGTCGCTGCCGGCATTGCCGCCACCCGCGGCCAGCTCGACCGCCAGATTCGCGTCTGGACCATCGGCAATGGCATCGGTTACGGACGCTATCCCTGGACCGAAGGCCCCTGGGAAGGCGGCCACATGGTCGTCAGTCTCGACCCCCGCGAGAAGTACTGCGGCTGCGGCGGCCTCGGTCACCTCGAAGGCATCATGGGCCACCGCGCCATGCGCCTCCGCTTTCTCGATATGGAGCCCGACGAGGTCTTCGCCGCTGCCCGCAATGGCGACCGCCGCTGCGCCGAGTTCGTCGACCTCTGGCATCTCGCGCTCGCCGCCGCTACCGCCTCGCAGATTCATCTCGAAGGCGCGGGCCGCTTCTACTTCACCGGCCGCGACATCCAGCGGCTCGATCTGTCCCGCCTCAAAAACCACCTCTACGACATGATCAAGATGTCCCCGCTCCAGAGC
>DAHUYD010000101.1 GCA_027315385.1 Acidobacterium sp.
ACGGCCATATCGCGGCGATCGGCGTGCTTGACCGGGCGCCGCGCCGCGAGACCATCGACGCACATGGGATGGTGGTTGCGCCGGGGTTTATCGACATGCTGGGGCAATCGGACCTGAGCATGATGGTCGATCCGCGCCAGCCTTCGAAGATCTACCAGGGCATTACGACGGAGATTACGGGCGAGGGCGACTCGGTGGCGCCGCTGAACGCGCGGATGATTGCCGCCGATCGCGCCGAGTACGAGCACTACAAAATCACGCCGGACTGGACGAGCTTCCGGCAGTACTTTGCGCGCCTGGAACGCCAGGGGATGGGGATCAATCTGGCGAGCTACGTGGGGGCAACCAGCGTGCGGCGGGTGGTGCTGGGCGATGGCGACGTGCAGCCCACGCCTGAAGAGCTTGTCCAGATGGAGGGGCTGGCTCGCCAGGCAATGCGGGATGGGGCGGTTGGGCTTTCGACGGCGCTGCAGTACTCACCGGCGCCTTACGCAAAGACCGATGAGCTGATTGCTCTGGCGAGCGTGGCCGGGCAGTACGGCGGCATCTACGCCACGCACATGCGCAGCGAAGGCGACACCGAACCGCAGGCACTGAACGAGGCGATTCGCATCGGGCGCGAAGCGCATATCCCAGTCGAGATCTTCCACCTGAAGACCGCGGGCGTGCGCAACTGGGGCAAGATGCCGCAGATTGTGGCGCAGATCGATGCGGCGCGGGAGTCCGGCGTGGACATCAGCGCGAACACGTATGCGTACACGGCATGGTTCAACGACTTCTCCGCGTTTATTCCGCCATGGGCTCACGATGGCGGAAATGCCGCGCTGATCCGGCGACTGAAAGACCCGGCAACACGCGCGCGCATTCGCGCCGACATGCTTCACCCATACGGCGACTGGGAGGACGAGTGGCTGGAAATCCCCGGCCCGGAGGCGATTGAGATCGCGGTGGTGCAGAATGCGGCGCTGAAGCAATTTCAGGGCAAGCGACTCTCCGATGTCGCCGCGGCGTGGCACGAAGACGCGATCGACGCGCTGTGCGATTTTCTGATCAGGGACAACGCGTTTACATCTGTTGCGGTGTTCGGGATGAGCGAGCCGGATGTGGAGCTGGCGCTGAAGCAGCCCTGGGTGTCCATCGATAACGATTCGCAGGGGACTTCGCCGTGGGGACTGCTGGGGGAAGAGCATCCGCACCCGCGCGCCTACGGCACGTTTCCGCGCATCCTGCGGAAGTATGTGCGCGAGAAGCACCTGCTGACGCTGCCGGACGCGATCCGGAAATTCTCCGCTCTGCCCGCGCAGCGGATGCGGCTGACGGATCGCGGCGTACTGAAGAAGGGGATGTGGGCGGACATCGTCGTCTTCGATCCCGCGACGATTCACGACCTGGCCACATACCAGAATCCGAATCAGCTTTCGCAGGGGATGGAATATGTGCTGGTGAATGGAACTCCGGTGATGGCCAACGCGAAGATGACCGGCGCTCTCCCCGGCAAGGTGCTCCGCGGGCCGGGATACGTTCCATAAGGGCGTGGATGCGTTTGTTGGGGCGGGGCGGAGAGAGCCGGATCTCAGGAATCTTTTGCCGATTCGGCGGCGCGCTGGACCTCGAAGTATGTGTGCAGGGATTCCTCGAGAAAGCCCTGGACGGCTTCGCCGATGCGCATGATATCCGTTACCAGGAAGCTGATGTCGGCGCCGAGGAGATTTTCCTGGACGATATGACAGAGCACTCCATGCAGGATGTGCGCTTCGCGGATCATGGCAACGACGCCGCAGCCCTGTTGCATACGCATTTGACCGTGGCGACGGGCGGCCACCAAAGCGCCGGGAGAAAGCGTGAGATCGCCGGAGGCGGTGATGATTTCGTCGATCAAAGCGGTGAGATGATCCGACAACTGCTCATTCGATAGCCGCGCTTCCCTGATTCGCTCATCGGTGTTTGCGGCGTCGAGCCAGCGAGCAACAATCTGATGCTTGTGTTCTTCCAGAATTGTGGGGAGCCTTCTGGCGGGGATCCCGTGGCGTTCGGAAGGGGGACCGTCGAGCTTGGCGAGAATTCGGCCTACGAGAGTTTCGACGTCGGCGGGCTTGACGAAATAGTCGTCCACCTGTTGCCGGATGGCTTCGAGCGCCGACTCAAACGCTGGATAGCCGGTGAGAATAAAGGTGGCCGCGTGGGGCTGGGTTCTGCGCATTGCGCTGACCACGGTGAATCCGTCTCCGGCCTCTCCGATGTTGAGATCCGAGACGAGGACATCGAAGCTGCGAGTTGCAATCAGGTTGAGCGCCTCGGAGACGGTGGCGGCAGCGGTTACTTCGAAGCCGTGCCGTTTGAGGACGGCCGGCATGAGGGTACGGATACTGGATTCATCGTCGACGAACAGGAGCCTTGGTTGTGAATCCATGACGTTCTCCGCCGTGGCGCTCCAAGGGGAAGGCTGGGCACTTTCCGGTGAAGAGTTCGATGCGCCGAATGAGCAAATGGAACGGGAGAGATTGGAAAATGTTGCACGAATCGGCTCCATGGGTAGACCGACGCACCCGAAGACACCCGATCTGGGGGAGCAAAAATCGGCAAACAGATCTCAGGGGGAAGGACCGATATCCGAACGATAGAACTTCACGCAGGGCTGGCCCGTGGAACAGACAATATCGATGAGAGTGAGGCCCTGGGGATGCGCGGCAACGGACTGGGCAACGGCGTCGTGATCCGAGGCGATGACAAACGCCGCGGATTGAGCGGGATGGCGGAGGGCGGGAATCCAGCGGTAGTAATCGGTTTCGTTGATGGTGCGGCGGAGCGGGATTCCGGCCCGCTCGAAGGCGCCGGGATGGTCGGAGGTCCAGACCAGGATTTTTCCGTGCGGAGGCAGGCGATCGAGCGCCCGGGCAAAGGCAACCTCAAAGGGGATGCGGGTGCGCGCGTTGGCGATGGCTTCGCCGAGAACCAGGGGAGTGGAGCGAATGAGGAAAGCCGAGTTCACCAGGATGAGTACGATGGAGGCAAGCAGGATGAGCTGAGCGTGACGCCCCCAGCGAACCTGAGCGCGCGCCATGAGCCAGGCTGCGAGGAAACCGAGGCCGAGCGCGAAGGCCGGCAGCATCTCCATGCCGTAGCGCGTGTTGTACCAGGAGTGCGGAAACCAGAGGGGGAAGAAGATGGGGACCCAGCCATACGACACTGCATACGCGTAAAACGGCACCGGCATCCAGAAGAGCAGAAGAGGGAGGATGGATTGCCCGCGCCAGCGGAGGATGGCGAGGATGGCGCCGGCGAGGGCGAGGAGAAGAACGACGTCCGTGAAGAGGTGGGGCGCGGCGCCCAGCTCGGAGACTTTGAGGAAATACAGCAACGCAACCCAGGGCTTGTGAAATCCGGGCCAGTGATAGGCTCCTGGCGGCGTGGTGCGGATGGCGACGGCTTTTGCCGAGTAGGGGCCGCGCATGAAGTCGAGCCAGTCGCCGTACTGGGTGGCGTTCCACTGAAACCAGAGGACCGGGGCGGCGCCCAGCATGGCGGTGAAGAGAACGAATGCGCCACCGGCACGAGATTTCCAGGCGCGTGCCTTCCACAAGCCACGCAGGGCGATGAGCCAGACGAGGCAGGTGAAAATCCAGCCATCGTAGCGCGTGTAGACGGCGGTGAGGAGGACGAGACCGCAGGCGACGAGCGCCCTGCCCGCCTGCGTCGAATTCCCTGCTCCGACATCGCGAAGGAAGGCGACGAGAAACAGCGTGCTCCAGACCATCTGGCAGAGGAAGAGCGGCTCGGTCATAGCGGTGGTCTGCATGTAGAGCAGGCCGGGATTGAGGGCGAAGAAGAGAGCAGCCACGGCGGCTCCGGCCGGGGGCAGCCAGTACCGCGCCAGGCGCCACAGGCCAGCGACGCCCAACACGTAGCAGGCCATGGAGGGGATCGCCCCGGCGATGCCACTCTGCCACCAGGACATGCGGGCGGCAAAGGGCATCATGAGGAGATGCGGAAAGGGCAGCCAGACAGAGCCGATCTGGCGGATGCCGGGGCTGGTGGAGTCGAGGATGCGGCGCGCGATGGCGAGGTGCGCTACCGCGTCGCCGTAAAGGAGCAACAAATTGTTGCGGTAGCAATAACCGAAGGCGACGACGGACACAAATGCGGCGATGAGCCCGACAAAGATCGCCTCGTGGCGCAGCGAGCGGCGGAGAGGGACGGCGTCGCTCTGAGCACCTGCGCGCCGGTTAGTCGAGGTGCGAGAGCTGCCGGAAGAGCGCAAAGCGATCCTCGATTTCCTTTCGGTCGAGCTGCTGCAGGCGCTCGGTGCCGAAGCGTTCCACGGCGAAGGATCCCATGACGCCGCCGTAGAACATGGCGCGGCGGAAAACGGCGGGAGTGAGCCGCGGTTGCGAGGCGATATAGCCGAAGAATCCCCCGGCAAAGGAGTCGCCGGCACCGGTGGGATCGACTACCTCGGCCAGGGGGAGGGCCGGCGCGCGAAAGGGGGTGCGCTGCGCATGGTCAGGAAAGGTGGTGTCGCCGAAGAAGGAAGTGGCACCGTACTCGCCATGCTTCACCACCAGGGCTTTCGGGCCCATGGAGAGGATCTTGTGCGCGGCTCGGACGAGGTTGTTTTCGCCGGCCAGCATCTTCGCCTCGCCGTCGTTGATGAGCAGGGCGTCGAGATTACGGAGAACGCGGGCGAGGTTGTCAGCGTGGTCCCTGATCCAGTAATTCATGGTGTCGCCGCAGACCATTTTCACTTTCGGCATTTTGGCGCGGACATCGGCCTGGAGGAGGGGATCGATATTGGCCAGGAACAAATACTCGCTGTCGTCGTAGCCCGGGGGAATTTTGGGAGAGAAGCTCTGAAAGACGTTCAGCTCCGTATTGAGGGTCTGGGCCTCGTTCAGGTTCTTCATGTAGGAGCCGCTCCAGAAGAAGCTTTTGCCTGGAACGTGCTCGATGCCGCGGGTATCGATGCCGCGGAGGGTGAGGACTGACTCCTCGGCTGGGCCAAAGTCCTCGCCGACGACAGCAATGACGCGGACCGGAGTAAAGTAGCTGGCCGCGAGGGCAAAGTAGGTGGCCGCGCCGCCGAGGCAGCGGTCGCGCGTTCCGGAGGGAGTTTCAATGGCGTCGAATGCAACGCTTCCTACGACAAGGATGGACATGCAGGTGAATTTCCTCGCTTGCGATACGTTCTATTTCAGATATTTGCCGATGAGGAGGTCAAGCTTTTCCCGCGTGGCCGCCGGCACAGCGGCGGGGCTGGTGAGCAGAGCGTATTTGAGCGCTGTGGCGCAGGGGCAGTTGCGTTCGCGCGGCAGGGCGGCGACGGCGGCGCGGATGACTTTGCAGGCATTGGCGGCGTTCTGGTTGAGAACGGCGACGATCTGCTCGACGGTGACCGAGTCGTGTTCCGGGTGCCAGCAGTCGTAGTCGGTTACCATAGCGGCGGTGGCGTAGCAGATTTCGGCCTCGCGGGCCAGCTTGGCTTCCTGCAGGTTGGTCATGCCGATGACGTCGGCGCCCCAGCTGCGGTAGAGGTTGGATTCGGCGCGCGTGGAAAACTGCGGGCCTTCCATGCAGACGTAGGTGCCGCGTGGTTTTGCGGCTACGCCCTCCGATCCGCAGGCGGTAACGAGGGAGTTGGCGACAATGGCGCAGACGGGATCGCCGAATGCGACATGGCCCACGAGGCCGTCGCCGAAAAAGGTGGAGACGCGAAGGAAAGTGCGGTCGATGAACTGATCGGGAATAAGGAATTCGCCGGGCTTGTGCTCTTCTTTGAGCGAGCCGACGGCGGAGACGGAGAGGATGCGCTCGACGCCGAGCTTTTTGAGGGCGTAGATGTTGGCGCGGAAATTCAGTTCAGAGGGCAGGATGCGATGGCCGCGGCCGTGGCGGGCGAGAAACGCGACTTTGCGGCCATCCAGTTCGCCGAGAACGAAGGCGTCGCTGGGCTCGCCAAACGGGGTGGTCACATGCTCTTCATGAACGCCGGTGAGGCCGGGCATGGAGTACAGCCCGCTGCCGCCGATAATGCCAATTTCTGCCTGTTGCAAGAAGACTCTCCTGCCGGAAATCCGCCAGGAAATTTCCGGCGAAAAATGAAATCCGAGCGCAAGTGTTCAGTATACCTGGCTCGATTCGTGGATCATGGCTGCCTTCATGACGCCGCAGCCAGCCATGAATCGGACCAGGCTGCCGGTGAGGCCGGACTGCGGAAGCATCGGATTCGGAGGGCGGACACCCGACGCGATTTGGCCGGCGCTCTGCTGTTGCGCGCCGATCATGTAAAAACCGAGCTTGCGCGCGATGTCGAGAGGAAAACTCTCGCTGACGAAGACGTCCTTGCCTTTGGTGACGATGAGCACCGGACCCTGGCTGGTCTGGTAGACCTGCTCGGAGGGATCAGCCTCATCCCGGGTATCATGGGTGACCTGCGAGTATTGCTGGCCCAGTTCGTGGGCGTACATTTTTGAAAAATCCACGGCGACATCGTTCGAAGTCCACTGGGACAGATAAAACAGGGCCACGGAGCTGGTGGAATTCTTATCGGGCGCATCCTTGCGCTGGGCGGCGTAATAGATGCCGCCGTCCCACGCGGGCATGAACTCCTTCACGGCCTCGGGACCGCCGAAGAGCTCGGAGAGAATCTTCACATCGAGTTCGCCCATCACGCCGATGTCGTAGGGATTGTAATCGGGATCGACGATGGGATGGATGTCGGGCATGGCAAGCACCGGCACTTTGACGTGGCGCTCATACTCTCGGGGATTCATGATCTCGAAGCTGCTGGCTGGCGGGCGGGCGAGAACGCCGGCGAAGGGCGCGGATGGATCTTTCGCGTCCGCAACGAGGTCGCCCTCAAATTTGAGGCCGTATTTGTAGGGGAAGAGCAGCGATTCCTGCAGGAGGAGCGGAGCGCGGGCGAGCACGGGATCGCGCGAGCTGTTTTCACCGGTCATCTGCTCGATCAGCATGTCGAGAAGCTGAGGGGAATCGCGCAGGCTGCGTCCGAACGGTTTCAGGCTGTAATCCACAAAGACGGCCATGGCCTGGCCCTCAATCACGGCTTCGCGCGCGGTGTCATCCTCATCGGTGGCGACATGCCTCTGATCCTGCTTAAAAGTGCGGGAGATGTTGTCGCTGTCCGGACTCTCCCACTTGTCGAGGTTGACGTCCTGATCCTGGAGCGCATGGGTGAGTTCGTGGGCGAGGACCGGTTTCTGCTGGTCAGGTCCGATCCAGTCGAGCAGATTCACGGTTTTGGTCTTGCTGTCGTAATAGGCGGCGATCTGCTCGTCCAGCAGCTTGACAAGGAACGGGCGAAGGTGAAAATCCGGGTCGATGAGGCCGAACTTTTTCAGGACAATTTCCTCGCGCTCCATCTTCCTAGCATCTTTGTCGTTGTTCATCTTCGCGACGAGGTATTTTTGCACTTCGGCGCGAGTGATGAGCCGGGACTTGACGGAGTGCCTGATGCGGAACTTTGTATCGTCCGAGGCGAACTGAAGAATCGTACCGACGTCGGCAAAGAGCTCGCGGGCCTGCTGCGGGGAGATGCGCGATTCCGGCTGAGAGGAAGCGGGTGGGAGCGGCTGCTGCGCCGGAGCCGCGGACTGCGCCCGGACTACGCCACAAGCCACAGCCAAAGCCAGTGTCCACACCACGGCCATGCGCCGCGGGTTGCCCTGTATACTCTGCATTTCCCATCCTTTGTCCGCTCCCCGGGGGGAGGTGCGCTGAGTGGAGCGGCGCTCTCCCGAGACTATAATTTTTTTGAGGGCTTTGCATGAGCGAGACGGTTCAGATCCCCAGTCCAGCGGCTGCGGAGACAGCATTGGCGGCCGGACTGGCAGCGAAAGAAGGTGCGCCCGAGGTTGCCATGCACCGTGGAGCGAAGACGCCGCTGCGCTTTGCCGGGAGAGCGGCTGAACTGGAGGCCCTGCTGCGCGCAGCCGCCGTTTACGACCTTGGGTACCGAGCCTTTTTGCGCCTGACGGGCAAGGATCGGGTTCGATGGCTGAACGGCATGGTGACGCAGGGCGTGAAGTCGATGGCTCCGGGACAGGTGGCCTATACCCTGGTGCTGAACGCGCAGGGCAGGATCCAGGGGGATGGCGACGTTTACTTCCACGCGGACACTCTGTTTCTGGAGAGCGACCGCTCGCAGGTGGAACGGCTGCTCGCCCATCTGAAGCGGTTCATCATCATGGATGATGTAAAACTTGAAGAAATGGACGCATCTATAACAGCAATAGGGGTGGCTGGACCCCGGGCTGCTGACATTCTGGGTGAACTGGGAGCTACCATACCCGAGCCGGGGAGATTTGGGAGTTGCCGGGTGGCTGGGCTCGACGCGATGGTGGCGCAGGGGCACGGTCCGGTAGTGCCGCGATTCGAGATCCACATGCCCGCGGACAGCGCCGTTTCGGTCTGGAATGCGCTGGTGGCCGCCGGGGCCGCGCCATGCGGGCTTGAAGCGATGGAAGACCTGCGGGTGCTGGAAGGCGTGCCTCTGTACGGCGTGGATTTCAGCGACAAGCATCTGCCCCAGGAAGCGAATGTGCAGCGGGCGCTGCATTTCACGAAAGGCTGCTACATCGGACAGGAGATTGTGGAACGGATTCGCTCGCGGGCGACGGTGCATCGTTCGCTGCGGCAGTTCGAGTTAAGCACGGAAGCGCGAGGGCTGGCGGCGGGCGAGAAGATGGAACTGCGGGCCGGCGGGGCGAGCGCAGGCGAGCTGACGAGTACGGCGGCGATCCGCCTGCCGGATCGGACAAGAAACCTGGCGCTGGGGGTAGTTCGCGTGGAAGCGCTGGAACAGAACGAAGCTTTGGAGTGCGACGGTGGAACAGCCACGCCAGTACCGTTGCCTCCTCAACCTTGAATTCCCCGGGAGAATCGCACGATATGGAAGAGAAAGAACCCGCGTTTACAGTGACAGACAGGCGCAAGTTCACCCTGGAGGGGGAACTGCGCGACGAAGCGCCGGCAGCAGCAGAAGAGCGGGCCGAAGAGAAAGCTGCCGCCTCAGACAACGTGGTGACGATGCCCAAACCGCCGGAACTGGAGGCGGAGCCGAAGCAGGAAGCGGCGGAAGAGGCGGAGCTGCCGCAATTCAGCGCGCGGGAGTCAGCCGAACAGAACGCGGCATATCAGGAAACTTCGAAGCAGCTGGACGACATGCTGCGCCAGGCAAATCCGGGGATGGGGGCGAGCGGTGCGGTCACGTTCGAGCACGTCGTTCAGTCGTTCTACGTCTCGGCGATGATAGCGCTGGGTGCGGGGACGGAACCGGGACAAAAGGCGCGCATCGATATTCTGGGAGCGCGGCAGAGCATCGATATGCTGGCGCTGCTGCAGGACAAGACAAAAGGCAATCTGACTGAGCGGGAAGAAGGTACTCTGCGGAACGTGCTGTTCGAGCTGCGGATGATGTTCCTGGAAATCACGAATGCCATTGCGCAGTCGGCGCAGCGACCGGCCGACGGAAAGAAGTAAGCCCGCCGGGCGCATGAACGCGGAAATCGTCTTCCTCGGCAGCGGAACCTCGATGGGCGTGCCCACGCTGGGATGCGAGTGCGAGGTGTGCACTTCGAGGGATCCGCGCAATCGGCGGACGAGGCCGTCCATCGCGATCGAGTGGGCAGAAGAGGATCGGCGTTATACGGTTGTGATCGACACGGGACCGGATTTTCGCGAGCAGGCGCTGCGCGCAGGGATTCGGCATCTGGACGCGGTGCTGTACACGCACGCGCACGCGGATCATATTCTGGGAATGGACGATCTGCGGCCGCTGAGCTTCCATCATAAGCCGGGCTCTCTGCCTTTATATGCGGACGAGAGGACGGCGGGGATTCTGCGGCGCATATTCGACTACACCTTCGCCGCGGGATCGACTTACACGCTGCGCGCCCGGGTGGAACTGCGAACGCTGGAGGGCACACAGTCGATTGAGGTGGGCGGCGCGCGTTTCCAGCGGGTGCCGGTGCTGCACGGGGAGATGCCGGTGGCGGGCTTCCGGTTTGGCAGCGCGGCGTACCTGACAGATATGAGCAGCATTCCGGACGCGAGTCTTCCGCTGCTGGAGGGGCTGGACGTGCTGATTCTCGATGCATTGCGCCCACAGCCGCATCCGACGCACGCGAACGTGGAGCAGGCGCTGGGATGGGTGGAGCGGGTTCAGCCCAGGCGGGCGTGGTTTACGCACATGTCGCATGAGGTCGATCACGCGGCAACGGAGGCGGCTTTCCCCGCTCACGTCCGGCTGTCGTACGACGGCCTGCGGATTCCATTCGAGCTTTAGACGATGCGGATATTTCGCTCCATGACGGAACTGCCGAAGGAGTGGCCGGTCACGGTCGCAGCCATCGGCAATTTCGATGGGGTGCACCGGGGGCATCAGGCGATTATCGGCCGGGTACTCGACCGGGCACGGGCAGTGGACGGCCGAGCTGTGGCCGTAACATTCGATCCGCACCCCGCCACGCTGCTGCATCCGGAGCGGGCGCCAAAGCTGATCACTCCGATGGCGCAGCGACTGCAACTGCTGGAGCGGACAGGACTGGACGCCACACTGGTGATCCCGTTCACCCGGGAATTCTCGCTGCTCTCCGCCGAAACTTTTGCGGAGGATGTGCTGCGTGGTGCGTTACACGCAGCAGAGGTACACGAGGGCGACACTTTCCGTTTTGGACACGCTGCGGCAGCCGGGATTGGGGATCTGAAGGCGCTGGGAGAGAAGCTCGGCTTTGGCGTGGTGTCGCATGGAGCGTTGCGCGTGCGCGGCGTGGCGGTGTCGAGCAGCGAGGTGCGACGGCGGATTGCCGCGGGACAGCTGGGGATGGCTCGGGCCATGCTGGGGCGACCGTTTTCGATTGTGTCGCAGGCGGTGCCGGGCCGCGGCGTGGGGAGGAAGCTGGCAGCGCCCACGATCAATCTGGCTGGATATTCGGAACTGCTTCCTCCGAACGGGGTCTACGTCACACAGGTGCGACTCGGCGATGAGGTGGAGGCTCCGCTGTTGCCCGCGGTAACGAATGCCGGCGTGCGCCCGACCTTCGCCGAAGCGGGCTTTGCGGTTGAGTCGCATCTTCTGGATGGTCCTCCGCCGGTGGAACTGACGGAGAGCACCACTGTGGAACTATGTTTTCTCATGCGCCTTCGCGATGAGCAGCGCTTCCCTTCCCCCGACGCACTGATGGCGCAGATACGCCGCGATGTGGAACGGGCGCGGCAGTATTTTCGCCGTGCGGCGGCGGGCGCGGGCCCGCGCTGAACCCTGCCGGCTATTTCTGAATGCGGTAGATACGGGCGGGGGGCTGCGAACCGGCCTGCTTCGGCGTGGGGAGCTGAGTTAGATTCCAGCCGCCGCCGAGGGCCTGGACCAGCTGAACCGAGGCGATCATATCGGAGACGTCGAGAGTGTTGAGGACCTGCTGATCGGAAAGCAGAGTGGTTTGGGCGATGGTCACGTCGATGTAGGGATCCACGCCAGTCCGATAGCGCTGCATTTCCATATCGAGGTACTGCTGGGAGTCCCTGACTGCCAACTGCTGCTGAAGGATCTGCTGCGAATAATTGCGGGTGGCGACGAGGGCGTCTTCGACCTGCTGAAAAGCAGTGAGGCTGGTCTGGCGATAAGAGGCAAGGTCGGCGTTGTAGGTGGCCTCGTACTGGTGCAGAGTGGCTCGATAGAGGCCGGCGTCAAAGACGACCTGCGAAGCCGAAGCGCCCAGGGACCAGAACCGGCTGGGCCAGTCGGCGATGTGAACAATGTCGGAGGTCTGGGTGCCTCCGGAGGCGGAAAGCGTGATCTGAGGGAAGAACGCGCCATAGCCGATGCCGATGGTGGCGTTTGCCGCCGCGAGCGTGCGCTCCGCCGCGGCAACGTCGGGACGGCGTTCGAGCAATTCGGATGGAACGCCTGTCGGGATGGGCGGTGGCGTGTAGACCATGGGCAGGACGGGAATGGAAAAATCGGAAGCCACCCTGCCCAGGAGCACGGCGATGGCATGCTCGTACTGGGCGCGGGCAAGTCCGACGGCGGTAGCGGCGGATTGCGCGGCTTCGAGCGTGGTGCGCGCCTCGACAACAGCGATGTAGTCGCCTGTTCCGGCGTCATAGGCGCCCTGAGTGGCATCGAGGGCAGCCTTGTCGGCCTTGACGGTTTGATTGAGGATGACCTGCAGCTGATCCTGGCCGCGAATCTCGAAGTAGTACTCAGCCAGCGAGGCCTGCTCGGTGAGTGTTTCTCCGGCAAGGTCCGCGGCGCTGATCTGGGCAGTGTATTCCTCGGTACGGACCTCATTGCGAATCTTGCCCCAGAGATCGGGACTCCATGAAGCGTCGAGGGGCGTCTGCCACATGGTGCTTGTGGAGCCGGTGTTGGCAAGGCTGGAAGCGCGGAGATTTCCGGAACTGCGCTGACGGTTCCATCCGGGCGAAAACGTGAGCGTGGGCCAGTATTGAGACCGCGCCTCGGCGACGAGGGCGAGGGCGGCCATGTACTGATTGAAGTATTGCCTGATGGTCTGATTGTCGATGTTGAGCTGATCTTCGAGCGCGTTCAGTTCTGGCTGATGGAAGACCTGCCACCATTTGCCCTGGAGCATGGGAGCGGCAGGATCGGCGACCTTCCAGCCAGGCTGATTCTGGAAATTGACGGTTGACTCTTTGTAGTTCTTTGCGGCGATCTGAGGCGGCGCGGGGGGATGATATTTGGGGCCGACCATGCAGCCGGCCAGCGACAGAGCACAGAGCGCGGACAACAGAGCACTGGAAACGGGGCGCGGGGTTCGGGTCATGATACGGCTCCCTCAATATCGGGGCGGAAGGTGTCGTGCGATTTGCCCATCACCCAGAGGCGGAGGCGGTCGAGGGTGAGATAAACAACCGGCGTGGTGTAGAGAGTGATCAACTGGCTCATGAGCAGGCCGCCGACGATGGTGATGCCGAGGGGACGGCGGAGCTCGGATCCCATGCCGGTACCGAAAGCCAGGGGCAGCGCGCCGCAGATGGCGGCCATGGTGGTCATCATGATGGGACGAAAGCGGAGCATGCAGGCTTCAAAGATGGCGTCGTAGGTGTTCTTCTGCTCTTCGCGCTCCGCCATGAGGGCGAAATCGATCATCATGATGGCGTTTTTCTTGACAATGCCGATGAGCAGGATGATGCCAATGATGGAGATGACGTTGAGATCGATGTGGAAGATCATGAGCGCGAGCATGGCTCCGATGGAGGCGGAGGGCAGCGTGGAGAGAATGGTGATGGGGTGCACCAGGCTCTCGTACAGGATGCCGAGGACAATATAGACGGCGAGGATTGCGGTGATGACGAGATATTTCTCGGACGCGAGGGACTGCTGATAGGCCTGCGCCGTGCCGGAGAAGAAACCGCGCACGCTCGAAGGCACGCCGAGGCTGTTTTCCATCTGGGTGACCTCGCGGGTGGCGTCGCTGAGCGACATGCCTTTGGCGAGATTGAATGACACCGTCACCGATGGGAACAGGCCGGTATGGTTGACCTGAAGGGGCGTCGTATCGGCGCGAGTGGTCATGACGGTGGATACGGGGGTCATGGCGTTGATGCCGGCGCCGCCGACCGAGCCGCCGGAATTCAGCCAGATATCCTTTAGCCCCTCGGGCGACTGCCAGTATTGGGGCGCGACCTCCATCACCACGTAGTACTGGTTGAGCGGGGTGTAGATGACGGAAACCGGGGCCTGGCCGAAGGCGCTGTAGAGAGAGCTGTCCAGCGTCTGCGGAGTCTGGCCGAGACGAGCGGCGGCAACGCGGTTGTAGTCCAGCATTTCTTCGAGGCCGCCGTTCTGCTGGTCAGTGTTCACGTCCTGCAGGCCTGGAAGTTTCTTCATTTGTTGCAGCAGAATCTGGCCCCAGTGGGCCAGGTCGGGAATGTTGTCGGACTGGATGGTGTACTGGTAGAGCGCATTGCTCATCCTGCCGCCGATGCGCAGGTCCTGCACTGGCTGGAGGAAGACCGAGGCGCCGGGCAGGCGATTGAGTTTGGGGCGCAGCTCGCCGATGACCTGCATGGCGCTAACCTCGCGCGCATCTTTGCCGTGGCCCAGCGGCTTCAGCGCGATATAGATGAATCCCCCATTGCTGGACCCATTGCCCCCGGTATACGCGTTCACATGGGCTACGGCGGGGTTTTGCTGGATGACCTTGACGATCTGCTGCACGGAATACTTCATGAAGGGGAACGAAGCATCCTGCGGCCCCTGGACACCGCCGATGAGAGCGCCGGTGTCCTGCTGCGGGAAGAAGCCCTTGGGGATGCGTAAGATTGCGACGATGTTGAGGGCGATGGTGAGCCCGAGAACGATGAGGATCAACACCGGGTTATCCAGCGCCCAGGCGAGCGAGCCGCGGTAGGCGGAGAGCAAAGTGGAGAAGAACTTCTCGCTGGCGCGATAAAGGATGTTGTGGTGGCCGCCGTTATGCTCGGGCTTTTTGAGCAGGTGCGCGCACATGGTGGGCGTGGTGGTGAGCGAGACGACCATGGAGACGACGATGGCGGTGGAAAGGGTGACGGCGAACTCGCGGAAGAGCCGCCCCACAATGCCGCCCATCATGAGAATGGGGATGAAGACGGCAATGAGCGACATGCTGATGGAAAAGACGGTGAAGCCGATTTCGCGCGCGCCGACCAGCGCGGCATTGAAGGGAGGCATGCCGCTTTCGAGATGGCGGGTGATGTTCTCCATCACGACAATGGCGTCATCGACGACGAAGCCGGTGGAGATGGTAAGAGCCATCAGCGAGAGGTTGTCGATGCTGTAGCCGAAGAGGTACATGACGGCGAAGGTGCCGATGAGGGAGACCGGCACAGCAACGATGGGAATGAGAGTGGCGCGCGGGCTGCGCAGGAAAAAGAAGACCACGAGGACGACGAGAACGACTGCGCCGGCCAGCGTCTCTTCCACGTCGCGGACGGAGGCACGGATGGTGGTGGTGCGATCGAGGACGATGGTGGTCTGGATGCCCTGGGGAAGCACAGCTTCGAGGGCGGGCAACTGCTGGCGCACACGATCGACGGTATCGATGATATTGGCGCCGGGCTGGCGGAAGATGATCAGGAAGATGGCGCGCTTACCGTCCATGTAGCCGGCGGTGCGGATGTTCTGCGTGGAGTCATAGACCGAGGCGACGTCGGAGAGGCGGACAGCCTGGCCGTTTCCAAAGCCGATAACCAGGGGTTTGTACTGATCCGCTTTCGAGATCTGGTCGTTGTCGACGATGTCGGCGGTCATCGCTCCGTTGGAAAGTTGTCCAGTCGGCATGTCGGAGTTCTGCAGACTGAGGACGGAGCGGACGCTGGAGAGAGTGAGGCCATAGCTCTCGAGTTTGGTGGGGTCGACTTCGACGCGGACCGAGGGGGTGGCGCTCCCGCCGACGAAGATCTGGCCGATGCCCTGGATTTGCGAGAGGCGCTGTTCGAGCAGGGTCGACGCGAGATCGTAGACCCTGGTGACGTCATATTTTTTGGAAGTCAGGCCGATGATGAGGATGGGCGCATCGGCGGGATTCGCTTCCCAATAGTGGGGGTTGGAAGGAAGATTCGCGGGCAAGTAGGTGCGGGCGGCATTAATGGCGGCCTGCACGTCACGCGCGGCGCCGTTAATGTTGCGGCTGAGATCGAACTGCAGGGTGATGCTGGTGCTGCCGAGCGAACTGGAGGAGGTCATCTCAGTGAGGCCGGCGATGTGGCCCAGTTGCCGCTCCAAGGGAGTGGCCACGGAGGACGCCATAATCTGCGCGCTGGCGCCGGGCAATCCGGTATTCACGTTGATGGTTGGAAAATCCACCTGGGGCAGCGGGGCGACGGGCAGGACCATGTAGCCGACGGCGCCGGCGATGGCGACGGCAATCGTAAGGAGAGTGGTGGCGACGGGACGCCGGATGAAGGTCCAGGAGAGGCTCACGACTGCATCTCCTCGGCGCTGGGCATCGATGTTCCGGCCGCGAGCGAGGGACGATGACCGAGAAGACGCTGGCCCAGCTTATCGAAGAAGATGTAGATGACGGGAGTGGTGTAGAGGGTAAGAACCTGGCTGAGAAGCAGGCCGCCCACCATGGCAATACCCAGGGGGCGGCGGAGTTCCGAGCCGAGGCCGCGGCCGAGGGCGAGAGGTAATCCACCGAGGAGGGCGGCCATGGTGGTCATCATGATGGGGCGGAAGCGCAGCATGCTGGCCTGAAAGATGGCTTCGGTGGAGTCTTTTCCGTGCTCGCGCTCCGCTTCGAGGGCGAAGTCGACGATCATGATGCCGTTCTTCTTGACGATGCCGATGAGGAGGATGATGCCGATGATGGCGACGACGCTGAGGGACTCATGAAAGAGCATGAGGGCAAGCAGGGCGCCGACGCCGGCCGATGGGAGCGTGGAGAGAATGGTGATGGGGTGAATGAAGCTTTCGTAGAGAACGCCGAGGACGATATAGACCACAACGAGGGCGGCGAGGATGAGCAGAGCCTCGTTGGAGAGGGAGTTTTCGAAGGCCGCGGCGGTTCCCTGGAATGAGGCCTGCAGACTGGCGGGGAAATGGAGGTTGCCGGCGACGTTGTTGATTTGGGAAATGGCCCCGCCCAGGGAGGCGCCGGGAGCCAGATTGAACGAAACCGTGACCGCCGGGAACTGGTTCTGGTGATTGATGGAGAGCGGCTCGGTGGTGGTGCTTTCGGTGGTGAAGGCGCTCAGCGGAATATCGGTGGCACCGACGGACGAAGTGGTGGTGTTGGGCGTAGTGCCGGCCGTTGTGCCAGCGGCCGGAGAGGAGGCAGCCTGCGCGCTGCTGGCCGGGGGCAGGACAGTCGATGAGGAGGCGAGAACTCCGGAAGACGGCGTGTACCGCACAGCGGTGGTGAGGGCGTTGGAACCCGCCGCCGGCGAGGCCGAGCCGGAATAGGTAGTGGCAGCGCCGGCTCCGCTGGCCCCGTTGGATGCTCCATTCTGCAGATAAAGATCCTGGAGGTTGGCGGGGTTCTGCTGCCATTGCGGGGAAGCTTCCAGAACGACGTGGTACTGGTTCAGCTGGGTATAGAGCGTGTTGATCTGACGCTGTCCATAGGCGTCGTAGAGCGTGTTATCGATGGTGGTGGGCGCGATGCCGAGCCGCGATGCGGTGACGCGGTCGATCATGAGAGAAACGGCGCGGCCATCGGTTTGCTGGTCGGTGGCGACGTCTTCGAGGTCAGGGAGTTTTTTGAGCTGCGCCACGAATTTCGCGGTCCACTGGTTGAGCTCGCCGGTGTCGGGATCTTCGAGGGTGTACTGGTACTGGGTGCGGCTGACGCGGTCGTCGACGGTGATGTCCTGGACGGGCTGCATGTAGAGGTGAACGCCCTGCACCTGGCGGAGCCGGTTTTGGAGGCGGCGGATGACGTCGGAGGCGCTGATGTAGCTGGGCACGCGGTCGGCCAGCGGCTTGAGGTTGATGGAGATGCGCCCGCTGTTCAGGGTGGTGTTGACGCCGTCCACTCCGATGAAGGACGAGATGCTTTCGACCGCGGGGTCTGCGAGGATGACCTTCTCCAGCGCGAGCTGCTGCTTCTTCATGGCGTCGAAAGAGACGGACTCGGGCGCCTGCGAAATGCCCTGGATGACGCCTGTATCCTGCACCGGAAAGAACCCTTTGGGAATGACGATGTAGAGCCAGACGGTGAGGACAAGGGTGGCGGCCGCGACAAGGAGAGTTATGGTCTGGAAGCGCAGGACAACGCGGAGGGTGCGGCCATAGAAGGCGATCATGCGCTCGAAGACATGCTCTGACCAGCGGTAGAAGCGGGTCTGCTGCGACTCCGGATTATGGCGGAGGATGCGGGAGCACATCATGGGGGTGAGGGTGAGCGAGACGACCGCGGAAATCACGATGGTGACGGCAAGGGTGACGGCGAACTCGCGGAAGAGGCGGCCCACCACGTCGCCCATGAAGAGCAGGGGGATGAGGACAGCGATGAGGGAGACGGTGAGCGAGACGATGGTGAAACCGATCTGGCCGGCTCCGGTAAGCGCCGCCTCCAGCGGCGGCATACCCTCTTCCAGATACCGCGAGATGTTCTCGATCATGACGATGGCATCGTCCACCACGAAGCCGGTGGAGATGGTGAGGGCCATGAGGGAGAGATTGTCGAGACTATAGCCGAGCAGGTACATGACCGCGAAGGTGCCGACCAGGGAGAGCGGCACAGCGATGCTGGGGATGATGGTGGCATAGACGCTGCGCAGGAAAAGAAAGATGACCAGGATCACCAGGCCGATGGTCAGCATCATCTCGAAATACACATCGTCGACAGACGCCTGGATGGAAGTGGTCATGTCGGTCATGGTGTGGATCCGGACCGACGCGGGCAAGTTCGCTTCGAGGCTGGGCAGAATCCTGCGGATACTCTGAACGACCTTGATGGTGTTGAAGCCGGGCTGGCGCTGAATGTTGAGGATGATGGCCGGGGTGATGGCGGGGGGATTTTTGCCGGCGGACGGCAGGCCCATCCACGCGGCCTGTCTCTGGTTCTCCACACCGTTGATGACGTCGGCAACGTCCCTCACAAAGATGGGGGCGCTATTCTGATAGGCCACCACGACGTCCTTGTACTGGTCCGCGGTTGCAATCTGATCGTTCGAGTCGATCTGATAATCCTGCCGCGGGCCGTCGAAGTTGCCCTCGGCGGCGTTGGCGCTGGCCTGCACCAGGGCGGTGCGCAGGTTCTCCATCGTGAGGCCGTAGGAGGCGAGTTTTGTGGGATTGGCCTGGACGCGCACCGCGGGCTTTTGTCCTCCGCTGAGACTCACCAGGCCCACACCGGCGATCTGGGAAAGTTTGGGCGCCAGACGGGTATCTACCAGATCCTCCACCTGGGAAAGGGGCATGGTGTTCGAGGTGATGGCCAGCGTCAGGATAGGAGCGTCGGCTGGATTGGTCTTGTTATAGACCGGCGGCACAGGCAGATTGGAGGGCAGGAAGGACTGCGCGTTGTTGATAGCGGACTGCACCTCCTGCTCCGCCACATCTATGGAAAGGGAGAGGTCGAACTGCAGGACGATGAGGGAAACGCCGTTGGCGCTGGTCGACGTCATCTGACTGAGGCCGGGCATTTCGCCCATCTGGCGTTCGAGAGGAGCCGTGATGGTGGTGGCAGCGACCTGCGGGTTGGCGCCCGGATAGAAGGTGAGGACCTGGATGGTCGGGTAATCGACCTGGGGCAGCGCAGAAACCGGCAACTGCGTGAAGGCGACAATGCCCGCCAGCAGGATGGCCGCCATGAGCAAAGACGTGGCGACCGGCCGCAGGATAAATGGGCGGGACGGACTCACGGTGCCTCGGTCTCTCCGGTAATGCTGGTCTGCTGAATATTCAGCTTTGCATGCGAGAGGATGACCGGGGAACCATCGACCAGCTTTTGAAAGCCGCTGTCCGCGACGATATCGCCGGGCCGGATACCCTCAACGCCGGTCACGTTGTTGTCGCTGATGCCGGGCTTCACCGTGGTCATGACGACGTGATACAGCGGGCCCTTCGCTTTGGCCGGAGGAGCGGCGGACGGCGGGTTGGCAGAGCTCGCCCCCGGGGGTGTCTGCTGGGTTCCGGGTCCGGGCTTCACCACGTAAACAAAGGCTGTGGCGCCGTTATGCTGGATCGCCGAGGAAGGAACGATCGTCTGGTTCCGGAGCGTTGTGACCAGAAGCTTAGTGTTGACGAACTGATTGGGGAACAGCATGCCGTTGGAATTCGGGAATTCCGCGCGCAGCTGCAGCGTGCCGGTGGTGGTGTTGATGAGGTTGCTGGTGCTGATCAGTTTCCCGACGCCGAGTTTGCGCAGGTTGTTGCTGTCCCATGCCTCAACCTCCAATTGCCTGCCCCGGCGCATCTGCTGCAGGACCTGGGGCAGGTCGCCCTCGGCCACGGTGAAGATGACGGTAATGGGGCGCATCTGAGTCACGACCACCAGCGTGGTGGCGGAGTTCGCCGTGATGAGGTTTCCTGGGTCCACCAGGCGCAGGCCCACCTGCCCGTTGATGGGTGAGACGATGTGGCAGAAACCGACCTGGACTTTGTCGTATTGCACCAGTCCCTCGTCGTTCGTCACGGTGCCCTGGTCCTGGAGAACCAATTTCTCCTGATCGTCGAGGGTCTGGCGGGGAATTGCATTCTTCGACCAGGCGACCTGATAACGGGCGAGGTCCATCTTCGATTCCGCCAGCAGGGCCTGATCGCGCTGGAGCATTCCCTGAGCCTGGAGCAACTGAGCCGTGTAGGGCGACGGATCGATATCGATGAGGGGGTCGCCCTTGCGGACGTACTGGCCTTCCCGGTAATGCACAGCCTCAATGAGCCCGGTAACCTCGGCGTTGATGGAATCGGTGTAAACGGGCGTAACGGTGCCGATGGCGCGCAAATAGACACCCAGGCTGCCCTGGGTGACTGGAGCCGTGATGATGGTTACGGGACCGGTGAACCCATGGCGTCCGGCCGCCGCCGCTGGCGCTGTGCTGCGGAAGCTGTAAATCCAGTAGAAGAGCAATCCGAAGAGGATCAGGATCGCGAGCCAGATCCACCAGTGGCGTTTGCGCCGCGGGGTATCGGCTACAGACGGCGGAAGCTGGCGATCCGGCGGGGCATTGGATGCGGATAAGGATGGCTCAGGGCTCATTTGGAGTCTTATCGTTCAGCGATTCTGGATTTACACCGGCAAGGCGCGCCAGGACTTGACGCCTCGGGATGATTAAAGAGTGAAAAGCCAATTTAAATCTGAAGTTTATCATCTTAGCGGCCCGCTTCCACGGGGCGTCAGTCTTCTGAAGTCCCACGTGCGAGGGCCGTTGGGGTCGAATAAATAAAGGACGGATGAGGCCGTCGGAAGGTCGCAATAAAACAGCAATCGGACGGCAATCCGGGGAGCCAGGTCTGGCGGGCGCAGACGTGAAGGCTAGTTTCGGGCGATCCGGCGCAGCTCCGGCAGCACGGAGCCGAGAGCGGCCGCTGGAGCGTCCGCGGTTCCGAGGCTGAAATACGTCTGCCGCCAGAGGGGAAAGAGCTGGTTGTAAACGGCCGCGGCAGCTGGATCCGGCTGGACGGTCCGATTGGGGAGGCAAAGCTTCGCCTGCGCGGCCTCGATGGACGGAAATGCTCCGGCAGCGACCATGGCCACGATGCCCGAGCCGAGGCTGGTGGGCACGCCATCGGGCACCAGGACCGGCTTGTTCAGGACGTTGGCGTAAACCTGGTTGAGAACCGCATTGCGCTGGGGAACGCCGCCGGCGTTGATCACCCGCTCGACGGGAACGCCATGCTCCGCCAT
>DAHUYD010000136.1 GCA_027315385.1 Acidobacterium sp.
CTAGCTTGAGTGTCGCTGTCCTGCTTTCTTTTCCCCGGTGTATGCTGTTTCCTTCCATCTGCTGATCCCGTTCCGCAAGGAGCCGCCGTTGATCCGTTCTCGCCTGCCCATCCTGCTTTCCGGAATTCTTCTGCCCGCCGCGCTCCTCACCGTGGCGCAGTCCGCCTCCCCGGCCGCCCAGCAGCCCGTCTTCGGCTATCAGAACTACGGGTCCGAACAGGCAAAGATCGACCAGGCCTTCCTCGCCGTGCCCAGCCCGCACCTCGCCCAGGAAGAGCTGCGGATCCTCACCGCCAGGCCTCACGTCGCCGGCTCGCCCTACGACCATCAGAACGCCGAGTACGTCGCCGGCAAATTCCGCGCCGCCGGCCTCGATACGCGGATCGTTCCCTACATGGCCTGGCTCAACACGCCCACCAAAACCCTCGTTCAGGCCTGGGGTTCCGATGGCAAGCTGCTCATGACCGGCCCCACGCCCGAGCACGTCAAAGGCGACCCCTACGAAAATCAGCCCGACGTCACCCCCATCTTCCATGGCTCCTCGCCTTCAGGCGACATCACCGCGCAGGTGGTCTACGGAAATTACTGCCGGCCCGCGGACTACAACCAGCTCGCCAGCATGGGCGTCAGCGTCAAAGGCAAGATCGTCATTTGCCGCTACGGCGGCAATTTCCGCGGTGTCAAGGTCTACATCGCGCAGCAGCGCGGCGCCGCCGGCGTCCTCATCTACTCCGATCCCGCCGACGACGGCTTCCGCCGCGGCGATCCCTATCCCAACGGCCCCTGGCGGCCGGAAACCGGTGTCCAGCGCGGCTCCGTGCAATACCTCTTTAAGTATCCCGGCGATGCTCTCACGCCCGGCATCGCCTCGCGCCCCGATTTGCCCGCATCCCAGCGCCTCAAGCCCGACCAGGCCGCCAACATGCCGAAGATCCCCTCCGAGCCGCTCTCCTGGCATGACGCCGCCCCCATCCTCGCGCATCTCGGCGGCCCGGATGCCCCGCCTGCTTGGCAGGGCGCTCTCCCCTTCACTTACCACATCGGCCCCGGCGTCAAAGTTCACCTGCTGCTCAGGATGAACTACCAGTATCAGCGCCTCTGGGACGTCATCGGCCGCATCCCCGGCTCCCAGTTCCCCGATGACTGGGTCGTCGCCGGCAACCATCGCGACGCCTGGGTCTTCGGCGCCGTCGATCCCAACAGCGGCACCGCCGCCATGCTCGAAGCCGTCCACGGCATCGGAGCTCTGCTGAAAACCGGCTGGCGCCCGAAGCGCACCCTCATCTTCTGCAGTTGGGACGGCGAAGAGGAGGGCCTCATCGGATCCACCGAATGGGTCGAAGACCATCCCGGGCAGCTCACCCACGCCGTCGCCTACTTCAACACCGACGTCGGCGTCTCCGGCCCCAACTTCAATGCCTCCGCCGTACCTTCCCTGAAACAATTCATCCGCCAGGTCACGGAAGAAGTCCCCAGCCCGAAGGGCGGCACCGTCTACGACGTCTGGAAACTCTACCAGGCAGGTCACCCTCGTCCGCAGGATGAGCATGAAAGCGTCGACACGGCCCACCTGGACACCGGCGTTCGCATCGGCGACCTCGGCAGCGGCTCCGACTACACGCCGTTCCTCCAGCACATCGGGGTGCCGTCCACCGACGTCGGCTCCGATGGCCCTTACGGCGTCTACCACTCCACATTCGACGACTACTCTTGGTTCGTCATGAACGCCGATCCCCACTTCCTCTACGAGCAGGAGATGGCGCGCGTCTTCGGCCTCGAAGCCCTTCACATGGCCGACGCCGATGTGCTCCCCTACGATTACGTTACCTACGGCAAAGAGCTGAGCGCGTACCTCGAAGCCGCGCAGAAAAAAGCCGCCGCCGCCGGCATGTCGAATCTCGATTTCGCTCCCGCGGAAGCCGCGGCGCGGCAGTTCACCCAATTCGCTGCGCAAGTGATGGCGAAACAGCAGGATCCCGGCGCCGAATCAGCCGCCCAGCTTACCGCGCTCAACAACCAGTTGCGCGCCGTCGAGGGCGGCTTCATCTCGCGGCAGGGACTGCCTGGCCGGCCCTGGTTCAAGCACGTGATCTACGCGCCCGGCGAGTACACCGGCTACGCAGCTGTCGTCATCCCTGGCGTAAACGAGGCCATCGACGCGAAAGATTTGTCCCGCGCCCAGCAGCAGATGACCGCGCTCACCGATGCCATCCGCCGCGCGGCGTCAACGTTGCAGGCCGCTGTCCAATAAAATACAGCTCCTCAGAGGCGCAGACCACACTGACTCAGACCTGCGGCCACCGGAGCACGCCCGCGTAGTGCTCCACCACCGGAGCCGCCGCGAAAAACCCACCAATGATCTCCCGCCATTTTGTAAACGCCGGCGACTGCCTGAAGCCCATCGTGTGGGCCTCCAGCGTCTCCCACTGAACCAGCAGCAGATAGCGCCCCGGAGCTTCCACGCATCGCCGCCGTTCATGGCCCAGATAGCCGGGCGAACCCGCGATTACCGGCGCGGCCTTCGCCATCGCTTCCTCAAGGGCACGTTCCTGCCCCACGTTCGCCGTCAGCATTGCCACTTCAAGGATCATGTAGGCAGTTTACTTTGCAATTCCGCCAGGGCCACCGGGCTTCGGTTGCCCCGCGATCGTGTGCGGCGCATCTTCCTGCGGCGCCTGCGATCCCAATCCCCTCGCGCTCCGCTCGTTGCCGTCCGGCGGCGTCCGCCCCGCTCGATAATCCCGGATCCCCTTCCGCGCCCCATCAATCGACAACCCGCCCGCGCCCACGACCAACAGAAACACAAGCCCCAGCGCCATGCTGAAATCGGTTCGCGCATCGTGCAGCATGTACCACACGCCCTGCCCGGGCCGGTACAACTCCGGAATCTTCGTCGTCGCAATGGCGGTCAGGCTGACGGCCAGCAGCGGTATCGCAACCCAGCGCGTGAACAGCCCCAGAATGAGCAATGCCCCGCAGAAAATCTCCACGAATCCGACGAACGGCGCGGCAAACTGGGGCAGGGGAATTCCAATCGCAGCGAATCGCCCCGCGCCCAGAGCCTGAGGAAACAGAAATTTCTGGATTCCCTCCGAGATGAAGACCCATCCCACCAGAATCCGAATCAGAATCACGGCGCCCATCGATGACCCTCCTCCTCGAATGAAAAATCTATTCCGGGAGCCCCGCCAGCGCCTTCGTGGCTGACGACTTACAAACGACCGCCGCCGCTGGCCGCGGAGTCCTCCACCGTATCGCCTTCACCGGGTGCCAGGAATAGATTCTCCTCGAGCCCATGCTGGCGCGTGTACAGATCGTAATACCGTCCGCCCAATGCGTAGAGGCTCGCATGGGTTCCGCGCTCCACAATCCGGCCGCCCTCCACGACCAGGATCTGATCCGCGCGCCGGATCGTCGACAACCGGTGCGCGATCACAAACGTCGTCCGCCCCTCCATCAGGTAGCTCAGACCGTGCTGAATCATTGCTTCGGATTCGGAATCCAGTGACGAAGTCGCTTCATCCAGAATCAAAATCCGCGGGCTGGCAAGGATCGCCCGCGCAATCGAGAGCCGCTGTCTCTGCCCGCCCGACAGCTTCACGCCGCGCTCGCCCACGATCGTGTCGTACGCTTCCGGATAGCGCTCCGCGAATTCATCGACGCGGGCAATGCGGCACGCCGACAGGAATTCCTCTTCGGTCGCGTCGGGATGCGAGAACATCACGTTCTCCCGAATCGTCCCGTCGAAGAGGAAGGACTCCTGCAGTACCACCCCCAACTGGCTCCGATAGCTGTCCAGGCGCGCCGTCGCCAGGTCCACGCCATCCACCGACACCCGCCCCGCGTCCGGCTTGTGAAATGCGCACACCAAACTGATGATCGTCGACTTGCCCGATCCCGACGATCCCACCAGCGCGGTCACCGTGCCCGGCCGCGATTCGAAGCTGATCCCGTGCAGCACAGGCTTGTCCTTCTCGTAGGCGAAGCGCACGTCTTCGAAACTCACCTCGCCCACAATCTCCCCCTGCCTGTTCACCCGCGCCGGATCGGCAAACTCGTCATCCTCGTTCAGGATTTCCATGGTGCGGTCGAGGCCAGCCGCCGCTTCCGTCAGTTGCGTCCCGATGTTCACCACCTGAATCACCGGCGCGATCATAAAGGCCAGAAACATCGTGTACTGGATATAGTCGCCCGGTCCCATCCGCCCGTGCATGGCCAGGTGGCCCCCCAGCAGCATCACAAGGCCGCCCACCACGCCCAGCACCGTGGTCGCCGCCATGGAAAGAAGGCTCGTCGCCGTCAGCGAGTGCATCACGTTATCCAGCAGACGCAGCACGCCCACGGAGAACACCTTTGCCTCGCGCTCTTCCGCGTGATAGCCCTTCACCACGCGCACGCCGCCCAGCGACTCCGTCAGCCGCCCGGTTACTTCGCCCGTAATCTTCGCGCGCTCGCGGAAGATCGGCCGAATCGTCTTGAACGCCTTCCGCAGCACCAGCATGAACGTTACGATCACCGCGAAGATTATCAGCGTCATGCCCGCGGCGACGCGCATCAGGAAAGTAAACGCCATGACCGCCGTCAGCACTCCACCGACAAACTCCACCAGCCCGGTGCCGACCAGGTTTCGAATGCCTTCAACGTCGCTCATGATGCGCGACACCAGCAGACCCGTACGGTTGGCATCGTAGAAACTAACCGAGAGCCGGCCCACATGCTGCTGTACCTTCTGGCGCAGCTCGGCGATCATCCGTTGCGCCGCCTTCGAGAGCAGTTGCGTATTGGAAAACGATGTGATGGCCTGGAGAAGGGTGGCCACGAAGACAGCCAGCACCAGCGGCATCAGCCGGCTCATCTGATGCTGCATGAGCACACGATCGACGAACTTCTTCGAGACCCAGGGCAGCACCAAACTGGCCACGCGGTTGATGGCCACCAGCACAAGACCCAGCAGCAGCAGCCATTTCCGCGGCCGCACCAGCTTCCAGATCTCCGGCATCACTTTGCGGAGTTCCGGCTTCTTCCTGGGCATCTCAGCTCCCGCCGCCGCGCGCATGCGCCGCCCGCCGCCGCGTTCGGCGTTCACTGGCATCGAGCCGAACCCTCCCATTGGCGGCATAGGAAATCAAGCTCCTCAGGCGATTAACGAGCGCCTGCGGGCTTGTCCGCCGGCGCCGCCTGGCGCGCTCTTCTGGCTTTGATGAACGACAGCACGCTAAGCAGCACATAAAACAGCAGGAGGATCGCCGTGTAGGCGTGCTCCTCCAGGATTTTGGGGTGCTCGGGCGCCGCCAGGCCGCGCTGCACCTGCATGTACTCGTACAGGCTGCTCACCGTTAGCAGGAATCCAACCACACCGACCACCGCCGCGATGTGCATGGCCATCATCCGCGTCTTTTCATTTGCACTGCGGGCGGTTGCGCCCAGCACCCCCAGAAGAATCCCGAAATACGCCGGCATCAGGGCCGCCGACGAATGATTCCCTCCCGTATAGGCGAAAATCCCCAGCAAAAGCAGGATCAACCCGAAAAACAGCGCCCATCTTGCCATACTTCCTCCCTGGTTCTCAGTCTAATGGAGGCTCCCCGAAAGTACGTCTCTTCTCTTTCAATGGAACCTCAGGAAAGAAGACCGCGGACTCGCGCCCAGGCGCAATCCCACAGAGGCGCACCCACATGGCCGGTCGCGCCTTACCGCTGGATCCTTGCTGATCCGCCCTCCGACAGCGCGCGCACCTGCTCCAGCGTCGCCATCGTTGTGTCGCCCGGAAAGGTCGTCAGGAGCGCGCCGTGAGCCCAACCCAGCCTGACCGCCCGCTCCGGTGCTTCGCCCGCAAGCAGCCCGTAGAAGAATCCCGCTGCGAATCCATCTCCGCCTCCTACGCGGTCGTAGACATCCAGCTCCGCCGTCGGCGCGTTATAGGTCTTCCCGTCGATCCAGGCCACCGCGCTCCAGCTGTGCCGGTTTGTCGAGTGAACGTCGCGCAGCGTCGTCGCCACCACTTTCACCCGAGGATATTTCCTGACCACGCTGTCGATCATCCCGAGGAACACGCTCGGATCCAGCTTCGACCTCGCCGCTACCTCCGGGCCTTGAATCCCCAGCCCCTTCTGCAGGTCCTCCTCGTTACCGACCAGCACATCCACGTGCTCCACAATCCGTGCGATCGTTTGCGCAGCCTTGTGCTCCCCGCCCCACACGTTCCATAACTTGGCGCGGAAGTTCAGGTCGAACGAGGTCACCGCCCCCGCGGCTTTTGCGGCCTGCATCGCCTCCACGGCCAGTTCCGCCGTCGTGGCCGAAAGCGCTGCGAAGATGCCGCCGCTGTGCACCCAGCGCACACCCCCCGAGAAAATCTTCTCCCAGTCGAAATCGCCGGGCTTCAGTCGCGCCGCCGCCTCATTGGCGCGGTTGTAGAAAACCACGGGCGGCCTGACGCCGTGTCCGCGATCGCTGTAGACGGTCGCCATATTGGGTCCCGTCACGCCGTCGTGCTCGAAATGCTTGTAGAACGAACGCACGCCCATCGCGCGCACTCGCTCCGCAATCAAATCTCCAATGGGATAATCGGCCATCGCGCTCGCGATGCCCACCTTCATCCGAAAGCAGTCCGCCAGGTTTGCGGCCACGTTGAACTCTCCCCCGCTCACGTGAATCGCGCATTCCGTCGCCTTGCGGAAGGGAACAATTCCGGGGTCCAGCCGATGCACCAGCGCACCGACCGACAGGAAGTCCAGCTCGCCGTCGTCGAGAATCTTCAGGCCGCCGCTCATGGCGTCGCCCTCCTCTTTTTCTATTGGATATCTTTGCAGGGAACCGCAATGTGGTCAGACCACTCCTCAGAATACCCTATCGATCCTGCCCACGTTCAAGATGCGCAACGTCCGCCAATACCTGTTCCGGCTTCCATTCGTTCCCCGGATACCACCTGTACAGCTTCCCATCCGGCGCAATCACCACGGTTGAAAGCGAATGCGTAATCGTCTGGCTTCCCACCGGTGTAATCCCGATGTCGAAAAACAGCAGCACCTTCTTCAGTTCGTTTTCCGGCGGCGCCGCAAACTCCCAGTGGGTGAAGGTCTCCTTCGTATACAGCCCCGTATACGCGCCGCCGTAGCTGCGCAGCACCTTCGGCGTGTCGTACGCCGGATCGAAGCTGACGCTGAGCAGATGCGTCTTCGCATAAAGTTTCGGATCCGTCCGGAGCGCCTGGTCGATCTTCGCGAAGTTCCGGCTCATGCGTACGCAGTAATTCGGCAGCGGGCACCGCGTGTAGATGAACGTCAGGAGCACCACCTTGCCCCGGAACTGCCCCAGGCCGATCATCCGCCCGCTCTGGTTCAGAAAATGAAAATCCGGTACCGCCTCTCCGGGCTCCAGCGTGTTATAGGTGACGCCGGGTACATAATCGAGCTTCGCCTGAGCAACAATGTCGATCTGGTCCAGCAGGTTTGCCTGCGCCGTTGGTTCCATCACCGCCGTGATGGTGTCGCCGGGATGCAGCGCCGTCGCCGCGCTGGGCTGCTTCAGCGTGTAAGCCATGGTCATCGCCGGCATATAGCCGGGAATCGCGTCGCCGTTCAGAATCACTTCGCCGGTTGTCGCGTTGGCAGAAATCACGACGCCCCGCACGCTGTAAGACCTGGCGTCGGCCTCGGGTCCGGCCGCGTGTGACGCCGTCTGCCGCGACCGGCATCCCGCCAAACACAAAACCGCCGCGAGCAGCACGGCGGTGGAAATTCGGGTACCGTAGAAAATCACTCGCCAGTTTACACTTGAGCCAGCCTCAAAATGCTCGATTCCGGCAGCGGCAGAAAAACGAGACCCGCATTCGCTGCGAGCCTCTGGAATCCCACCGGGGCCGTGCTTCCCCATTGAGAGCGATGGATTCCTCCTATGACCCTCGCCTGCCCCGGTGCAGATGGAACTTCCGCAGACACCTTCTCCGGGCTCATGGATGCTCTCGGCCGAGGCGCCACCGTCATCGCGGCCAGCCCCCGCGCCGCTCGCTCGCTGCGCCTGCGTCACGCCCGCGAGCAGCGCGCCGCTGGACTCGAAATCTGGCCCTCCACCCACATCTTCGACTGGGATTCCTGGCTGCGCAGCCTTTGGCAAAGTTACGCCTTCGCCACTCCCGACGCGCCTCTTCTGCTTTCTTCTCTGCAGGAACGCGCGCTTTGGACGCGCGTCCAGCACAGCGACGCCAACCTGGTCCTCTCCCCGGAATCCATGGCCATTCTCTCCATGGAAGCGTGGGCGCTGCTCTCGGCATTTTGCGCTCATCCTGCGCGCCGCCATTCCTGGGAACAAACCGACGCGGAGCGCTTCCGCCACTGGGCTCTGGAATTCGATCGCGTGTGCGCACGCCAAGGCTGGCTCAGTTCCAGCCAGATCGAAGCGCGCCTCTGCGATGCTCCCGCCGGCATCCTGCCTTTGCCCCAGGAAATCTGTCTCGCCGGATTCGACCGCTTCACGCCGGCGCAAATCAAGTTTCTCGATTCCCTGCGGACTCACGGCATCGCCGTCGCCGAATACGCTCCCCCACCTCGCGAATCCCGGCTCTCCTGGATCGTCGCTGGCAGCCGGCGCGAGGAATTCGCTGCCTGCGCGGCGTGGGCCCGGCAGATCCTCACCGAGCAGCCCGGCGCCCGCATCGGCATCATCGCTCCCGCCATCGCCTCCTCGCGCGGCGAACTGGAGCGCGCCCTGCGCCACGCCCTTTTGCCATCTGCGGACGACATTCGCCACCCCCCGTCCGCCCCCCCATTCGAGTTCTCCCTCGGCCAG
>DAHUYD010000140.1 GCA_027315385.1 Acidobacterium sp.
TCTCCATCCTGGGTCCCCGCGTCGAAGCCGAGCAACTCGTCCGCCTTACCAGCTAAACCGACGTTCCCTTCCTCAATGCGATTCTGGCTATACTGTCTCCAACGCCACTCTTGCGATCTCCGTGCCCGCGGCTCGGGATCAGTCATTTGTCTTTCCAGGCAGCATTGGACCTCCGCCGGGCAGGAACTCCGGCAGCATCGCTGCCCCGGGAACCACTGTGCGGATAACATCGGGAGTTTTCATGCCTCGCAAAGCCTTGATCTCCGGAATTACCGGCCAGGACGGCAGCTACCTCGCCGAGTTGCTTCTCGACAAGGGTTACCAGGTCAGCGGCATAACGCGCAGAAGCAGCTCGCCTAACATCGAGCGGCTCACGCATATCATCGACCGCATTCAGCTCATCTCCGGCGATCTCCTCGACCAGAATTCGCTGGTGGCCGCAATCCAGCAGTCGGAGCCCGATGAGGTGTACAACCTCGCCGCACAATCGTTTGTCGCCACCTCATGGCGCCAGGCGGAGCTCACAGGCCAGTTCACGGCCCTCGGCGTCACGCGCATGCTCGATGCCATCCGCGCCGTCAATCCAAAGATCCGGTTTTATCAGGCGTCTTCCAGCGAAATGTTTGGAGCCGCCACTCCTCCCCAGAATGAGTCCACTCCCTTCCACCCCCGCAGCCCCTACGCCGTCGCAAAAGTCTTCGGCCACTTCATAACGCAGAATTACCGCGAGAGTTTCGGCCTGTATGCCTGCTCGGGAATTCTTTTCAATCACGAGTCGCCGCGGCGCGGCCTGGAATTCGTCACTCGCAAGGTCACCAATGCCGCAGCCCGCATCCAACTCGGCCTTCAGAAAGACCTCGCCATGGGGAACCTGAGTGCAAAACGCGACTGGGGTTTTGCTGGAGATTACGTCGAAGCCATCTGGATGATGCTGCAGGCCGATACTCCGAAAGACTTCGTCGTCGCTACCGGCGTCAGCCATTCCGTGGAATACCTGCTCGAAGTTGCTTTCTCGCACCTAAATCTCGATTACCGCGACTTTGTGCGCGTTGACCCTTCGCTAATTCGCCCCGCCGAAGTCGATTACCTCTGCGGCGATTCTTCTGAGGCCCAGCGAGCCTTCGGCTGGAAGCCCAGAACCAACTTCGAACAGCTGATCGCGATGATGGTCGAAGCCGACCTCGAGCGAAATCGGCGGAACCCCGCCGCGGTTCACTTCGTTTCGGGGGTGTAGCGCCGTGCCCCGTGCTCTCATTACCGGCATCGGCGGATTCGCCGGACGCTATCTCGCCGATTACCTGTGCACGCAGAGCATCGAGTGTGCCGGAATCGCGCCTTCCCCTATCGGCCACGGCTTTCCGCCTCTGTCTCGCTCCGTTCGCGTCCACCAGGCAGATGTGCGGGATCGCGGCGCCATCCGAAATATTCTCGCCGACGAAGAACCGGATTACGTGTTTCACCTGGCAGCCATCACGCACGTCGCCGTCAGCGTCGCGCATCCTGAGCTCGCATTCGACGTCAACGCCGCCGGCACCTTCAATCTCCTCGATGGTCTGCGCCATGCCAGGCCCGCTGCGCGCGTCCTCGTTGTGAGTTCCGGAATTCTTTACGGAAGCCTCGATTCCGCCGAAACAGGATTCACGGAGGAGAGTTCCGTGCACGCGACCTCGCCGTACGCCACCAGCAAAGTCGTCGCTGAGCAACTGGTGCGATCGTTTGTGGAAGACTTTGGTCTCCAGGTGATGATTGCCCGCCCCTTCAACCACACCGGCCCTGGGCAGACGACGGACTTTGCCTGTCCGAATTTCGCCCGATCGATTGCAGCCGCCATGGCTGAAGGCCGTCCTGCCAGCCTGTTGACGGGAGCGCTGGAGCCGCAACGAGATCTTACCGACGTGCGCGATGTGGTGCGCGCCTATTTTCTCCTGGCCCATAACGGGATCCCGGGCCGGATCTACAACGTCTGTTCGGGCAATTCAATCAGCATGGCCCAGGTCATCCGCACGCTCGCGCAACTTGCCCAAATCCCTGTTTCCACTCATACCGACCCTTCGAAGCTGAGGAGCCGCGAAGTCATGCGGCTGGCAGGCGACTGCTCCAGGCTGAGGCGGGAACTCGGATGGGCTCCGGAATACTCGCTCTCGACGACGTTGCAGGATCTCCTCAGCTACTGGGTCGAGCAGTTGCGCAGCGGGGACCAACCCATCTGATTTCGCGAACGGGGTTCAGGCGCGCGCACGAGTGCCCTCGCGCGAAATGCCAAAGAGTTCCAGTACTTCCTGGTAGGCACTGTCGTAAGCGGCAGCAACCGCGGCGCCGCTGAACCTCGACAGATTCCTGAATCCCATTTCGCGCAGGGTTGGCAACTGTGACCAGTTCTCGACAATGGTTCGAGCCGCCCGATCGATATCGGTCGGGTCGTCGAGTAAAATCGCGGCATCTCCCGCCACTTCTGTCATCGGTCTGCGATTTGTGGTGATCACGGGGCATCCGCAGGCCTGCGCTTCCAGAATGGGCCAGCCGAACCCCTCCTGCAGCGATGGAAACAAAAGAGCAACCGCCCCACTGTAGAGTGCGCACAGTTCGTCATCGTTGACGATCCCGGTCTCGATAATGGAATCCTCCAGCCCCTGAGAACTCCGGAAATCTCGTAAATCGTCGCTCCACGGTGTTCCCGCCATGATCAGCTTCAGTTCCGCGAACTGGGGCAGCCTTTTGAGCCGCGAGAATATCTGCATCGCACCCAGCCGATTCTTGTACCATCCGTTGGCGCCAATGTGCATGAGGTAACGGCAGTTGGCCGGCAGTCGAAAGCGGACAAGAGTTCGTTCGACCGCCTCCCGCCCCACGGGGGCGTACTCTCGATTCAGCGACAGGTAGATCACTTTCAGAACCGAGGCCCGGCTTCCGCACGCAACCAGATCCGCTTCGGTGTTCATCGAGTCGCAGACGACATATTCCGCCCGCCGGAGGCTGCTGAGAATCCAGCGCTGCAGCACCCGTCCTGCCAGCCCCACTTCGACTCCGGCAATATTTCCCTGCGCGCTCCGCACCGCCAGGAGGTCATGGCACGTCACGAGGCGCGGCTTTCTTCCCGCACACCACAGATACATGGCGTTGGAATGGTCGCAGACATGCACCACATCGCCGCTTCGGCATTTCCACCGCAGCCATGCCAGCCCCAGAACGTATTTGTCGATGTAGCGGGCCCATTTCCCCAAACCGGGCGGCAGCCAACCCATGCGCCCAAAAACAACCGGAGGAGACACCCTCACCACGTCGTGGCCGGCGCCCCGCATCAGGCGTTCCTGCATCTCCGCATAGCGGAGCATGCTGAACTGGCCGTCTGGCTTGTAATTGCAAACCAGAACAATTCTCAATGGTTTTGAGGTCTGGCGGGTAAGCGTCATATTTTGCCGGTCGGGTCCGCTGCGCCCTCGCGCAGCACCGGGAACCCATCCATCGATCTTCGAATCCCTCGCCGCACCATGCAAGGCTGGGCTTGCCGGATGGAACGTTGCAATGTCGGCTTAACGGCTGTGGATCGCCTCGCGCACCGGATGCGCGACCGGCCGCCCCACGCTCAAATACGTGAACCCCTGCGCCGCCATCGCCTCGGGATCGAACAGATTCCGCCCGTCCACCACAATGGGATACCGCAGCGCCGCCCGCAGCCGCTTCAGATCCAGCTCCGCGAACTCCTGCCAGTCGTTCAGGATCACCACCGCGTCCGCGTCCCGCGCCGCCTCGTACGCATCGTCCAGATACTGCATCTGCTCTCCCGCCGGAATCGTCTCGCTCGCCCGTGCCGCCGCCGCCGGATCGTACGCTCGCACCATCGCGCCCTCCCGCAGCATCAGTTCCACAATCTCCAGCGCCGGCGACTCGCGAACGTCGTCCGTCCCCCCCTTGAACGCCAGCCCCAGCGCCGCGATCTTCTTGCCCCTGAAGGTCCACAGCGCCGCCCGCACTTTCCGGAAGAACCGCCGCTTCTGCTCGGCGTTGATCTTCTCCACTTCCTCCAGCAGCCCGAACTCGATATTCATCTGCTCCGCAACGTGACGGAACGCCGCCACGTCCTTGGGAAAGCACGAACCCCCATAGCCGATTCCCGCTCGCAGAAACTTCGGCCCGATACGCGTGTCCATGCCCATCCCGCGCGCAACATCCTCGACGTCCGCGCCCGCCGCCTCACAGATGTTCGCCACCACATTGATGAAGGAAATCTTCGCCGCCAAAAACGCATTCGAGGCGTGTTTGATGATCTCCGCCGCCTTCGTTGTGGTCAGGAGCACCGGCGGCGGATCGTCCGCGCTCCGCGCTCCCGGCACCGCATGGGCCGTCCGGTAGTACGCTCCTGAAGTCAGCGGTTCGTATATCGCCCGCAGCAGGGCCGCCGCCCGTTCCGTTTCCGCCCCCAGCACGATCCGGTCGGCGTGCAGAAAATCCACCACCGCCGTGCCTTCGCGCAGAAACTCCGGGTTCGAGGCGACGTCGAACAGATCCTGCGGCACTCCGTTGCGCTCCAGCACTTTCCGGATCCATTCGTTCGTGTACACCGGAACTGTGCTTTTCTCCACAATCACTTTGTAGTCGCCGATCGACCGGGCAATCTCGCTGGCCACCGCATCCACATAGGACATATCCGCGCTGCCCGTTTCGCTCTGCGGGGTTCCCACCGCGATAAAAATCGCCTGCGCCCCCTCCGTCGCCGCCTTCAGATCGGTCGTGAACTCCACCCGGTTCGCCCGGTGACGATTCAACAACTCCGGCAGGTAGTCCTCGTGGATCGGCACGCCCCCCTCGCGCAGCATCCGCACTTTGCCTTCGTCGTTGTCCACGCATACGACGCGGTGACCGATCTCGGCAAAGCACGCCGCAGCCACAAGGCCCACATACCCCGACCCCACCACGGCAATCGATACGCCTTCGCCCATGACTCCTCGAAAACCCGCGGAATTCCCCGTCGAATGCCTCATCCTAGCATGCGCATTCCCGCGCAATCATCACATTTCTCGCCACCCCCGGCGCGCGGCTTTTCGCCTGTCGCCCACCGCCGGCCGCGGCCAGCCTGCCGCTGCCCGCTTCTTTGCTGATTTACAATTCCCTTGTGCACGCCTTAGTCCACGCCGCCATGAGCCTTGCCACCTGGCTCTTCTTCATCGGCATCGCCGGCTCTCTGCTGGTCATCGTCATCAGCTTTGCTGAGGACCTCCACGAGCTCCTCGGCAAGGATTAGCAGCGTCGCAGTGGCCTCCGCCCTCCGCACTCCTTCTCCTCATGCCGCGCGATCCGGCGGCTCGGCAGTCTGGCCTTCTCTGCTGCTCGCGCTTGTCACCTCCGTCCTCCTCGATTTCTGCTTTCCCCTCGCCGGTCCGCAGCGCGCCTGGCAACCCCTCCTCGCATGGATCGCCCTCATCCCCCTCCTCTGGGCGCTCCTCCATGAACGCGCCGCCGCTCACCCCCGCTATCTGCGCCGCGCCGCCCTCGCCGCCTACCTCTGCGGAGTCCTCTGGTACGTCCTCAACTGCTACTGGATCTACCGCACCATGCTCCTCTACGGGGTCAACTTCCCTCCCATCGCGGCCGCCGGCATTCTCCTGCTCTTTTCCGCCATCCTCGGCCTCTATTTCGGACTCTTCGGCCTCATCCTCGCCTTCTTCCGCCGCCGCTTCGGCCTCGGCCCCGCGCTCATCCTCGCGCCCTTTCTCTGGACCGCCCTCGACCTCGCCGCCGCACGCATCACCTCCGTCCCCTGGGACCAGCTCGGCTACTCCCAGATCGACAATCTCTGGCTCACCCGCCTCGCCCCCATCGCCGGCGTCTACGGCATCACCTTCGTCCTCGTCGCCCTCAACGCGCTCTTCGCCGCCGCTCTGCTCGCGCCCGCCCGCCGCGCGCGTATTGCCGCCGGAGCCACCGGCATCGTCCTCGCCTTCGTACTCTCCTGCGGAGACTTCGTCTCCCCGCCCCCCTCGCCCACCTCCGCCTACGCCGTCCTCCTCCAGCCCAACAATAATGTTGAGTCCGATCAGTCCTGGCACGGCCCGCGCTGGAACGGCTCCGTCGCCTGGCTCATCCAGCAGTCCCAGCTCACCTGCTCCCCCGCCTTCGCCGGCATGCCGGGTGCCCCACCCTTATCCGCGGCTTCATCGCGGCCAGGGTGGGCTTCCTGTGCCCAAAACTCCCCGCCCCCCGGCGTCGTCCTCTGGCCCGAAACCTACTCCTGGTTCGCCAGCAACGATCCGCAAACCCTCGCCGCCATGTCCGCACTCGCCCACGCCGCCCACGCCCCCGTCATCGCCGGCATGCTCGGCTTCGATCCCAACGGCGTCTACAACTCCGCCCTCTTCGTTCGCGCCAACGGCTCCGTCGCCGGACGCTACGACAAAATCCACCTCGTCCCCTTCGGCGAGTACGTCCCCTACGAGCAGCTCTTCTTCTTCGCCAAAACCCTCACCCATCAGCTCTCCCACCTCCGGCCCGGCACCCAGCGCAACGTCTTCCACGCCGGCACCCACACCTTCGGTACCTTCATCTGTTACGAATCCATCTTCGGCAACGAAATCCGCCAGTTCACCCGCAACGGCGCCCAGGTGCTGGTCAACCTCTCCGACGACGGCTGGTACGGCGACACCAGCGCTCCATGGCAGCATCTCGACATGACCCGCATGCGCGCCGTCGAGAACCACCGCTGGCTCCTCCTCGACACCAACAACGGCGTCACCACCGTCATCGATCCCCGCGGCCGCGTCACCGTCTCCGCCCCGCGCCACACCCTCGCCACCCTCGTCGCCCGCTACGGATACGATTCCACCCTCACCTTCTACACCCGCCACGGCGGCCTCTTCGCCTACGCCTGCTCCCTCATCGTCACCCTCGCCCTCGCCTTCGCTCTCCTCAGGAAGCCGAAAGCCCGTAGCCTGTAGCTACCTCGCCAGCCCGCTTTTCGCTGGCAGCCGGCTTCTCCCCAGCCATCCCACCCTGACCGTTCCTCCTGTACACTGCCCACAACGGGAGACTCGGCGAATGAATGCTGCCATTCTGCTGGAAGTAATTTTCATCCCCGTATTCTGCGCCATGGGCATCATCATCGGCCTCCGTCGAGCTGAAGAAAGGAAGCGCCGCATCGCCGCCTACCGCGCTTCCCCCGAGTCCCACATTCTCAACCTGCACGACTGACCCTCCAGCCGCCGCGCCAACTGGCTAACCGTTCCATCCCTAAGCGCTTCATCCCCAGCCGCTTTTCCGCTAGCATTTAGACATGCTCTCCGACCTCGAATTCCTCTACGCTCCCGTCCGCGAAAAAGTCCGCGGCCTGCGGGAGTATCTTTGACCAGGCCCGTCTCCGCTCCGAACTCGCCGGTCTCGAACAAAAGTTAGCCGACCCCAGTCTCTGGTCGAACCCCGCCGCATCGCAGCCGCTCATGCGCGACCGCAAGCGCATCGAATCTCAGCTTGCCGACGACGCCGAGCTCGAACGCCGCTCCGGCGACATCGAGGCCTA
>DAHUYD010000150.1 GCA_027315385.1 Acidobacterium sp.
CGCTGGCCTTCAGCCAGCAGGAGATGATTGCGCAGCTGACTTCGTTGTTCGGGGCACTGGCGCTGGTGCTGGCGGCGATCGGACTCTACGGAGTGACGGCATATACGGTGGCGCAGCGCACGCGGGAAATCGGCGTGCGCATGGCACTGGGCGCGAATCGGCTGCACGTGCAGCGAATGGTGCTGCGCAGCGCGTTCCTGCAAGTGGGCGCCGGACTGCTCATCGGGATTCCGGCGGCCATGGTTGCGGGGCACCTGATGAAGGCTCAGCTCTTCGGGGTCACGGGGTACAACCCTGTTGTGCTCGGGCTTGCGATTCTGGTGCTGGGAGCCGCGGCCCTCATCGCCTCCGTGTTGCCGGCGCGGCGGGCGGCGGGAGTGGAACCGATGGAGGCGCTGCGGATGGAGTAGTGCGGATACCGCGATCCGCGTCTACGTAAATGCCGCCGCTGTCCCGGGGGCGACGCTGACCTTCAGCGCCGCGGCATAATTCACAGCCGGCCGGTAATTCCCCGGGAGCTGGAGATGGAGCGACCCAGGCAGTTGCTTCGACTGCACTCGCTCCTGTGTTCCGAGCAACTCCACCGCTCCATTATCCGCAAACCGCAGTATAAGGGGGGGCAGGCCGGGGGATGGGCGTCGCGACGGAGTGTGCGCCAATTATGGAGCTGGACGAAGCGCGGGGGAGGGTGGAATGGACAGGCGCGGCGAATACTCCGCCACCGGATTCTAGAAGATGCGGTAGCGGAGACCAGCGCTGAGGCTGACATTGCCGATGGCGCCGAAGGTGAACTGAGGCCAGATCTGGTATTCGACATCGCAGAGACGGAGGTCGAAGCGCGGCTTCCAGCGGTAGTCAATACCGCCGCCGGGAGCCATGACGAAGTAGTTGCCGGTGCCAAGGTTGTAGGGAAAATTGAATGTGCCGTCGCCGATGAGGAATTTGGCGTAGGGGGCGAACCGGTAATGATCGAAGCCGGTGAAGCGATAGCGGGGCCCGATGAGGTATGTGGTGGCGTAGGTATCGGATTGCTCGTGCCAGCGGGACCAGGTGGCCTCGCCCTCGATGCCGTAGTGCCAGGTGAGATTGGCGTCGACGAAAGCGCCGGCGCCCAGTACCCAGTGCTCTCCGTACTGGAGATGGGTGGCGTTGAAAACGCCGCCGACGGAGAGGGTCTGGTCGCCGTATATGGCGGACTGAGGGGATTGGGCAAGGGCCGGGATCGCGGCTGCCAGAAGACAGACGGCGATAAGAATGCGCAGCCGGGAACGACGGAGGATCATGATGCCTCGGCTCACTGGGTCACCTGAACGGTGAGGTTGGCAACGTGGGTAACGGTGGTGTTTGTGCCGGTGGCGGTGACCTCGATGACGTACGTGCCCGGCTTGGCGGTGGAGAGCGACAGGCCGCCGCAGCCGTTCATGGCGAGCGTGGCGCCGGCGACGACAGCCAGGATGGCGACGAGTTTGAGGAGCCCGGTGCGCCTGCGGAACCGCCAGAGGGTCAACAGGCCCGCACCGGGAAAGAGGAAGGCGGCGAGAATTGCGCCGCTGCCGCGGGTGGCAGGGGCATGGTTGCGCGCCTGAGCGCCGGCGGCGAGGGGCGAGTTGGTGTCGACGGTGAGGGTTGCCGAAGCGTTGCCGTTTGCGCTGAGGGTGCGGGCGGGCACCGAGAAATTACAGGTGACCGCGGACGGCAGCGAACCGCAGCCGAGGGCAATGTTATCCGCGAAGCCGTCGAGCGAAGTGAGCGCAATTTTGATGTTCGCGTAGTCGCCGGTTGGGATGGAGACGGAAGTTGGATTGATCTGAATGCTGAAATCCGTGGCCTGGCCGACGGAGACGGTGACGGTATTGGACGTTGACGCGGCGTCATCGGTATCGCCGCTGTATTTAGCGGTGATCGTGTCGCTGCCGGCGGTGAGAGCGATGGAAAACGATGCAGACCCGTTGGCGCCAATGTTCGAGGCGCCGAGTTTTGCCGAGCCGTTGAAGAAGCTGACGGTTCCTCCGGTGACGGCTTTGCCGCTGGCGGAGATGACGGTGGCGAGCAGAGCAACCGGCTGGGTGGAGGCAACCGTATTGGCGGACGCGGCCAGAGTGGTCTGCGTAGCGAGGGTGGTGACGGTAACCGAGACGGCGTTGGACGTCGCGCCGGCGACGTCGGTATCACCCTGGTAGACGGCGGTGATGCTGTGCTGGCCCAGCGGGAGCGCCGAGGTCGCGTAGACGGCAACGCCGCTTCCATTGAGTTTGGCAGTGGCAAGCGTAGTTGCGCCGGCCATGAAGGCGACGGAGCCGGAAGGCGTGCCGGCTTTGCCGGTGACTGTGGCTGTGAAGGTGACGGGCATGGTGACGGCAACGGTGGCAGCGCTGGCCGTGAGCTGAACGCTGCTGGTGGCCTGGATAACGCTGAAGTTGAGCGGCGGCGAGGAGGTGCTGGAACTGTCGCTGGCGTCGCCCTGATAAGCGGCAGTCAGCGAATAAGTTCCAACCGGGAGGCTGGAGGTTGTGTAATTCGCCATGCCTTTGGCATTCAGGTTTGCGCTGCCCAGCAACGCGGGTCCGTTATAGAAATCCACGGCGCCGCCGGGGACATTTCCACCGCTGCTGGTCACTGTCGCGGTGAAGGTGACAGACGCGCCGGCAAGTGAGGGGTTCGCGCTGGACGTCAGCACGGTGGTGGTGGTGGCAGGATTCACCGTGAGCGTATAGGGGCCGGAAACGCTGGAGAAGTTGTCGTTATCGTCGTTGTAGGCCGCGGTTATGGTGTGGGTTCCAACAGCCAGGCTGGAGGTGGAATAGGTAGCGGTCGCAGTGGTTCCGGAACCGGCGCGCAGGGTTTGCGTGCTCAATTTGGCAGCGCCGTCATAGAAGGTGACATTTCCAGTGGGAGCGACTGTTCCCGTGGCAGTGACAGTGGCGGTGAAGGTGACGGACGCGCCGTAGGCGGACTGGTTGCCGGCCGCGCTGGATGTGACGACTGTCGCCGTGTTCTGCTTAACGCTCTGTACAAACGCGGGAGAAGAGCCGGAGACGCTGTTCACGTCAGTGTAGGTAGCGGTGATGCTGTTCCTGCCCGGAGGAAGGCTGGAGGTGGTGAACGTGGCATTGTTGCTGGAATCCAGCGGGGAACTGCCCAGGAACGTGGCGCCGTCATAGAACGAGACGCTGGTGCCGGTGGTGGATACGTTTCCGGTGATGCTGACCCCGGCTGCGAACGTGACGGAGCTGCCGTAGGTGGAAGGATTGTTGCCGCTGGAGTTTGTCAACGTGACGGTAACCTGCTCTGTGACCTGCTGTTGAAGCGGCGTTGCGGAATTGGCCGCCACGTAATAGGTATTGCCGCCGTATGCCGCGTAAATGTCATGCAATCCCACGGCCAGCGTGCTGTCCTGGATGACCACCGTGCCGCTGGAACCGAGTGTCCCGGAGCCAATGACCACACCCGGCGGAAGAGATGGCGGATTAGGAACAGTTGGCGCGGTTGGGGGCGCGGGGAAGAGATCGTAAAGCGTCACGGTCCCGGAGGGGGTGCTTCCTGAAGGGCTTTTGGTCACCGTCACCGTAAAGTTGATGTTTTGGTTGTAGTTGGACGGATTGGGTGTGGAGGAGGTGACCGCTACGACAGGGGTATTCTGGGCGAGCGCCTGCCCTACGGCATCGACGATGAGGGAGGAATTGACCTGGGTGGTGAGGCCGATGGCGGCGACGAGGGGATTACCGCTGCTGGTGGGAGCGAATTCGACCGCAACCGTGCACTGATTACCGACCGCGACGGTGTTGGTGGTGGAGCAGGTGCCGCCGGAGCCGAGATCGGAATTCGCATCTTTGGCAATTGAGGTGAAGGACAAGGTCTGGTTGCCGTCGTTTTCGATGGACTGATTCTGAGGAGAGCTGACCTGGCCTACCCACATCGCCGGTGTAAAGAAGAGAGTGGCCTCGCTGGCTGTGACCTTGCGGACGACGTTATCGAAATATTCGGCGATGTAGATATCGCCGGCGGAATCGACGGCGAGGCCATACGGCGCATAGATACCGGCACCCGCGATTTTTGGCGAAACGCCGGAATAGGCAATTCCACTGCCCGTATACAATTCGCCGTTCTGGCCATTGCCGTAGGTGTAGCCGGATTTGCCATCGTTATAAACCTGGCTGCCGTTGTTGCCGGCAACGGTGGAGATCGTTTGGCTGGTGGCGTTCACCTTGCGGACGACGTAGTTGCGGGCATCGGCAATGTAGAGATTGCCGGCCGCGTCGCAGGCCACGGCGAGGGGGGAATCCAGTTCGGCAGTGGCGGCGGCGCTTCCGTCGCCGGAATAGCCGGCCGAGCCGTCTCCGGCATAGGAGCTAATGACATTCGAGCTGTTGACCTCCCGCACGACGTTATCGCCGGAATCCGGGATGTACATGTTGCCTGCGGGATCGAATACGACGCCGTAAGGAGCATTGAGCAGTGCCGAGGTGGCTGCACACCCATCCCCGAGAGAGTCCGCGGAGCCAGTGCAGGCGCCGGGAGTCGCGCCGCCGCCGGCGACGGTGGAGATGAGGCCTGTGGAGGCGCTGATTTCGCGAATGCGGTTGTTACCGGTGTCGGCAATGTAGATGTCTCCGGAGGCGTCTACGGCGACGCCGCGCGGGGCATTGAATTCCGTTGTGGTGTTGTTGGGAGCCTGCCCGTCTCCGGCATAACCTGACTGTCCGTTGCCCCACCGGGCGAGGATATTGCCGGAGGTGAGGTTCACTTCCAGGAGTTCGTCGTTGTCGGTATCGACGACGAAGAGATTGCCGGCGCCATCGAGCGCCACGCCGGAGGGAAGGGTGATGGAGGTGTCGATGGCGACGGCGCCGGTTGGATCGTAACCGGGATTGCCAGTCCCGACGACGGTCTGGATGAGACCCGTGGAAGCCACGACCTCGCGGACGCGATTGTGGCTGGAGTCGGCAATGAAGAGGTCGCCGGCGCCGTCGACTGCAATGCTGGTGGGCAGGTACAGGTCAGCCTTCGTGGCAGCCTGGCCGTCGTTCACGGAGGTCCACTGGCCTACCTCGCCGGCAACAAGGCTGATGGTTCCGGGAACCATGACGGGCAGCGGGCCCTGCCCAATGCCGGTGAGATATTCGGTGCCAAGCGCGTTCCCGGAAGCGTCCTCAAGGACGACGGCGCCGTTGCGAGCGCCGGGATAGAGCGGAGAAAAAGTGACGCTGAACTGGCAGGACGCGGGCGCCGTGAACGCATTGCCGGTGCAGCCATCGGCGCCGGCGGTCGTCGCGGTGTAGTCGAGCTTCGCCGATCCCATGGTGAGCACGGCGACCGAAGCGACCTTGCCGGAAACATTGACGGGAACCGTGACCGTTTGCGCAGTGGAAGCACCTACGGCGGACAAGCCGAAGCTGGTGAGGTTCTGGGCATGGGCTGAGGCCAGGGTGGCGAGAGCGAGAACGGCGGCGCCAAATGAACCGGCGGCGGCACGGAAGGGAGCGCGGCTGGTTCGTGCGGGGAGCGGCCAGGCTTCAGAAAGCAAAGGGGAATTCATGCTGCAGACCTCGACAGAAATCTGAATCCGTACCATCAGGGGAGCGGCTTCAGAGAACCAGCAGGAGGGCGCCTGGCAAGCGGGAGCGCACCGAAACGGGCGGGAGCATGGCCAGCAGGACCCGGGATGCTGAGAACTGCGGCAACAATAGCATTCCGCGGCGGGTCAATGATATTACCTTTGTAAGTTGTTACCTGGCACTTTAGTGTGATCTGTGGATTGTGAGAACAGCCAGTAAATACGCGCAAATCGTCGAGGTTGCGGGAAGAGGATGGCCATTTTTCCAGCTCGGCATCGGCACCGAAGGTAACCATGCCCGACACCCGCAAACATGGGCGGAGCAGACGGTCTGCGGAAGCAGGGATGGTTGCGAAACGGCGGAGGAGCGGGGGGCTATGGACGAAATCGAGGCAGGTGCAATCAGCCCGGGATGGGGGCTGCGGAGTTGGTGGAATGGGGCAGAGGCCGCTCCTGCATCAGGCGCTCAGGCTGACGGCATCAGCCGCAGGGCGTTGTCTCGATAAACCTTTTTGAGCACATCGTCGGGAAGGTTGAGACCGTAGATGTTCCAGCGGCCCTGGCGGGAGGCGTGGGACGGGTATTCGAAGTACTCGTCGGCTGTTTCCAGGAATCGAAAATACAGCCGGTACATCGATTCGTCGGGGAGCAGGTCGCTGCCAAAAAGAATGCGGTTCGCATAGCGGAGGAAAAACTCGCGAGCTGTGAATGGCTGTCGGCCCAGTTCCGAGGCGCGCGCGCTGATGTCCACATAGACGTTAGGGAAGGAATCGAGCACGTGAGCGGCGCGGGCCAGATGCTCGCTGCTGCCGGCGACGTGCGCGCCGACGAAGGTGGTATTGGGATGGCGCGCAAAGACGCGGTCACGCTGGCGCAGGAGTTCTTCCTTTGAGTATTGCGAGCCGCAGAAACTCCAGTCGGGATGCGCCGCCAGTTCCTCATATCGCTCATTGGCCGCATCGATGGGGAGAAAGAAGGCGTCCGGGTCGGCCGTGTGGAACATGACCGGAATGCGCAGCTGAGCGGCTTTATCGAAAATGGGCGCCAGCCGGTCGTCGTCAATGCGTACTAACTGACCGTCCGCGCCGCGCACCGACAGGCCGAGGTCCTTCCATAACTTGATGCCCACCGCGCCGTGTTCGACGAGCCGCTCCAGCTCATCGCAGGCGCGCGCTGCGAATCCCGATTGGCCGATGCCGTTCCAGTTCATCCAGCCGATGGTGGCGAATCGGTAAGGGTCGGCTGCGTGGAACTCTTCGACGATGCGCAGGGCTTCGTCGCCGGTGCGCATGGTGATGTTCACAATTCGCTCGATTCCGCAGGCATCCATTACGCGCAGCACCTCGGCTGGGTCCATGGAATCGAGGTGATTATGGTAGTCGATGGCCGGATACTTTGGTCTTTCGACGATGTGCTCGATGACGCGAAGCATGGACTTCGGCCGGAAGTCGCTCAGCGGCAGCGCGACCTTTGCCGTTGCCGACACGAGCGCGACGAATTTGTCCTGTTGGTTCGTATCCGGCCCGCTCATACGAGAATGAGTTCCACGCCCTGGCCGCGCAGGTTCTCTTCCACGTCGCGGGGAATATTACGGTCTGTGATGACGGTATGAATCGCGGAGATGGGGACGATGCGCGACAGGCTGCGGCGATTGAACTTGGTGGAGTCGCACACCACGACGACGCGACGGGAAGACTTCACCATGGCGCGATTGACGCGCGATTCAAGGAAATTCGGCGTGGTGATACCGGCCTCCACATCGAAGCCGTCGACACCGAGGAAGAGAATGTCGGCGTGCATTTCATTGAGGACATCCTCGGCGAGCGGACCGACCAGGGAGAAGGAGTTTTTGCGGAGAGTGCCGCCGATGAGAATCACTTCGAAGGGGGTGTTGGTCAGCTCGGCGGCTATGTTTACCGCATTGGTAATAAGGGTGAGCTGCGAGAAGCGGGTGAGAACGCGCGCCACGGCGCTGGTGGTGGTGCCGGAGTCCAACATGACGCACTGGCCCTCCTGCACCATTTTGGCCGCGGCTTCGGCGATCCGGTGTTTCTCTTCCGAGTGCTGCTTCTGTTTTTCCTGGAGGGATGGGTCGAACAACGCATTGGACTGAATACGCAGCGCACCGCCATGGCTGCGCTGCACCAGCCCCCGCGACTGGAGATACTCCAGGTCCTTGCGGATGGTGATCTGCGAAATGCCGAGAGTCCGCGACAACTCGCCCACGAGTACGCGGCCCTGGTTCTGCACCAGCGCGAGAATGTGCTGGCGCCGCTCATCGATCAGCATTTGACTGTTCTCCGGCGCATTTCCAGCGCCGGCCTTCGGCTTAGTCACCATGATCGAGCCCCGATTCTCCTGCCACAGTGTGTCTCCCGAATGATACCGACTTGAAAAGCAGCGTTGCTAGGGATTCGATGGGGGGCGGCGGATCTCCGCCGGATCGAACACCGTGGACATATAGCCGGCGATGTGCACTGAGAACGTCTGTGCGGTGTGGCGGCCGTCGATCCCCCGCACCGTCAGGCTGACGGTATAGTCGCCCGGTTCGGTCCACGTGTGATTCACTGAGGCGCCTTCCGCGCTCACGCCGTCGCCGAAGGTCCAGTGCCAGGAGACGACCGGCTCGGCGTCCGAGGCGGTGGCATCGAAGTCCAGCGTCTGCCCGGCATGGCCGCTGCCGGGGTGGTGCACCGTCAGGGTGGGAACAGCCGCGGCTGCGTCTTGATTCACGATCCTGAACATCCGCACGGCTTGTCCCGGGACGGTTAACTGCACGGCGGCGGATGCGATTGTGGCGCGGGCGAAGGAATCAAGGACGGGAGCGACGGTGTAATGAGCATCCGGCGCCAGTCCGAGCCGCGAGAGGGAAATGGAATGGGTGCGCGGCTGCTCTGTCCAGTTGAAGACGGTGAGGATACTCTGCCGCGGAGACTCTTTCAGGAAGAAGATGCTGGGCTGGCCGTCTGCCTCTGAGTAGTCCATGAGGTCGACGGGGGTTGAGGCGCGGCTCAGGTGCACCATGTCCAGGAGGTCACGGTTCTCCAGCAGCGCCATCCGTTCGGGCGAGTGCTCGAGCGACGGCAGGTTGTCGCCGATTTCGAACATACCGCCGGCTACGGCAGCCAGAGCGATGGAAGTTCGCGCTTGATCGAGGGTGGCGGGCGTGCGGCTTTCATGCCAGCTCTGGTCGGAGATGGTCTGCGTGGAGACGGCAAAGGCGTCGGGATCGGAGACAAAGAAATTGCGATCCATATAGTAGCGTGCCGCGATGCCGGGGGCGGCCTCTCTGGCTGCGTCGAAGGTGTGGCCAGTGTCCTGCGAGATTCGGCCGTAATCGACATAGCCGACGGGATTCAGCATGGCGCTGCCGTCCTTGTCGAGCCAGACGCGATTGCCGACCGCTTTGCGAATGATCTTAAGGCCGATGCGCTGGGCTTCCATGGCCGTCGTGTTGGGCCTGTAGCGATAGCCTTCGATGGCGCTGTCGTCCATGAAGTCGAGTTTGATGTAACGAATGCCCCATTGGCGCACCATGGTGGAGTAAGTCTTCGACAGGCAGGCCTGCGCTCCGGGGTTTGTGGTGTCGAGCATGTAGAGCACATCCTTGCCATCGACTACGTCCCCGGCGGGAATCGGCTGGCCCTTGGCATTCTTTACCAGCCAGTCGGGATGGTGCATGTAAACCCAGGAACGCACCGACACCTCAAACGGCGCGGTCCAGATTCCCGGGGTCAGGCCGAGCCCATGCACTTTGTACTCCAGGCGCCGCATGCCGCCGGGGAACAGAGTGGCATCGGGGGTGGTGTACTCCCCGCGCGCGTAGTCGTAGCCTTCGTCGATGTGGAATGTCGTGTAGCCGTACCGCTCCAGATGCTGCGCCAGCCATTCCGCATTGGTGAGAGCTGCACCCTGGTTGAGGCCAAAGTAGAAGGCGGTCCAGCTCCACCAGCCCATCAGCGGCGGACCCGAGACGCGTGCGTGATGGATCCTGCGGATCAGCTCGCCATAGGTTTCAAGCTGGCGATGATAATGGCGGCTCACACTCAGCAGCGTGCGCTCAGAACTCAGCTGGTCGTTTGCCGCCACAGGCAGACTCAGCTCGATCAGGTCCTGCGCCGGAGAATTCTGCAGCGAGTTTTCCTTTTCCAGCTCGGTGGTTCCGGCCGAATCCACCTGATAAGAGGCGATGGCGGGATTGCCTCCGGCCGCGGTTCCCATGTGCAGCCGCAGGATGGTGAGAAAACGGTCGGAGGTGAGCGCGCCAACGAAGAGGCTCTCGTGGCTGCGGCGGTTGTATATGAGCTCGCTGCCTACCGCTCTGAGCATCCCGTGAGTCGCCGCCAGGTCATGGATTCGCATGGCCGGACGGTCTTCGCTGAAGCTGTCCGCCAGCACGCGTTCTTCGGCGGAAGGGCCATGAAGATCGATAAGACTGGCGCCGGTTGCATCCACAATGCGAATGGATTGCACGTGGATTGTCCTGGCGGCGGTGTTCTGCACCGCCACCTGGATCTCAGCAAATGGGGTGCTGTGAAAGGTACGAAGGGAGTAGGTCAGCCGGGGCTGGCCGGCGAGGCCTGAAAACACGACCTGCCAATCGGTCGCCGGACCCAGATCGCCCTGGACCTGCTGCCGGCGGACAGAATGGTGGGGGTACGCTGCGGAGCGGAGCCAGCGGCCATCCACCTTCGCGGCTACTCCAGCAAGCAGTACCGGCTCGGCCTGCCCGGGTTCGCCCAGGCTGTACTGCCCATCTGGAGCCACGGATGCCGTGAGGCCCTGTTGCTGGGCAACAGCGAAGCTCGCCAGCAGATTGAGAGTCAACGCAATCATGCCGGCCCGGGTGATCCTGGTCCTGAAACTCCTCGGCGCCACGTCAGCCCCCCTTGCCTGCAAACTTTCGTTTAGTTACGAGACACGGTGCTCAGAAGACGAAGGGTAGTCCGTCGCGATAGCTGTGTCAAGGCGCCGGGAAATGGGAGCAATCAGCGGATGTTGAAATGTTTCCGGCATCTACAGCGGCCCGCCGGTGCGTGCTCTTCGGGGAGGAAGCATCATGGACCATTCGCCGGATTGCGTAGCACTGGAAAATAATGGTAATAATACGGAATCCAGCGTGAAGCCCGCATTTTTGGACGGCATTCTCAGATAAAACATCATGGCGGAACGAGATCTCATCATTGCCGGCGAGGTCAATCTGGACCTGATTCTCTACGGCCTGCCCGAATCGCTCCCGATGGATCGCGAACTGCTCGCCACGGGTTTCCGGTTGACTCTGGGAAGCTCGTCGGCAATCCTCGCGCACAACATCTCTCTCCTTGGGCCTCGGACCGGGTTTGTGACCCGTGTGGGGGGGGACGAATTAGGCGGCATAGCGCTGGAGCGGCTGGAGGAAAGCGGCGCCGACCTGTCCCGGGTTGTTCGCGACGAGCCGGCCACCACCGGCGTGACGATACTGCTTCACCACGGGGGTAAGCGGCGGATACTTACCTATCCCGGGCTTATGTTCGATATGACGTGCGGCGAGATCGACCTGGCCTATCTCGCCACAGCGCGTCATTTTCATCTGTCTTCGTTGTTTCTGCAGCGGGGCCTGCATGCGGGATTGCCGGATCTGCTGCGGACACTGAAGCAGCGTGGCATCACGGTATCTCTGGATACGAACGACGACCCCGAGGACCGCTGGGACGGAGTTCTCGAAGAAGTGCTGCCTCTGGTGGATGTGCTGTTGCCGAATGAAGATGAGGCCCTGCGCATCGGACACCGCGATACAGTGGAGTCCGCTCTGGATCGGTTGTGCGAGCAGGTGCCGCTGGTCGGGATTAAATGCGGCGCACGGGGGGCGGTAGTCGGCCGCGGCAGGGAGCGCTTTGTCGCCGCTCCGGTTCGGCTCCCGCCTGCTGACGTGGTCGACACCATCGGCGCCGGCGACAGCTTCAACGCAGGCTTTCTCGCCGCGTGGCTGGCCGGCTGCGACCCGGAAACCTGCGGCCGTTGCGGCAATATCACGGGAGCGCTGTCGACGCTTCGGCCGGGCGGCACCGAAGCATTCCGCGATGCGGAGCTCAGGCGAGAATTTCTGGCCGAGCATGGCTTTGTTCTTCAGGGTGCTTTGAACTCGAGTCCTGAGTAAACAGAAAGAGGCACGCGCCATGATCGTCAGGAATTGTGTGTGGCAAGGAGGCCGGCACTGAACAGCTCCGCATCGACCGACTCGACGGTTACCGCGCCGGGGCTGCGCCGCACGCTGAAGCTGCGGCACCTGCTGCTCTTCGGCATCATCATAATTCAGCCCACCGCGCCCATGAGCATTTATGGGGTGGTGAGCAACGCCGCGCGCGGGCACGTGGTGACCACCATCCTGGTGGCCATGGTCGCCATGCTGTTTACCGCGGTCAGCTATGGGCGGATGGCGCGGGTGTATCCCAGCGCCGGTTCGGCTTACACCTATGTGGGGAGCGAGCTGCACCCGCTGGCCGGTTATGTGGTTGGGTGGGCCATGCTGATGGACTACATGCTGAACCCGATCATCTGTGTGATCTGGTGCAGCGCGGCCGCGCGGAATGTGATCCCGCAGGTTCCCTATGCGGCGTGGGTAGTGGCCTTCGTGATTGTATTCACCGGGCTGAACCTGCTCGGCGTACAGGCCTCCAGCCGCATCAATGCGGGGCTTGCGCTGGGAATGAGCATCGTGGTGGTGATCTTCCTGGCATTCGCCATCCACTACATTGCCCTGGTAACGCGACCGATGGGATACGCGTGGCTACAGCCTTTTTACGACCCGGCGACCTTCTCCGCGGGACGCCTGTTCAACGGCGCCTCCATCGCGGTGCTGACCTATATCGGCTTCGACGGCATCTCGACGATGTCGGAAGAAGTGGAGAATCCACGCCGCAACGTGATGCTGGCGACGGTGCTGACCTGCTTCATCATCGGAGTGCTCTCGGCAATCGAAGTGTATGCGGCGCAGCTGGTATGGCCGGGACGCACGCCGTTTCCGCCGAGCATGGTGGATACGGCCTACGTTCACGTGGCGATGCGCGTCGGCGGCAAATTTCTCTTCCAGCTGCTGAACGCGACGCTGCTGGTGGCCAATCTGGGATCCGGCATTGCCGCGCAGTTCGGCGCGTCGCGGCTGCTGTATGGCATGGGGCGCGAAAATGCACTGCCGCGTCGCTTCTTTGGCGCGGTGAGCCGGCGCTCCGGAATTCCCAGCAACAACGTGATGCTGCTGGGCCTGATCACGCTCGCCGGGGCATTCATGCTCACCTATGCGAAGGGAGCGGAGCTGCTGAATTTTGGAGCCTTCATTGCCTTTATCGGGGTGAACGCGGCGGCGCTCGTGCACTATAAGTTCCGGTCTCGCGAGAAGGTCCTGCTGCCGGCTCTGCTGCCGCTGCTCGGCATGGCGATCTGCATCTTTATCTGGCTCAACCTGGACAAAGATGCCAAAGTGCTGGGCGTTTCGTGGGTGGCCACGGGGCTGCTGGTTTATCTGCTGATGCGCCGCAAACGCGCCCGGAGCGATTCCGCAGGAGCGCAGGCATAATTTCGCGGAGAAGTGGCTGCTTCTGAAGGGGAACGTGATGCGCCTGAAGACAATTGAAACGAAGAGGCTTCGGTCCGCCCGCAGGTGAGCCGCAAATTCACGAGGATGGGCACTTCTTAAGTTGTAAAACTTCGGTTTGTGTGTTGTTATTACGAGTTGTTACGATAGAATAGACAATGCGATACAGTATCCTTTCGACCGGCGACTCGCAAAGGAGCGTGCCTTCGTGAATTCATCTCTTTCCTCCCTGCTGCAGCTCCCCGCGGAGCAGAAGCTGGAGCGGGGACTGCTGCATACGCCGGGTGAAATTGCTCAGCAACCGAGCAGCTGGATTCGGACCCTGGAAATGCTGACTTCGCGTGCTTCCGAGATTCAGGGGTTCCTTGCCGATGCAGGTCTGCGGCGCCCTTTCGAACAGCGGCCAGTGGTTTTTCTGGTGGGAGCGGGGACATCAGACTACATCGGCCAATCGCTGCATCTCCTGCTGCGTTACTGCTGGCATTGCGAGGTGATTCCCGTCCCGAGCACGAGCCTGCTGACTGATTTTGGGGAGTATGTGCTGCCTGGCCGCCCAGCGCTGTGGATCTCCTTTTCCCGCTCGGGCGACAGTCCTGAGGGCGTTGCAGTGCTGGAACGCGCTCTGGAGGATCGTCCTGATATTTTCCATATCCTGGTTTCCTGCAACGCATCCGGACGCATGTCACAGGCCGTGGCCGGCCGGTCAACCTGCCTGGCGATCGTGCTGGACGACAGCACCAACGATCGCGGGCTGGCGATGACCAGCTCGTTTACGAACATGGTTGTGAGCGGGCAATTTTTGGCGCATGCCTGGAACCCGGAGGTATACGCACCCATCCTGCGCACCCTCGCGGCAAGCGGAGAGAGCCTGTTGCCCACAGCTGCGAATCTCGCTTCAGAGATAGCCGAGAAAGAATTCTTCAGAGCCTGCTTTGTGGGGTCCGGAGCGCAGACCGGGACTGCCATGGAAAGCGCTCTGAAGATGCTGGAGCTCACGGCCGGCAGAGTGTTGACCATGGCGCAGTCCACACTGGGCTTGCGGCATGGCCCCATGGCTGCGTTGAATCCCTCGACGCTTTTGGTTTGCCTGGTCAGCAGCGACCCGCGCCGCCGCCACTACGACCTGGAACTGCTGCGCGAAATTGGAAGCAAGTCTCTGGTCAGTACCCGTGTGGCGGTCGCGGCCGATCCGGCGAACCTGGCCGGCTATGCAGAATATGTGCTGGCCCCCGAAACACGGGGAGCGGTGCCTGATCTCTACCGCCCGCCCCTCGATGTGATTTTCGGGCAGCTGCTTGGCCTTTTCGCCTCGATTCACTGCGGACTAAAACCGGACAACCCCAGCCCCAACGGGGCAATCAGCCGCGTGGTGCCAGGCCTGCAGCTCCGTTAGCTTCCGAGAGCTCGATGATGCGTCGTTTTCCGTCGGAGTTGTGGTTGCGTCGCGGAACACGGCAGATCGATCGACTCCTTTAGCGTCCCCGGTTATCCTGGGCGATCAGGCATGGGCGGCGGCTGCCGTCAGCGAAACGCGGCATTGGCCAGGGAGCCGCGGGCACGACTTTTGGCCGAGGATGGTTCGCGATGCTCCCAAAGGCCCGAGCCCATTTTCCTGTTGACAGCACACCAACAAAACTCGTACAAAGAATCCCTAAACGAAGTATTCGCTCCCAATCGAAAGTCTTCGAAAAGAGGTTAGGAGATGAAGCAACATCGTCTGGCACCGATTTGCGCTCTCATTCTCAGTCTTGTGTGGATCTTTCCCTCCGCGTCGTTCGCTCAAGCCACGAATCAGGCCCAACTTCACGGCACCATCACGGACGCATCCGGCGATGTGATAGCCGGAGCGACCGCGACGATGACGAATGTGGGAACCAACATCTCAGTGACCGTCAAAACAAACAAAAAGGGAACGTACTTCTTTGCCGTCTTAAATCCCGGCACGTACCAGTTGAGTATTTCAGCGCCAACCTTCGCCACAGTGAAAGAGATCCTGACCCTGACGGTGAACCAGAAGACCTCCCTGAATCTCACGCTCCCCCCAGCCAGCCAGAGCACCAGCGTGACCGTGCGGGCGATACCGGAGATGCTGAACACGAGTTCGGCGACACTGGGTACGGCCATTCCCGCGAAGCTGATCGAGCAGCTGCCGCTGCCAGGCAACGATGTCTTCGGTCTGGCCTATCTGACGGCGGGCGTGTCGGAAGCCGCGGGAACCGGAATTCAGAACTCCTATCCCGGGGGCACCCAGTTCGTTTCCAATGGTCAAAGAGACGCTACAGCCAATATCCGCCTGGATGGCGTTCTGATTACATCGCCGGAGCAGGGGGAAGGCGACACCTCCGGAACCTATTACCAGGCGCTTTCAGAAGCTTTGCAGGAGACGAAGGTCTCCAACAACAGCACCTCGGCCGAATATGGCGGAGGGACCGTCATTAATGAGGTCATGAAGTCCGGGACAAACCATTTCCACGGCGGAGGCTTCTGGCTGAATCAGAACTCCGTCTTCGCCGCGAAGGATTTCTTCAACAACGGACCGAAACCTCAGTTCTCGCAGAATCAGGCCGGGTTCGATATCGGCGGGCCGGTCGTGCGCAACAAGACGTTCTTTTTCGGAGACTTTCAGTGGATCCACAACAGTTCGCCCGTTAATATCGTGGCCACGGTGCCCACGGCGCAGGAGGATACCGGCGACTTTTCAGGAGCCATGACCTATGATGCGAACGGCAACCCGGCGTTGAACCAGATCTTTAATCCGTACCTGATCGACCCTGTGTCTCTGAACCGCACTGCGTTCAATAACAACACAGTGGACCCGAAGTATATCGACTCAGTAGGCCAGGCCATTCTGAACCTGTATCCCAAGCCGAACACGCCTGGGGATCCGGTCACGAATACCAACAACTTCCGGGATATCATTCTCAGCGCGTTTCATTCAGAACAGTACGACGTGAAAGTCGATCAGCAGTTTTCCCAGAAATCGGCGCTCTCTGTGCGCTACGGCAGCATTCTCGACAAAGGCGCCACGCCGACCGTTCTGGCCCGCAGCGCATTCAACGACGGTACTCTGTATACAGACCAGATCTTCAACACAGGCATTACCTACACATATACACTCAGCCCAAACATGGTCTGGATCTCCACGCTCGGGCTGGATCGAGTATCGGAGCCGACATCCAACAACAACTATCCTGCCCTGACATCCGTTGGACTTCCGTCGATTCTCGAGCAAAACGGCCTGACCAGAATGCCCGGAATCATCATGGAGAACTCCGCGTTCTCATCCTTCTTCAGCCAGTGCTGCGTCGATACACTGTTTGGCCACACATTACTGAACTACTCTTCCGCACTTACGTGGACCATTGGTCAGCACACGCTCCAGTTCGGCGGAAATCAGTGGCTGTTCTACAACAATTTCATGCAGCCCTCCTACGGAACCGGCTACTTCGAATTCTCGCGCTATCAGACATCGCAGACTCCTAATACGTCCGATGGCGGAGTGCAGGGAAATGACTTTGCCGACCTGCTGCTCGGCTGGGGCGACTACGGCGGTATACAAGTGGTTCACGGCGTTGCTGACAAGTCGGAACAAACAGCCTTCTATGTGGAGGACGAATGGCGCGTCAACCCTAAGCTGACCCTAACATACGGGTTGCGCTATCAGTGGTTTACTCCCTATACCGAGCGGCACAATCTAAGCGAATTCACCAACTTCGCGGGAAACAGCGGCATCACCGTCGCCGGATACGGAACCCTGAAGGGAACCACGAACTTCGCGTCATCTTCGTTCAGGCGCTCCCCCATTCAATGGACGAACATGGATCCGCGGTTTGGATTTGCGTATCTGGTAAATCCGAATACTGTCATCCGCGGAGGCGCAGGCGTCTACACCGGATATCCGGTTGAGACCAATTTCCAATACCCCGGCCCGTCGTTCATTTCCAATCCGGCGATCGAATTTTCATTGGACAACGATGTCACCCGATATGCGTCCCTGGAAAACCCGTTTCCCAACGGATTGCCGGTTCCTCCGGGAACCAAATTTGGAAAATTTGCGCGCTGGGGCCGCTCGGACAACAATAATCTGGATCTGTCGCCCGCGCGAAGCGGCCAGATCTACCAGTGGAATATTGGAGTACAGCAGGCGCTCCCGTGGAAGCTCGTTATGGCGCTGAACTATTCTGCCAACCGCAGCACACACCTGCCGTGGCTCGGAACCTCAAATCGCAACTATATCCCGTCGGCCGTGCGCGAGAAGTACACTAGCGCCCAGCTGGCGGGACTGGTCAATAATCCATTCCAGTCGCTGTTCGTGGGACCGGGGGCGCTCGTCGATCAGCCCACCTCAATCTATGACAATCCTCAGATACCCCTGCTGAACCTGCTCAGGCCGTATCCGCAATTCAACGGCATATTCGCCGGGTACAGGAGGACCGAGGCTGCCTCCTGGTACAATGCGCTGCAGGTTGTATTCCACCGAAGGGCGGGAAAGTATCTGAACTTCGAGGGGAACTATACCTGGTCGAAATGGGAGGATAACTCTTCCGCCGGAGCAAACTCTTTCATGGGAACCCTGGGAGCCGGACTACCTCAGGAGCTGGACCACCTGAACCGCGAGTGGTCGGTAAGCGCGAATGATGCCCCCAGCAGAGCGGTATTCGGCGTGGATTACCAATTACCGATTGGGCGCGGCTATTTCATTGGAACTAACATGAATCGGCTGTTGAATGACGCGATCGGCGGCTGGCAGCTTTCGACGATCACAACCTTCCAAAGCGGGCAGCCGCTGAACATCTTCATGGGCAATCCGCGCCTTGCGGACGGGAACCAGCGCCCGAATGTGGTGTGCCCCACTGTCCTTACGACCGGGATCAGCTTCGTCAATGCCGCCGAGACCGGAAACCCTTACCTGAACCAGAGCTGCTTTGCCGATCCCGGCGATCAGCAGCCAGGCGATGCTCCGCGATACTTTTCGAGCCTCCGGTCTCAGGGAATCCGGGAATTCGATCTCTCGATGCAGAAGGGTTTCAATATCGGTTCGGCTGACCGCACCGTGCAGGCACGCGTGGATTGCTTCAACTGCGCGAATACTCCGCGATTTGCGCCTCCAGACACCGGGTACGAAGACGGCAGCTTCGGTACTGTGGCATCGAGCGCTCAGGGGTGGTCGCCACGTTACCTGCAGTTAGGCATCAATTACACATTTTGACGCCGTATCAGATACTGCCCTGCGTCCTGTCGAGAAAGTGAGTGGCGGCGCCGCCGGAGGCGCCGTACAGCTGATTCCGCGATACCTGGAGATGCGTCATGTTGCCACTGAGTGACACAGCAGAAGGTACGGCAGGAGGACTCCGAGCTTCGTTGGGCCGCCTTCCGAACGAGCCTCCATTTCAATGGCCGGGCTCACGGACTCCACTCAGGAGCGATCCCCTGGCCGCCCGCCGCGTAGTTACCCGTTGTGGCGGAGAGTGCGCCGAAGCGTAAGAGAGCCGTCATGGTTCAGCTTCTGGTGACAGGCCCACTGCACTGGATGACGCACTCCCTTCACTTCAATTTCCGCCCGCAATCTGAGACCGTCGAGCTGCACTCCCGATGGCAGCACGAACTGCGCCTGGCGGATCTTCCCCGGATACGGATACCCGGCGTCCAGGCAGCCACTCGCAATCGGCTTTATGTCGGGGCTGTCAAGACTCACGCGAAGTACTCCGGGTACGCCGGAGATTCCATCGTTGGCAAAGCCAATGACGATCCCGGTATGTCCGTCCGCGTCGTACTGCCACACAAAGGAGGGACGCACCCGGTATCCGATGCGGCTGTTGAGATGATCAAACCATTTTGGAAAGGCCTGATACCATCTCATCAGGTTTGAAGCGCCGATATCATGGAAGTTCCACAGCGACCAGTAGTTGGCTCCCACATCCATCACATGGGCAATGATGTCATCGGAGGGCGACACGCCGTCTGCTAAAGAGTCTGAGGAAGGTAGCCTCGCCGGCAGCCCAGCCTCGACGGTTGCGGCGATCCAGGGCGGCCGGTTACTGAGGGCTTCAATCTGCTGATTCTCAATGAAGATGGTGTCGCTCCGTATCCAGTTATTGCCGCGGACCGTATGATCGAGGATCTCGGAGTTCCCGACGCGGCTGAAATCGGGCTGGGTGTTGGTTACGAGCGGGGTCTTTGTAAAGCGCTCTAACTGCACATCGAGCATCTTCATCCAGGTGCGCTCTGCTGTGTAGTAGTCGGGAAAGGGGTTATTAGTGAACGGCCAGGTATGCCCTTCCCCCCAGAAGCCATACATGAAAGTATCCATAAATTCAATCGCGGGGTTGCCATTGAATTCATCTGCCAGCAGGCCTACCAGCTCGGCGAAGCAATCCTGAAAGAAAGAATTCTGAAAGCAGGGTTGATAGAGGGCGTGCGGATTGCGCTCGCGTTTTGCGCTGGGCCAGGCTCCTCCGGTAAGCTTCACCAGCGGCACCTTATCGAGCACGAAGTCGGGCAGGGCGGGCGCGGTATCATAGTCGGGCGCGCTCATCTGGATTCGATACGCTACGCGCTTCCCGCTTGTTCTCGCCAGATCTAATACGAGCTTGATGTAATCGGGGAAAACTAGGCGGCCGCGGCGTTGCTGAACTTCTCTCCAGGTAGGCCGGATATAGAGCTTTTGCCCCAGCGGGAATTTGACCAGATCTTCGATGGCCTGAGGAATATTCGCTGAGCGGATCTCCGCTGTCCCCATATCGGCGGTGATATAGGTGATCAGGCCCTTGCCGTAGCCGGGGACCGGATCGAACGAAGGCGTAGTCGTCATTACGACGTCATCGCCGGGGATGGTGGCATCCGGAGGATATTGCGGAAATGGGCCCTGGTCGAGCCGATCGAAAACATGGGGTCCCGCACCGAAGTCATAGTGTCCCCAGTTGTGAGCGGGCACGACGGGGCCCGAACCGAAGGTGTAGTGGCCTCGATTGCCGGCGGGCACATAGTGTTGCGCGGCATTAGCCCCGCTTCCTGCCACCAACACGACAGAACTGCCCGCCTTCAGGAACGTTCTTCGATCCATATTGGCCTCATTCGGGCGCTGAGGAGTTAGCTCTCTACCTGGATTGCCCCCGCCCTGTCAATGCTGATAACAGCCCATGTCGACCTTGCCGTTGGCCGTTCTCGGCCGCCCGTCCAGATCCCTTTCGCCGATGGCCGCTTCTCCCAGATCGGCGCCGGCGCCAATTGCAGGCGAGCCGCTCTTCAGATGGAAGTCTTCCTGATAGACGTTGGCGAAACGCGGGTCGGCAAAGGCCTGATGGGAGCCTCCGGTCGCCTTCAGAAAGGCTTCGAAGCCGTTGTATTCCCGGTGATTGTACGACCATTTCACAGCGGAGGGGCTGCCAGAGTAGAAGTACAGGTTGCGATCGATCGTCACTGTGGGAACGCCGGCGCTCATCGGCCCGGATCGACTGTGCATGGCGCGAGCCGGCTCGCCGATGTAAACGATGTTGTTCTCAAAGATGTTATGCCGCATGTGAAATTGCATGTAGAACTCGCCGGTACCGGCATGCCAGGCGTTGTCCATATACAGAGTGTTGTTGACGATCGTCACATCTTTGGAACCGCCGCGATGCTCGCCATATCCTCCGATGGAAATCCCGGCGTCATGGCAGAAGTAAATCAGGTTGTTGCGCGCAATGATGTGGCTGGTGTTGCGTCCAAAGTGCTCGCTCGCCATCTCGATACCGAAATCCACGTCGTGAACGACATTCCTCTGGATCACGACGTGCGTTCCGCCATCCACATAGATCCCGTCAGAGGAGGCGTCGCCCCGGCGGGAAGGAGAAAGTCCGTAAGCGGGATTGCCTTCAGAACTGATGTCGTAGACCAGGTTATCCTCCACAACACCATCGCGGGCGCGATCCACTTTGGGATCGGCCGTGGTGGGCTCATAGCCAATCACATCGATACCGATGTTGTCGTTGTCGTAGACCTGATTTCCGGAGACTCTGAAATACGTTACATTTCCGTTCAGGGTCAGCGACTCGCTTGATCCTGTGTGCAGGCCGTGAACCTTGTTGCCGTCAATTACGAGGTCGCTCACAGGGATGGAAGAGTCCGTGCCATACACCGCAATGCCAAATCCGTTGGCGCCGCTTCCGACCCTGTTGAGCCCCTGATAGAGCTGCTCGATGCTCTGGACATCATTTTTGAGGACGTTGATATGTGAACCATGGCCATCAATCCGGATCCCGAAAGGCACGGCTTTGGGGTCATTAGTTTTATAATTACGGACTACGAGCCTCTTGATGGTTATGTAACTGACGTTGTGCAACGAGACCATGGCGCTGGAGCCTTCCTGGGGAAGGAGGCAACCACCGTCCAACACGGCGGTCTCGCCGGGGGCGCTCCGGTAAGTGATGTAGCCAGATGCCGGAGTTCCGGAACCCGTCACAGCGAGACGCTGGCAGTACGTCCCCCCCCGGACATCCACAGTATCCCCCGGCCTGGCGACGTCGGCGGCATGCTGTAGAGTTGCGAAGGGCTTCTCAATTGTTCCTGGAGCTGAATCGCTTCCCGTCATCGAGACATACAGATGCCTGCCCTTAATTGCCGGAACAGCCTGTGCCGAAGCATAACCAGCCACCATTAGGGAAAAGAGCAATATGTTTACCATCGTTCGCTTGCGTTCCAATCAGACCCCCTTTTCGCCGGCCGCGTTCACCCGACGTGATGCGACGATGCTGAATTCCTGTAGTTTGTGGTCGTCATGTGGAGCGAGCCTCCACCCCGGGGGAGAGGATTCACCCCGACAGTTACCAGCAGCTGTCGAAGTGTGAGTACGTCTGAGCCAAAGTGCCAAAGAGGAGAACAGGCTGCCGCACTGAGGTTCGGACGTTGGTTCAGACACCTCCCAAGAGCTATCTAAATCCGATATTGATCGCAATGCAAAACTTTCGAAAGGCTTCGATTTAATTCCGTTTCATTGCGACCACCCTTGTAACGCCCCAGGCGTGGAGCTGTCAAGCGGGGCGGTCCCGGCGCCGCATTGAGGACTCCCCGAACACGATGGAAGCGGAATCAGCGTCCACCCCTGCGAGGAGAAGAAAAGCTGCAGGATTTCTCCATGGATCCTCGGGAGAGTCGCCGGGCAATGGACGGCTCAAGAGATGGAAGCCAGCCCAGCGGTACCGCCGCTGTTCGGGAAGACGGGTCTTATCCGGCATGTACAAGTTTCTGCCTGCTGATGGAGAGGCCGTCGCGGCGCCGCAGATTGCGGAAGACCGCGGTGGAGACGACGGTCAGGATACCGAGGGCGACGAAGGCTTTATGGATCCCATGGATGAAAACCACAGGAGAGGACCAGATGTGCTCGGGCAGGAAGAAGGCGGTGGCGAGACCGGCGATGGCTACGCCGAAGCTGAGGGCCATCTGCTGGACGGTGGCGAAGATGGTGCTGGCGGCGCTGGTCTCCTCTTCAACGACGTCCGCGTAGACGAGGGTGTTCATGCTGGTGTACTGGAGGGTGCTGAAGGCGCCGTAGAGGAAGGCCAGCAGCACGATGAACCAGAGCGGCGTGCGCAGTCCGATGGTGGCGAAGAGCACGAGCAGGACACCAATGATGAAGGTGTTGGAGAGGAGAATGTAGCGATAGCCGAGGCGATTCAGCAGGCGAGTCATGCAGGCGTTCATCATCATGGCCGCAAGAGCCTGGGGCATGATGAGGAGGCCTGACTGAACCGGGGTATAGCCAAGTCCGATCTGATAGAGCAGGGGCAGGAGAAAGGGCACGCCGCCGATGCCGAGACGGGTGATGAATCCGCCGCCGACGGCCGCGCGGAAGGTGCGGAGGCGGAAGAGGGCGAGCCGGAGCAGAGGGAAGGGAGTTTCCCTGGCATGCAGCCAGTAGCCAGCGAGAAGGGCGGCGGCGATTGCCAGCAGACTGAAGATCTCGCGGATGCTGAGGGCGTGGTCACCGAAGACTTCGAGGACGTAAGAAAGCAGGGCGATCCCGGAGCCGAAGAGGATGAGGCCCAGCAGGTCGAGAGGCGGAGTATCCGGCTCGCGATAATCGGGCAGGCGGAGGTAGACCATGACGAGGCCGAGGAGGCCGATGGGGATGTTGAGGAAGAAGATGATGCGCCAGTGCAGGTAATCGACGATGAGGCCGCCGGCGACCGGACCGAGCATGGGGCCAATGAGGGCGGGGATGGAGACGAAGCTCATCACGCGGACGAGTTCATGTTTGGCAAAGGCTCGGACCAGAGTAAGGCGTCCGACAGGAACCATCATGGCGCCGCCGCAGCCCTGGAGCACACGGCAGAAGACGAGTACGTGGATGTTGGTCGAGATGCCGCAGAGGAGTGAGCCGAGGGTGAAGAGGCCGATGGCGGCGGCGAAGACGCGCCGGGTGCCGAAGCGGTCGGCCATCCAGCCGCTGATGGGGATGAAGATGGCCAGGGCGAGCGTATAGCTGGCCAGGACGGCCTTCATGGCCAGGGCAGTGACGCCGAGGGCTTTGGCGATGACGGGGACACCGGTGTTGAGAATGGTGGTGTCCAGCGATTCCATGAAAAAGGCCACCGCGACCAGCCAGGGGAGAAGGCTGCGGGTCGAAGGCGTGAGGGCCGGGAGGGGGGGCGCCGGCTGGGTTGGCGGGGAAGGGTCCATGGGTGAAAACATCTCTCCAACGCAGGGTGAGCCAGAGGCCTTGACGTGCGCGTGGAGGCCGATCTCCAAAGCGAATGGTCTGAGCTGGACATCGCACGCGGATTGGCCAACGGAACTGCTGTTTCCTTATGATCGTATCCCTCTCACGCGATAATCTCCCCGAGCGCTCCCGAGGCATCATGGATAGGCGGTTCCCCTCGGACGCGCGGCCTCGGGGCCTGAAGAAGATCGGCAGGGGAGCCCGGAGCACTGGAGCGTTGTGCCTTCCTCAATCGATTTGGCGCGGCCAGCCGGGATTCTGAGTCGCGGGGATCTCTCCATTGCGGGGAGGGAGCGGATCCAGTGAGAGGGCGAGCAGGACAGAGCTGAGGCATTTGCCATGAGCATCGAGAGCCAGAGAACGAGTAACAGACTGGCTGGGCGGGCGGTACAGGACAAAATTCAGTGCGCAAAGATGCGGGATTGCATAGCGGAGCACCGGGCGATCGATAATTTGCCGGAAATGGGCACTGACGCGCTCGGCGGTTACGACTTCGCTCAGCAGGGCAAAGTCCTTAGGGCGGCGGGCGATCAGAGATATCGTGACAATATTTCCTTTATCGCCGGCGCGTGCATGGGCAATCTTACGGAGCAGCATATCAGGAGACCTCGAGCTGGACTACGGGCGCAACCGCTGATCGAGGAATGGAAACAGAGACGACTCCGATGGAGTCCCTTACCGTTTGAACGACTCCGCCTCCCGCCGCCGGGCCGTTTGTGTAGAGCGCCTCTACCTCGCGGGGGATCATGGAGGCGGCATGCCGCGATTCCGATCGGCCGGCGGCGCGCAGCCGCACTTCCTGGGGCGGGCACGCAATGATCGGCAGGACGTCTCCGGCGATTGCATTGACTCCGATAAGGTCGAAGCGAAGCTCGTCGAGCGGATAACCACGGAGACGCTGACTTAGAATCTCCCGCGCCAGTTGCGCCCGCGCCAGCGCACCCGGCCCCGCGTAGGAGATCTGCCCCTCCGCCACATATCCGTCGTGAAACCCGACGGAAACCTTAAGGAATTCCGGCCGCGGCTTCCCAGAGCCGCCGCGCACACAGATTCGATTGGCCCCGGCCCCCTCGATCGACACTCCGGAAAAATCGGCGACCACGTCCGGCGTCACATAGGCAGCGGGATCCTGGATCTCGTAGAGCAGCTGCTCCGTGCACGTGGCCCGACTAATTAGCCCGCCTGACCCTTCCACCTTGGTGATGGCCGCATTCCCGTTTTGCGCAACCTCGGCGATGGGAAATCCCAGATGAGCCAGATCGGGAACATCGCCGTAGCCGGGGTCGGCAAAGTAACCGCCTGTCAGTTGCCCCGCGCACTCCATCAGATGTCCAACCAGGGTTCCCTGGCCCAGCAAATTCCAGTCGTCGGCCGGCCAACCGAACTCATGCATGAGAATCCCCACAAACATCGAAGGGTCGGCGACACGCCCGGTTAGCACCACGTCGGCCCCCTCCGCCAGTGCGCGCGCGATCGGTTCCGCGCCAAGATAAGCGTTCGCCGCAATCAGTTTTTGCCGGGGAACTCCCTGCAGTTCGTCCGGCGAAAGGTTGCGGACCTCCGACAGCACGTCGTCCCCGGTTACCGCGGCAATCCGCAATCCGAAAAGTCCGAGCCGCCGCGCAGTTTCCATCGTCCTCCGTGCGGCAGCCACCGGATTGGCCGCGCCCATGTTGCTCACAATCCCTATCCCCTGCTTCGCGCAAAGAGGCAGCACAGCCTCCATGCGCTCTTCAAGAAAGGGATCGTAACCGGCGTCCGGGTGCAGAAGCCGCTCCTTTTGAGCCAGCGCGATCGTGCGTTCCGCGAGGCATTCAAACACCAGCCAGTCAACGGAGCCCTTCGCGGCCAGCTCCACAGCCGAATCGATCCTGTCGCCCGAAAATCCCGCTCCCGCGCCAATTCTGACAGTTCTCACAGGTATTCCCCGTTGGGTTCCGCGGGCACCATGTCCCCCGCGGCCGCGCCGGCGACCGGCGACAGGACTGAAGTATAGGGAGGTTGTCCTGGTTCTGTACAATTGTTTGATTGCGTCCCTATGATCGAAAATTCAGATGATTCAGGATCTCCGACATATCCGCGCATTTCTTGCCGCCGCGCGCCACGGCAACTTCACCCGTGCGGCTATGGAGATGCACATATCGCAGTCCGCTTTCACGGTTCAGATCCGGCAACTGGAAGACGCTTTAGGAGTTGCGTTATTCGATCGCAGTAAGCGGCGGGTAGCTCTCACTTCAGCGGGACGGGAACTGCTTCAGCCGCTGGAACGTCTCATTGTCGATGCTGAATCGATTGTGAGCAAAACGCGTCAGCTCGCGGGCTTGCGGCGGGGAATGATAAATGTTGCGGCGTTGCCAACCGTCGCCGCGCGGCTGCTGCCGGATGCGATCAAAAGGTTCGCGGACGCCTATCCGGGAATCGTGGTTCAGCTCCGCGACATGGCCGGTGAAAAGATCATCGAGGCGGTGAAAAAGGAAGAGGTGGATTTCGGAATCGGGAGCAGGATCCGCGTGGATCGAGAGATCAGAACCACGTTGCTGTTTGCCGACAGGCTATGCGCCTTTATTCCAGGAGACCATCTGCTTGCCAGGCGGGAAACAGCAGCGCTGAAGGATCTGGCTGCTTTCCCGCTGATCGTCACAGGGAAGGACAGCAGCGTGAGGGAACTGCTGGAGAAGTCGCTGAAGCGCGAGAAAACGTCTTTCAAAGTCGCCTTTGAGACCAACTATATGACTACGGCAATCGGGATGGTTCGTGCGGGATTGGGCATCGCGATCCTGCCCGAGTCTGCCGCCACCCTCGAAAATCCCGGGCAGATGCGATGCGTTTTCATCGCCAGACCCACGCTCAGCCGAAAGATCGAAATCATCCAGAGGAAAGACCGGTCGCTTTCACCCGCAGCTCAGAAACTGGCGGAGATCCTGACGCGGATGGCCGGCCCCGGGACATGACGCAGGCTTTCGTAATTGCAGATCATGATGATCGGAACAATCCATTGTACAAATGATTCACGGAGTTCGTATATTGAACGCCGCGGTCCCATTCGCGAATCGAGGCATTGAATGAAAAGTGTCTTTCGCATCGTTTTCCCTGCCGCTCTCGTGCTGGCACCCCTGGTGGCAGCCTCCGCAGGGACCGGCATCTCCCGGGTGAAGATCGACACCGGCGTTGTGCAGGGCGCGGCCAGCAACGGCATTACCTCCTTCAAGGGGATTCCATTTGCCGCTCCTCCGGTGGGGAAGAATCGCTGGCGTGGGCCGCAGCCCGCGGCAAGATGGAAGGGCGTCCGCGACGCGACAAAGTATGGCGCCGACTGCATGCAATTACCCTTTCCCTCGGACGCGGCGCCGCTGGGCACGCCTCCCAGCGAGGACTGCCTGTACATGAATGTGTGGACGCCGGCGCACAGCGCGAATGCCGGCCTGCCGGTGATGGTATGGATCTACGGCGGCGGATTTGTAAACGGGGGCAGTTCGCCGGCGGTTTACAGTGGCCGGCACTTTGCACAGGGTGGTGTTGTCTTCGTCAGCTTCAACTATCGCGTGGGCCGGTTTGGCTTCTTTGCTTTCCCCGCTCTTTCAAAGCAGGAGGCTGGACAGCCGTTGAACAACTACGCCTACATGGATCAGATTGCAGCCCTCCGCTGGGTGCAGCGCAATATCGGCGCGTTTGGAGGCAATCCAGAGGACGTGACCATCTTTGGGGAGTCGGCGGGCGGGGCGTCGGTTCTCACACTTCTGACTTCGCCGATGACGAAGGGCCTCTTCGAAAAGGCCATTGTTGAATCCGGCGGCGGCCGCGACTCGATACTGGGCGTGCGCTACCTGAATAAGACTTCGCCGGAAGGCCTGCCCTCAGCGGAGGCGGTGGGCGCGGCCTTTGCCCGCAGCATGGGAATCGACGGTACCGGTTCCGCGGCGCTGGCGAAATTGCGCGCGCTGCCCGCCGAAAAGATCGTGGATGGTCTGAACATGGCGAGCATGGAAAAACAGCAGGACATCTACGGCGGTCCCATCATAGATGGCAGGATCGTCACTGAGACGCCGCAGCAGGCACTTGTCAGCGGCAATTACTGGAAGGTGCCGCTGATGATCGGAACTAACTCCGCGGATATCGGCTTTCCGCGCTGGCATACGCTTGCCCAGATCTGGGCCGCGTTCGGGCCCAAAGCGAAAGAAGCAGAAGCCGCCTTCGACCCAACCGGCAAGGCGAACGCGATGATGGTGGGCTGGAAGATCGCGGCGGACATGATGATGACCGAGCCGGCCCGATTCGTCGCCGGCACCGTCGCTGCGGAGGGGACGCCTGCCTATGAGTACCGTTTCTCCTATGTAGCGCAGTCCCTGCGCGACAAATGGCCCGGAGCTTTCCACGCCAGCGAGATTCCCTACGTCTTCGACACAGTCGCGGCGAAATACGGCAGCGCGCTGGCGCCTTCCGATGCGGCGATTGCGAAGCAGGCCAACACCTACTGGGTGAACTTCGTGAAGACCGGCAATCCCAACGGCCCGGGACTGCCGCACTGGCCCGCGTATCACGGGACCAGTGATCGCCTGCTCAATTTCGCCGAGGATGGCCCGGTCGGCGAGGCCGATCCCTGGAAAACTCAGCTGAATCTGGTCGAGGGCCTGGAACAGCGCATGGCCGACACGCGGAAGCCGAATTCGCCGGCTAAATCGGGTACAGCCGCGGCACAATAAATGGCAGAAGGGATGACAACCGGAATAAGCGCGGCGCCGAACCGGCAATGCTGAAGGTCGAGTTGGCAAACTGCCATTTAATGGTTTGACATAGTTCGCTCGGGAGGGGAAAGATGAGGCAATCCAGCGTGCGCACGTTGGTTGTTATGGGTGCAGCGCTGTTGTCTGGCTGCATCCTCGCGGCACAGTCAGTGCCCGTAGCGACCGGGAATCCAAAGCTTGACCGGCTGCTGAGCGAGATGACGCTGCAGGAGAAGATCGCGCTGATCCACGGCACGAAGGAGACCCCCAGCGTCTATCAGGGGCAGGCGGGTTATCTGGCGGGCGTGCCGCGGCTTGGTATTCCCGGTCTGCGCATGGCCGATGGGCCACCGGGAGTGCTGACACGGGTTCCGAGCCAGGGCGAGACCGCGACCATGGGCGTTGCGGCGACTTTCAGTGCGCAGGATGCGCTGGAGAACGGCGTGGTGATTGGGCGGGAGGATCGCGCGAACGGCATCGACGTGAGCCTGCAGCCGTTTGTGAACATTGACAGGGACCTGGAGTTCGGGCGCGGTTACAACACCTTCGGCGAAGATCCTTACCTGACCAGCGTGATGGGCGCGCAAGAGATCGAGGGGATCCAGTCGCAGCACGTAATGGCAATGGTGAAGCATTTCGTGGCGTATGACTCGAACGCCACCAATATCTATGTTGACGATCAGACGCTGCACGAGGTTTATCTGGCGCCCTTCGATGCGGCGGTCAAGGCGGGCGTGGCGGCGATTATGTGCTCGTATAACCGCATCAACGGAGCATTTGCGTGCGGGAACAAGCACAATCTGACTACGATTCTGCGAGACCAGATCGGGTTCAAAGGCTTTGTGACGTCGGACTGGGGCGCGGTGCATGCCGTGAACTTCATTAACGAAGGCCTGGATATGGAAATGCCGGGCACGGGGATTGGGCTTCCGTCGTTCTTCAGCCTCTCGCCGCCTCCTCCTCCGCCTCCGCCGCATGAGATGAGTGAAATGATGGCGATGTTTGGCGGGCATATTCCGGAGGAGCCGGCGCCGAAGCGCGGGAGCCCGGGAGACTTTGGTGTGAAGCTGAGCCCGGAGCGTATGCCGGCCGCGCTGAAGGACGGCACCGTGACCGCGGCAACGATTACTCAGGCCGCAGGGCGCGTGCTGTATGAGATCGATCAGTTCGGCTATCTGGACGGAATGCAGAAGCATTCCGTGACGCCGCAGGATCTTCAGGCCAACGCGAAGATTATCGAGAAGACCGGGGAGGACGCGGCGGTTCTGCTGAAGAACGAAGATCACGCGCTGCCGCTGAAGGCTGCGGATCTGAGCAAGGTGGTGCTGATTGGGCCGACGGCGGGACAGGTGGACTCCATCGGGATCAGCGGAGAACGCAGCGAAGGGCTGCCCTGGATGGAAGTGGGCCCGCTGGCCGCGATGCGAAAGGTTTCGGGGAACCAGGATATTCAGTTTGCGGTGGCGGATAACATGACCGGAACCACGATTCCGGCGAGCGCGCTGAGCCACGACGGCAAGCCGGGACTGCTGCGGACGGGCAGCGGCGCGGAGCATGCGGATGCGCAGCTGAACTTCACGAAGAAGAACGGCAACGCGCTGCCGCCGAATTCAACAGTGACCTGGAAAGGGACCCTGACGGCTCCCCATGCCGGGGAGTACTGGATCTACCTGCAGGCACTGGGGACAAACGCCGCCATCGCGATGGACGGCAAGCCGCTTGCGCGAACGGGAGCATTCCAGGGCGGCGTGCACGGAGACATTCTGCAGGCTAACCAGGACAACGTGGTGCCCACCACCGATGGGCTGGACAACGTGCGGCGGGCAGTGGAACTCCCGGCGGGTCCGCACGCGGTTGAGGTGAAGATTACGCCGGATACGTCCGGCGCGCCGGTACAGGTGCGGCTGAACTGGTATACGCCCGAGCAGCGGAAGGCCGACGATGAAGCTGTCATCGAAGCGGCGAAGAAGGCCAGGGTCGCTGTGGTGTTCGTGTGGACGCGGCTGGCCCCGGTATTCGGACTGCCGGGCGATCAGGACAAGCTCGTCGAAGAGGTGGCGGCAGTGAACCCGAATACCATCGTGGTGCTGAACACCAGCCAGCCGGTGGCGCTGCCGTGGCTGAACCAGGTGAAGGCCGTGCTGGAGATGTGGTGGCCTGGCGACGAAGGCGGGTGGTCAACCGCGAATGTGCTGCTGGGCAAAGTGAGTCCGGCCGGGCGGCTGCCGGTGACCTGGGGCAGCAAGCTGACGGATTATCCGGCGACGGACCCGCAGTATCCGGAGCGCAGCTGGAAGGGTGTGAACGGGCGAACGACCTACAGCGAAGGCGTCAACGTGGGATACCGCTGGTTCGCAAAGGAGCATATTTAGCCGCTGTTCCCTTTTGGCTACGGACTTAGCTACACGACGTTCGCTTACTCCGGGCTGAAGACGGCAACGGCCGCCGATGGAGGCCTGGATGTGACGGTACGAATCAGGAACACGGGAGGAATCGAATCCGACGAGGTGCCGCAGGTGTACCTGGGCGCGCCGAGTAAAATCCCTGACGGCGTGCAGTTTCCGGTGCGGGCCCTGGCTGCTTTTGACCGTGTCCCAATTCCCGCAGGCGAGACTCGGACGGTTACACTGCATGTGCCGCTGCGGCAATTACAGTACTGGTCGACGAAGAAACGGCAGTGGGTGATGCCGAGAGGCGAGCGAATGCTGAGCGTCGGCCCTTCCTCGCAATCGCTCCCGCTGCACAAGAAGATCGATTGCGCATCGCATCCGCGAGGTTGAGGACGACCGCAGGGCATTCGCAGCGGCCCCGACGGCGGCGAGATCATCTCGCTGCTAAACTCAACCGCGAGCGCTCTCACCTACCCGGACTAAACCAAGGGGGAAGCTCAGGCCGCATCACGCTCAAGGCGCGTGGCACCTCTATGGACATTCGCATGGCAACCTGCCGGACGAGCCGCTGGCACTCTCCCTTGATGTTGGCGTTGATAGTCACGAGTTTCGCCCGTGGCATTTTGACGAAATCCAGTTCGTGATGCAGGCCAAGGCAAAGGCACGGGAGTCGGCAAGCCAGGCAGAACGCCGCGCGGCCCTTGCCGATCTGGCCGCCTACGACCAGGAAATTGGGATCTGAAACACGATCACGGTTCACGCTGCTCAGTCGCGGTGTTGCCGAGATGAATGCGCAGCGTTTGCCGGTCTGTACTCATTTTGAGTACAATTGTTCTCGAAATGAGAACGATGCTCACGTCCGTCGGCGATCTGCTCTTTGGCCAGACCAGAGGGCGGGTCCTGGCGCTTCTGTATGGTGCGCCCGACGAGACCCCCTTCGTTCGTCAAATCGCCCGCCAGGTGGAGACCAGCGTGGGGACCGTGCAGCGGGAGCTTAACTTGCTTGCCGATGCAGGCCTGATCAAGCGCTCCACAGTTGGTAATCAGGTGTTTTACCAGGCCAACCAGGAGCACCCGGAATATCCGGAACTACGGGCCCTGCTGGCAAAGACCACAGGCGTCTTTCAAATGCTCAAGACGGCGCTTGCGCCGCTCTCGTCGCGCATCAATCTTGCTTTTGTCTATGGTTCGGTTGCCCGCGGCGAGGAGAGGGCAACGAGCGATATCGACCTGATGGTGATCGGAGCGGTCTCGCTTGACGATGTGCTCGACGCGGTTGGCCCTGTCGAAAAGCAGTTAAGCCGACCTGTAAATCCAACTATTTACTCCCTTGAGGATCTGAAGGCGCGGCTTCACGCAGGCAACCACTTTCTGCAATCATTGCAGAAGAGCAAGAAGGTCTTCCTGATCGGCGACGAGGATGAGTTTAGAAAAGCTGGTACAACTCGGGTGGTACAAGGCTGAGTCCAGCAGCCCCAAGGAGATTGCCGATCTCTTCAGCATCGTGAACGCTCGCAGGCGGACTCCAGGGTGGAAGGCAACTCCGACGATCTGCGCTTCCAGGCCGCTTACAATGGCATCCTCACGCTCGCCAACATTGCTCTCCGGGCCAGCGGTTTTCGCGTCTCTCTCGGCCAGGGCCATCACCAGCGCGTGATCGAGAGCCTCGAACATACGCTGATAACGCAGGATGCCACCGCGCGCGAGAAATGGGTGCGCAAGATCGCAAAAAAGAAATACCACGAGCTACGACCTGGCCGGCGGCATCTCGCCCACCGAACTCGCCCAGGTCACGAAAGATCTGACCGCCTTGCGGGAGCAGGTAAAGGCCTGGTTGAAAGACGCCCATCCAGAATTTCATCACGACGATTCACACCAAAGTTGAGCTATGCCTCGGGTCCGCATCGTCTGCGTTTGAATTTGCAGTCCGAAGAGTGACGGGTGAAGACGAACGAATCCATGAGGGCCTCCCACTTCAGCCGGAGTTTTGCTCGAACGCTGAAATGGGTCAAAAAAATCGGGAGGCTTTTTGTCGCTGGTACAAAATGGGTACAAAGCGGTCACAAAAACGACCCGATTTTCAGGCTCTGTTTCAGGCTCTGATTGGTAAGTGCAAGAAACTAAAACGCTTAATTATGGTGGAGGCGGCGGGAGTCGGTTGGACTCCACTCTTTCAAACCACGTAACTTGCTGATTCTACGAATGTCAAATCAGTAAGAATTGGCATGATTGTCAAGTCTTGCGTACAAATCACGTACAAAATGCCCAAAAATTTACGCAAAACCGCCGGCCACCACTCTCACAATTCAGGTTCATTGTTCAAGCACTCTGAAGTCTACCACCTTTATACATGATGAGCAGCAGCGTCTGATGGCGCAGGGTATCCGAGGTCGAGCCGTCGAATAGGTCGCGATAACCCATCGGCGGAATGGCCCAATACCGCAATCAGCTGTGCCATCGCTCGCTTCCGCCATCGGTGCATGCTTGAGAAGCCAAGCGGGGGTCCCGGCGCGCCATGGAGAACAAGCAAGTCAGAATCCAGGGGCGTGGTATCATGCTCTTCAGGCCCCACGAGCGATGAGCCGGAGTTGATCCC
>DAHUYD010000162.1 GCA_027315385.1 Acidobacterium sp.
CCATGGCGAAGATTGCCAAGACCGCCGACCGCATGAAGATGATGGACACCACCAAGAGCACCGACTGCCCGAAGTGCTCCAAGCCCACGCGCATCGTGAAGCGCGTGAAGGACCGCGAGCGCGGGATTCCGGGCGGAATCTACATTTCGTGTTCGGCCTGCGATTTCTACGAAAAGCTGTAGACTCACTGTGCCGCACGCTCCTCGGACGGCTGGGTAGCCCCGGGCTTGCCCAGCGCCGCATTTTCGCTCAAAGCGAGCCCCAGAATGACGCTCAGGGCTGCGACGGGAATCGCAAATCCGGCGCGAAGCGAACCGGAACTGGTGGAAACCAGGCCGGTGAGCCAGGGAAGGACGGCTCCGCCGCCCGCACACATCGCAAACACCCATCCGGTCGGCCGATGATCGCTGAGGCGCGCCAGCATCCTTGAAACCCCCAAAGGAAAGACCGGCCCAAAGCCGGCTCCGGCAGCGGCAACCGCGGGTAGCACCACGGCTGGCGTGTGGGGCAGGATGAGCAGCGCGACGGCCGCGACCGCCAGCACCAGGCTTGACAGCAGAACGGCGCGGTCGCCGAGCGGGCGCAGCGCCACCGATCCGAGCCCTCGGCCGGCGAGCAGCGCCAGCCAGTAGAGGGAGACGGTCAGGCTCGCTCCCGCCAGCGTCATCCCGCTGAAACGATGCGCGTAGGTCGCAATCCAGCCCCCAACGGCGTTTTCCACGCCGACGTAAAGGAAGAGAAACACGGCAAAGAACAGGAGCGTTCCGGTTTGCGAGGGAGCACCCTCGCGCCGCGGAGTCTCCGCAAAGCTCATGCGCCCGAACAGCAGGGGGACCAGCGCCGCCAACGTACCGGCGGCGGCGACCGCCAGCCAGAGCAGCAGCTCGTGCAGGTGTCTCCCGCGCTCAGCGTTGGCGACCAGCCAGGGACATACGACCGCGCCGGTGCCCCACCAGAGATTTACGACTGACAGGCGCCGCGCGCGGCCATGGGGCTGGGAGCTTAAGGCCACGGTCAGATTCGTCGCCGTGACGGACAAGCCAATGCCCAGGCCTACGATGCCGAAGGCCGCGAGCCCCAGCGTGTGGCCCACGGACGCCGAAGCCGACCTCACCCCGACCGCGAGCAGGGCGAGGGCTGCCGCCATCAGTCCGTAGCCGGCGGGCAGGCTGCGGCGAAGGTGCCAGGGCGAAAGGATCGCCCCCATTGTCGAAGCCGCGAACTGGGCGGCGAAAAATCCGCCCGACTGCACATCCCGCAGGTGCCAGCGCAAGGCCAGCAGCGGCAGCAGCGGACCTGGCAGCACCGTCACGATCCCGCAGACGACAAATCCAAAGCACAGCAGAGCGAATCGGGGGTGGTGGGAGCGCGAGCGGGACATCGAGACGAGATTGTACCGTCCGCGCGTGAGCTATTTCCTGCGATTCTTCACCGCGGCCGGCGGCATGGTCGATTCCCGCACGATCAGTTCCGGAACGATCGGCATCTCATCGGGAAACTGGCTGCCGCCGCGGATCCGGTCCAGCAGCATGCGCGCCGCCGTGTTTCCCATACTGTTCAGTGGCTGGCGGATTGTCGTCAGGGCAGGTGTGTGAAAGGCTGCAGCCTGGATATCGTCGAAGCCAATCACCGACACGTCCTCGGGCACCCGCACGCCGTGGTCGCGAAACGAACGAATCGCGCCAATCGCGGAAATGTCGTTGTAGGCCACGACCGCCGTGAAGGGGGACTTCTGGCTGAGAAGCCGAGCGGCCACCGGGTAACCCAGCTCGGGAGACGAGAGGTTCTGCTCCAGCTGTACCACCAGTTCCGGATTCACAATGAGTCCAAGTTGCCGGGCGACCGCCATCAGTCCCTGCCAGCGGTCATCGGAGTCGGAGCTGAAGGGCTGGCCCCGCATGAAAGCGATATGCCGATGGCCAAGCTGGTACAGATGCCGCAGCGTCAGCTCCGCCGCGCGGCGATGATCGAGGACGATGCGGGCGACGCCGGGCAGCGCCTTGTGCCCCGCCACTGAAACCACGGGCAGAGGCAGGCTGTGTTGCAGCGCGGTATCGATGGTGACGAAGCCCTCCACCGACCGCTCCATCAGCAGGCCCGGATACTCCTGGATCAGGTCGGCTTTGCGCCGATGGCTCGCCGTCAGGTAGAAATATCCCTCTTCAATCAGCACCTCCTCGATTCCGTTCATCACCAAAGTGGAATAGCCGTCGCTCAGCTCTGGCACGAGCACGCCGACGGAGAAGCTCTGCCGGCGCCTCAGCGAACGCGCGAAAAAGCTGGGCCGATAATCGAACTTCTTCGCCGCCGCGATGACCCGCTCCCGCGTCTCAGGAGGAATGGAGCGCACTCCCGGCGCGTTGTTCAGCACCAGCGAAATGGTGGCCGGCGAGAGGTCAAGATAATCGCCCAGGGTGCGCAGGCTGATGGGCCGCGGCGGGAGAAACTGGCTTTTCGCAGCATTGCCGCCCGGATCGAAGTGCGAGCCGCCCCGTGCGCCGGACGCGCGCTTCGCCGGATCGGCGTTGGTTTTCGGCATGCCCCGTTGTACAGCCTTGGCGCCAGAGTATTCAACTCAAATAGGCCGGAACCGCGGTCCCGGATTCGCGGTATCCTTGGAGCAACCCACCCGAAACATGCCCGTCCGGCACGATGCGGGCCCGGAGCTGCTCAGCCGTGCTGAATCGCGAAGACAAATTGCCGTCCGTACGCCTGGCCGTCGTCCAGTACGTGATTGCGGCAGTGCTGGCCACGCTCGTCTTCGGGCTGTGGCGGCTCCAGGTCGTCGGCGGCCAGAATTATCACGCCCTCGCGGAAGCCAATCGCATTCGGAAAGTGCCCATCCTGGCCCCCCGCGGCAAGATCTTCGATCGCTACGGCCGCCTGATGGTTGACAATTACCCTTCCGTTTCCTGCTTTCTCGTGCGCGAACAGGGCCATGACGTCACGCCGGACCTGCCCCTGATCGCGCGTGGCCTGAACATGACGGTCGAGCAGATCCAGGCGATTCTGCGCAAGTACCGCCACGCCCCCCATTATCAGCCCCTGCCGCTCAAACAGGACATCACCCCCGACGAGGAAGAGTTCATCGCGGCGCACAGGAACGAGCTGCCGGAACTGGACACAATCCAGGAGGAGCGCCGGCTGTATCCCGGCGGAGGATTCGCCGCCAACCTCATCGGCTACGTCGGCGAAGTCAGCGAGCAGATGCTGGACAACGATCCGCGTTACGCGTGGTATCAGCCCGGCGACGTGGTGGGCGAGTCCGGCGTCGAAGCCTCCTATGACAGCGTGCTGCGCGGCGTGGACGGCTCACAGGACATCGCCGTCGACAGCCACGGCCGCGAAGTTGGCAGGCTGGGCATTGAGCCGGCAACACCCGGCAGGAGCCTTCGCCTGACCATCGACCTCGATCTGCAGCGGGCGGCCGAGAATGCTCTGGGCGACCGCGAAGGCGCGGTAGTTGCCCTGGATCCGCACACCGGCGAAATTCTCGCCCTCGTCAGCCGCCCGGCCTTCGACCCCAATGAGTTCTCAGTCCATATCAGCCGCGCCGACTGGAACAACCTGATCCAAAACCCGCAACACCCCCTGATGGACAAGGCGATCCAGGCGCAACTGGCCCCGGGGTCGACGTTCAAGATCGTCATGGCCCTGGCCGGCCTGCAGGAGAACATCGCGCAAAACCTCGATGTCGACTGCCAGGGCGGCGTCACGCTCTACGGCCATTTCTTCGCCTGCGATCGTCACCACGGCGAAGTGGACATCGAGAACGCGATCCCCTGGTCCTGCGACAGCTATTTTTACGTCCTCGCGACAAAGCTCGGCATCGACACCATCGCCAAATATGCGCATTCGGTGGGCATCGGCGAGAGGACCGGCGTCGATCTGCCCAATGAGGCGTCCGGCATTATGCCGTCGACGGAGTGGAAGCTGCAGACGCTGCACCAGAAGTGGTATCCCGGCGAGACGCCCTCCGTCGGCATCGGCCAGGGAGCTGTCGCCGTCACTCCCATCCAGATGGCCCGCGCCATTGGAGGCATCGCTTCCGGCGGCGTCCTCATGCGCCCCCATGTCGTCTTCCCCAGCGAACTCACCCCGGAGATGCTGCAGTACATCCACGACAATTATCCCGGCTCAGGCAATCAGCGAATTCCCCTCACGACCGCCAACTGGGAGTTGATCACCGACGCCATGTACAACACCATTAACGGTCCCGGGGGCACAGCGGCCGGGGCTCACCTGAACGGCATCGACTTTGGCGGGAAGACCGGCACGGCGGAAGTCGTCAGCCACAGCGCCGGCGCTCAAAGTCTGGGCTCCGGCAATCAGCGCGCGGATTCCTGGTTTGTCGGCATCGCTCCGCGCCGCAATCCGGACATCGTTGTCGAAGTGCTGTGGGAGCACGGTGGCTGGGGCTCCTATTCTGCCCCCATCGCAGCGCGCGTCGTCGAGGCCTACGTAGATGAGCAGCGCCGCAGGCACGACAACCTCGTTGCCCAAACCCCGAAGCAGGTGGAAGTGGGCGCGGCTTGGTCGAATCCCGCCGCTCCCAACGCGTTCGGAGGCAAGCCTCTGCCCGCTTCCGTCGTGGCCGGCAGCCGCGAGCTGGCTTCCGTGCGCGGTGGCCATTTCCGGGTGACGCTGCCGAAGAATTAAACCTGCGCATCCGGCGCGCAGCTCCTCTATCCGCCCTGCCCGCGAAAGCGCTCCCGCACCGCCCGCCACTCCTCGGCCGTGATTTCCCAGATTTCAGTCGGCATCCGGCCGCAGACGTAATCCTTCTCGGTGGTGCCGATGAGCCGCATCCCGGTTTTCTCCGATATCCGGCGCGATGCCACATTCGCCGCCGCCTTTGGTGCGCGGAGAACAGGAAATCCCAGCACATCGAACCAGTAATCGTTCACGGCGGCCACCGCCTCGGTCACCAGTCCCTGCCCCTGAAGCTCCGGTGCCAGCCAAAATCCGCGGTTGTTGTCCTGCTCGCGGGACAGATGAATTCTGCCCACCAGCCGATCAGGTGCCGACCGCCGCCGCAGCGTCCAGTGCCACGCCTCGCCCCGTGCCACAGCCGGCAACGCGACGTCTCGGATGTGACCGAGAGCCGCCCCTTCAGGAAATGGCCAGGGAACAACGGCGTTGAGATACCGTACGATTTCCCACCGCGGAAACAGGCGCTGAACCGCGTCTGCGTCGCCCACCTCGAGCGGGCGCAGCACCAGCCGCGGCGTTTCCAGCGTGGGAGTCATCGCCCCACGATATCAGTGTGCCTCCCGGGCCGGAATCTACGGGTTGGAAACCATCCGGCTTTGTCCCGGCTGGATTTCTCCGCAATCCGTCCTCAAAAACTTCGAGTGGATCGCACTGGTCATGTTCATTCCCGGGAATCCGGGCCCGGAAACGGTCGACTGCACCGTCCCGTGCATCTCCGTTTCGCTGTCGAGCGCCATCTGCACATGCGCCCTGCTCGTCATATTCTGCTGCGAACACGCCACATCGAAGGTCACACTGTGCGCGGTCTGATGCAGGTTCGTGGTCGTGCATTGCGCGGACGGATGAGGGTTCTGGAAACTGCGGGTCCACGTCTCCGGCGTCACGCACGATTGCGTTACGATCATGCGCGGTCCGCCCGGCCCCGGTATACCGCTCATGGTTACTTCATACTGCCAGAGACCCATGCGGATAGGCGGCGGCGTGGCCGGGTTTTGAGCCAGCGCGGTGCTCCAGAAAAGCACTGGCAAAGCTGCGAATAGAACCAAGTGGGTTTTCATCGTCCAATTCCTGCGGGGGAAGCGATGGCCACGAACAGGCGAGCGGAATGCCCAGGACTATAGCACATCGCGACGAGTCGCGGCGAAATTCGCTGGTCGCGGGCGCCCACTTCCATCTGTTGAAAGCTCAGGCCCGGGCACCGTCGTGGGCGTGCAGCGGAAGCAATGCCGCGCCCAGCAGCCCCGCGTCGCTGAGCTGCGCCGGAGTGATGTGCGTGCGGCCTGGCTGGTAGACGGCGGGATCGTCCGGCATCGAGAGCCGGTAGACGTAGCTCATCTCGCGCACCGTCGCAAACATCCGTGGCGCAAAGAGCGGCCACGCGGCGGCGGCGCCTCCGCCAACTACGTACAACGGTAAATCCAGCGCATTGATCAGGTTTGAGAGCGAAAGCCCCAGCGCCCTCCCCATCTCGTCAAAAACCTGGAGTGCCCGGGCATCGCCGGAGTTCGCGAGCTGCGCCACGCACGATGCAGTCAGCGGCACCGCTGCGCCGTTGCCCTCCGCTGACCCGACGCCAAGCTGTCCTGCACGGCGCACGATGGCCGTGGCTGAGGCATACATTTCCAGGCATCCCCGCGCCCCGCAGGGACACGGTGGGCCATTGGGGTCGAGCGGCCCGTGTCCGGATTCTCCCGCCGCCCCCTGCATCCCATGCCAGATGCGGCCTTCGAGAACCATTCCGGACCCTACTCCGGTGCCCAGTGTGAGCATGCAGAGCGATTCGGCTCCAAATGCGCGGCCCGCACCGAGCAGGCATTCCCCGTAGGCGGCCAGGTTGGCGTCGGAGTCGATTGAAACGCAACCGCCCAGCCGACTCTCCAGTTCCTCGCGGAGGCGCAGGCCATCGAAGCCAGGCAGGTTCGGCGGATGGTGCAGAATCCCGGCGGGCAGTTCGAGAGGCCCGGGGCTGCCGACCCCAATACCGCTCAACTCCGCATTTCGCCGGCGATCGAGGATCGTGTGGATCGCAGCCACCATGTCGTCAAGCACCGCGTAGGGCCCGGCGTGCAGCCGCGTCGGCTGGCTGATGTGGTCCAGCCGCTCACCACGAGGGGTTACGGCCGCGACGCGAAGGTTAGTCCCGCCCAGGTCGACGCCGATGGAAAAGCCCGCCATAGCCAAAGGGAATCTTCATCATACCCCGCTCCGATCAACGTTCCAGGAAAATCTGATATCGGTATCGCGACGGGCGAGCGCCCTTTTTCGGAAATGGGAATCGCGTATCATGGTGCTGTATCCAAAGGGGTAATACTTCGGCCAAATTTCCGATTAACCCAACCCATGACAAGGAGACAGCTATGCAACGCACGGCGAGCGCCGTTTGGCGCGGTGGCCTGAAAGACGGAAAAGGAACGATCTCCAGCCAGAGCGGTGTGCTCCGGGAGACACAGTATTCGTTCGGAACGCGGTTCGAAAACGGAGTGGGGACCAATCCCGAAGAGCTGATTGCGGCGGCACATGCCGGCTGCTTCACCATGGCCCTAAGTGCTCAGCTGGGCAGCGCCAGCCTGACACCCGAATCGCTGGAGACCACGGCGGAGGTGAAGTTCGAGAAGACCGACGATGGCTTTGGCATCACCGCCATTCACCTGACCACGCGGGCGAAGGTGCCGGGAGCGACGCCGGACAAGTTCGAAACGGCGGCGCAGAACGCGAAAAACGGCTGCCCCATCTCGAAGCTCTTCAAGGGCAACACGCAGATCACGCTGGACGCGAAGCTGGTCTGAACCTGAGCAGCTTTCCGGAAGGAGCTTGGGCGTGTCTGAAAGGACACCCCCGGGTTCCTTTCCGGATGCAGCCACTCCTGCACGACAATAGCTTTTTTCCGTCGAGTTGTTCCAGTAGCCAGCCCATGCTGATCGACACTGAATGGAACCCGTTACCCACTTCCTGACCGGCGCGTGCCTCGGCCGCTCCGGCTGCAACAGAAAGACGGCCTACGCCACCCTGGCGATGGCGCTCGCGGCCGAGGCCCCCGATATCGACATCCTGTGGGGCTTCCGCGGCCCGGTCGCGGAGCTCCAGCATCACCGCGGCATCACCCACACCCTGATCTTTGCGCCGGTCATGGCCCTGGTCGTCACCGGGATCGTCTGGCTGGTCGACCGGCTGCGCAGAAAGCGGCCGCCAATCCCCGTCCGCTGGGGATGGGTTTGGTTTTTCGCCATGCTCGCCGACCTCAGCCACCTGCCCCTCGACTTCTCCAACAACTATGGCCTGCGCCCCTTCCTGCCCTTTAGCGACAAGTGGCACGCCTGGAGCATCGTGTTCATCTTCGATCCCTGGATGTTCCTGGCCCTTTTGCTGGCTCTCGTGATTCCCGCACTCCTGGGCTTGGTAGACCGCGAGATCGGCGTCCGGAGGCAGCAGTTTCGCGGCCGCGGATGGGCGATCGCGGCGCTAGTCTTCGTGCTGGGCTGGTGGAGCCTGCGCAGCTATGAACACAACCAGGCTGTCAACCTGGCGGAGAGCGGCGACTACACCCATCAGCCCCTGGTGCGCGTGGCCGCCGAGCCGAGCATGTGGAGCCCCTTCTCCTGGCGCATTCTCATGGAAACCCCAGGCACGTTTCAGATCGCCAGCGTGGATACGCTGACAGGTCAGGTAACCACGAATGACTATTCCGACGTAATCTACAAGCCCAAAGTGACCTCCGCAGTGACCGCGGCAAGCCAGACGTACCTCGGAAAGGTCTATCTGGACTGGTCGAAGTGGCCGCTGGTCGAGGATCGCGGGGCAGTGAAGGCGCCGGGGGCAACGTTTGCGCCGGAGCCCAACTGGCACACCGTGGAGTTCCAGGATTTGCGTTTTGGCTATCAGCCGAACGAAGGCGACCGCACGGATGCGCCGCCCAACCCACCGCTCGGCGGGTGGGTTTACGTGGGCCCCGCCGGCGAGATCGAAGGGATGTTTATGGCCGGACACGAACAGGCGCAGCCCTGAACTTGACCGCAGCCACCGGCGTCCTCAGAATGGAAGGAGCCGGTTGCCGGATTTCATGCGGAGTGGAGCGGGGAAAAATGGGCGCATATTTGCTGATCCTTGTCGCGGTGCTGAGCCGCATAGTTGTAAGTTCGCACGTGCAGTGGTTGAACTTCACTGCGGTGGGCGGAAGCCTGCTCTACTTTGGCGCGCGGCGCCCGCTGCGCGAATCCGTCTGGGCCCTCCTCGCCATGATGGGCTCCGACTACCTGCTGACCACCTACTGCTACGGCTACGCCTGGCACACCAGCCAGTACCTCATCACCTGGGTTTGGTACGGGGCGGCGATTGCCCTGGGCTGGATTCTGCTCCGCCGCAAGGTGAACCCGGGCCGTCTGGTCGCCGCGCCCGTGCTGGCCTCCACCTCGTTCTTCGCGGCGAGCAACTTCGCCGTCTGGGCGGGCAGCCTGCTCTATCCCCATACCCTGGCCGGCCTGGGCGCCTGCTATGTGGCGGGCCTGCCCTTCTACCGCAATGACCTCGTCTCGACCGTAGCTGTGACGGCGGCTGCGTTCGGGTTGGAGGCGATGGCACACCGCATGGCCGAGCATCGGCAGCACAGGCTCGCCGCGTAGGACTACGGCGTTCGTGCACTGAAAAGGAGATGGCCACCCCATGGGGTGGCCATTGTTGTCTGGGTTGTATCGTTATTTCGCCGCAAGCTGCCGCAGCACGTATTGCAGAATCCCCCCGTGCTCGAAGTAGAGGATCTCCTGCGGAGTGTCGATGCGGA
>DAHUYD010000169.1 GCA_027315385.1 Acidobacterium sp.
AACCCAGAAGTGAGAGTCGGTCAGAATCGCTCGCAGCATGAAAGGCCAAGTATAGCCGGACCACCCCATGCGGTGCCTCCTTGCGGGCGCTTCCGCCCAGGTGATAAACGTTAGCCAGATTCCTCCGGCTCAGCCGGCGAAGGAGCGCGCCATGCCAGCAACTCCCCAGCAAGCCCCCAACCAGCCTCTCGAGCACATCGAGCAATGGGACGATTTCGTTGCCAGCCGCTACCGCGAAGGCAAGGACCAGTCCCAGTTCCGCCAGTTCGATCGCGAAACCAACACTCCCATCGCCGAGTTCTACCGCCAGAATCACACGCAGCAGACGCTCGACTTCGTGCTCGGCAAGGAGCGCGAGTATGGCTCGCTCTCGCACGGGCGCCGCGGCATCTGGGAGGCCGCCGACTTCCTGAATACGCTGGTGGACGAGAGCGACCCCGATACGGACCTCTCCCAGGTCGAGCACCTGCTCCAGACCTCTGAGGCGATCCGCCAGGACGGCCACCCGCGCTGGATGGTGATGGCAGGCTTCCTGCACGATCTCGGCAAGGTCCTATGCCTCTATGGCGAACCCCAGTGGTGTGTGGTCGGCGATACGTTTCCGGTCGGCTGCGCATGGTCCGATCAGATCGTCTTTCACGGCTTCTTCGCGCAGAATCCCGACGCTCACGTTCCCGAGTACCAGACCCTCCACGGCATTTACCAGCCCCACTGCGGCCTCGACAACGTCCACATGTCCTGGGGCCACGACGAGTACATCTACCGCGTCGTGAAAGATCGTTTGCCCGAGCCCGCCCTCTACATGCTGCGCTATCACTCCTTCTATCCCGCCCATCGCCACGGCGCGTATCGCCATCTCATGTCCGCGCACGATGAGGAAATGTTCGAGTGGGTGCGCAAGTTCAATCCCTACGATCTCTATTCCAAGGGCGCGGCCAAGCCAAACCTCCAGGAGATTCGTCCCTACTACGAGGACCTGATTGCCGAATTCTTCCCCGAGCCGCTGGCCTGGTAAGCGGCTCTCCCGGTTCCCCGTGTGGAGCTGCCGGTGAGCGCGAAGCTCACCCGCACTCCCATTCCTGCCCGCGAAGCAACCTCATCGCCCGCGCTCCCGCCCAGCCGCCATGGTCTCGGCGTCGTCTGCGGCCTTGCTGCCGGAGCCTGGCTGGGAGCCGCTGAAGCTCCGGCGCGTCTTGTCGCCGGGAACTACTCCCCGTTTGCCATATCCTTCTGCATGGTCCTCGGCGTTTTTCTTGCCCGCTGGACTCTCCCCGTCGTCCTAAAAGGCACCCGCTCCGTTTTCGTCGATCTCCGCGCCCGCCCCCACCTCATTTTCTGGGCCGTCCTCGCCGGAGCCCTCTGGTCCGTCGCCAATACGCTCACCATCTATGCCATCCGCGATGTCGGCCTCGCCATCGCCTTCCCACTCTGGAATACCAATACCCTCATCGGCATTTTCTGGGGATGGGCACTCTTCCGCGAGCTCCGCGGCGCATCCCGCCGCATCTGGATCAAAGTCATCCTCGGCGCATCCGCCATCGTGGCCGGCTCCGTCTTCCTCTCGCTCCGCTCCGTCCACACCGTTGCCGGGGCGCATCACCGCGCGCTCCAGGGCATCGCCGCCGCTCTCGGGGCCGGCCTGCTCTGGGGCACCATGTACGTCCCCTATCGCAAGGCCTACATCACCGGCATCAATCCGCTCTCCTTCGTCACCATTTTTACCTTCGGCGAAGGCGGCGCCATGCTCTTTCTCGGCGCGGCGCTCCCTGGCAGCCTTCCCGCTCTGTGGACCAATCTCCACGCCCTGCGCCCCTCCGTCTTCTGGCTCCTGCTCGGCGGATTCTGCTGGGTCATCGGCGACCTCTTCCAGCAGTACGCGACAAAGTACGTCGGCATCAGCCGCGCCATCCCGCTCTCCAACACCAATCAGCTCTGGGGATTCGCCTGGGGCGTCCTCGTCTTCGGCGAACTCGCGGGGGCTCACGGCGCCGCGCGCCTCCTGGCTTTGGGCGCATCCGCCCTCACCATCTGCGGAGCCATGCTCATCGCCGGCGCCGGCGTGTCGGGCGGGGAATCGGAGTCCACCGTCCGCGCCATTCGCCGCGAGTGCGACCGCTACGGCCTGGACCTCCACGCGACACTGCACGCCCAGGCAGGTATCGACTCTGGAACTGAGGCGGGCACCGCCGCCCGCAGGCTCCCGTGGTGGGATCTCCTCATTCCCATCGCCGCAGCCGCGGTCTTCGTCTGGTTCGCCATCGGCGTCCGCATCCCGCGCCTTGAAGCCCACATCGCCCCCGCCATCGCCCTCCTCGCCATCTCCATCGCCATCCTCGCCGGCGCCGGATGGGTGCTTTGGAAGGGGACGCGGTTCGCATGAGCCACGCTCCAGGCCGGCTCATTCGCCCCACTTCCGCCGGACGTCATCCTGAGCGAACGGGGCCCCGAACCTGGTTCAGGTCGGAGGTGGTGAACGAAGGATCTGCGGTTGCAGTTTCTGCCCCAGCGCAATCTTCAGGAGTACCGCGGACCCATGGCAGTCGGACCCGCAGTACATATCTCTGATCCACGGGAAAGGGGACGAGATCGAACGCGATCCCGAGGCAGTCCGGCAGGCTTCGTCCTCCGGCCCCCACGTACACTATCCCTGAATCCATTCAACGAAAGCCTCACTGCCCCATGGACATTGTCGGCGTCGGTCTCAACGCCACGGACACCATCATCCCCGTCCCCCGCTTTCCAGCCTCCGGCTCGAAAGTCGAGTTCCATTCCGCCTCCGTCCTGCCCGGCGGACAAGTCGCCAGCGCCATGGTCGCCTGTCGCCGCTGGGGCCTGAGCGCGCGCTACATCGGAAAGCTCGGCGCGGACGCCGCTGCTGACCTGCATCGCAGGGAATTTCTCGCCGCCGGCGTCGACGCCAAACTCGTCACCGCGCCCAGCTGCCCCAGCCAGCAGGCCTTCATCCTCGTTGAAGACTCCGGCGAGCGCACCGTTCTCTGGAAGCGCGACCAGCGCCTCACCCTTCAGCCCAGCGATCTGAAGCGTGAGTGGATCGCCGACGCCCGTGCGCTGCATCTCGACGGCCACGACACCGAAGCCGCCATCGCCGCCGCGACGTGGGCGAATGAAGCCGGCATCCCCGTTATCGCCGATCTGGATGAGCTCTACTCCGGCGTCGAACATCTGCTCGCCAAAGTTGACTACCTCATCGTCAGCCGCGACATCCCTGGCCGCATCGCCGGATGCTCCGGCCTGCGCCAGTCGCTGGCCGCCGTGCGCGAGCGCTTCGCCTGCCGCCTCACCGCCGCGACGCTCGGGCCCGACGGCGTGCTCGCCTTCGACGGCGAGCGGTTTTGCTATCGCCCGGCGTACAGCGTGCCCGTCGTGGACACCACCGGCGCCGGCGACATCTTCCACGCCGGCTTCATTTACGGATTCCTGCAAGGCTGGCCGCTGGAGCGCACCCTCGACTTCGCCTGCGCCGCCGCCGCCCTCAACTGCACCGGCGCCGGAGCGCGCGGCGGCATTCAGCCCGTCGCGCGGATCGAAGAGGTCATCGCCTCGGGCCAGCGCTACGCGCCCCACATGACACCGGACGGCCACCCGCTCGCGGGCTGAACGTCACGTCCATTGTTTTAAGGAGCACGGCTTCAGTCGTGCCGATGACCGATCCGGGATCGAAATTTTAGCTTCCCCCGCACGCCCGGTCGCAGCCGGTACAACGGCCCTCCCACGAACTCCCTTTCCGGGTCATACCCCTCGGGCGCGAGCATCAGGCAATTGTTCATCGCCGCGGTCGTGACGTACAGCTCATCCAGATCCGGCCCGCCAAACACCATCGACGATGTCTGCGTGGCAGGCAGGCGCACCTTGCGCTCGCGCTTGCCCTCCGGGTCGTAGCGCGTGACGCAGCCGCCGAACCAGTGCGCGACCCACAGAAAGCCTTCCGCATCCACGGTGAGACCGTCCGGCATGCCCTCGGAGCGATCCACGCGCACAAACACGCGCCGCCGGCTCAGCGCGCCGTCGCTGCGCCGCCAGTCGTAGGCGTAAACGCAGCGCGCGGCGAGATCCGTAAAGTACAGCGTCGCGCAATCCGGAGAAAACGCCAGCCCGTTTCCGAACCTGATGCCCTCATCCACCACATGCGCCGTCCCATCGTTGTCGATGCGGAAGAGATAGCTCGGGTCGGACTCGCCCTTGTCGTCCAGGTGATACGAACCGGAGTAGACGCGTCCTTCCGGATCGGCCAGGCAGTCGTTTAGCCGGCATTCCTGGCCGTCGGCCTCCGCCGCCACCAGCGCCGGCTTCTCGCCGGGAGTCCAGAGCCACGCGCCCTGGCTGTTCGTCACCGCAAAGCCTCCGTCTTCCTGCAGGCAGAATCCGTTCACCGTGAAGCCCTGGTCCACCAGCTCATGCCGCCGCTCGCGCCACAGATAGCGGTAGAACTTCTTTCCATCGATGTCGGTCCAGTAGAGCGCCTGCGTGCGCTCGTCCCAGTGCGGCCCTTCGCCGCACAGATTGCCGTCATTGGCAATCGCTTCCAGGTTGGTTTCCATCAGGAGCCTCCATCTCGTTTCCGGAAATGAATGCTTTCAATCCTACGCTTCCGCATGATATCCTCGCATTTTCCTGGCCCCCTGTGCTGGAGGTGTTCCGGATGCGTCTTGATAACCGCGTGGCTCTCGTGTCCGGCGCCGCCATGGGTATCGGCAAAGCCATCGCTGTTCTGTTCGCTCAGGAGGGCGCGCGCGTCATCGCCGCCGATATCAGCGAGCAGGGTCATGAAACCGAGCGCGAGATCCGGGAGGCCGGCGGCCAGTGCCTCTTCATTCGCACCGATGTGAGCCAGGAAAACCACGTCCAGGCCGCTGTTCGGGCTGGCTCCGAACGATTCGGCCCCATCGACGTTCTGGCCAACGTTGCTGGCATCGCCCATGAGAAGCCCGCGCACGAGCTTCCCCTGGAGGACTGGCAGCACGTCCTGAATGTCAACCTCACCAGCATGTTTCTCTGCGCCAAGCACGTGCTGCCCGCCATGATGAAGCTGCATCGCGGCGCCATCGTCAGCATTTCGTCCATTCAGGGCCTCTTCGGATTTCCCGGTTATCCGCACTATGCGGCCAGCAAGGGCGGCATCATCGCCATGACGCGCCAGCTTTCCCGCGAGTATGCCGCGGAGGGGATCCGCGTGAATTGCATCGCCCCCGGCACGGTGGACACGCCGATGAACCACGGCGTCCTCTCCCGCGTTCCCGATCCCGAGGCCCTGAAAGCGGCCTGGGCGAAAATGCATCCCCTGGGCAGATTCGGCCGGCCCATCGATATCGCGTACGGCGCCCTCTTCCTTGCTGGCGATGAGAGCTCCTGGATCACCGGCCAGTGTCTCGCCATCGATGGCGGCGTGTCCGCCCGGGTGTTGTAGCTCATTTTCTGCGAGCAGCAAACATGACAGAAATCGTATCCATCCAGGATCTCGCCGCTCAGGTTCCTTCGGGCGTCCGCCTTGGCGTCGGCGGCGTCCACCTGTCGCGGCTGCCCATCGCCCTTATTCGTGAAGTGATTGCCGCCGGCAAAAGGGATTTCACCTTTGTGAGCTGGGGCGGCGGCTTGCCCCTCGAGCTTCTGCTGGAAGCGAAGGCCGTGCGCCGGCTGCTCTTCTGCTTTTCCAGTCTGGATATCTTCGGCCTCGCTCCGCGCTTTCGCGAAGCCCTGGAGAAGCAGCAGATCGAATCGGAAGAGTGGACCGCGCTCGCCATGATGCAGGGCCTGCACGCCGCGCACTTCCGCCTGCCGGAGATGCCGTTTCAGCTTCCCGCCGGGTCGCAGCTAATGGAGCACGGCGACTTCTGGAAGGCGGCGCCGTCTGTCTTTGGACACGGCCAGGTCGGCCAGGCGCGCCGTATCGATGTCGATGTTCTGCTGCTCCACGCGCAGCGCGCCGATCGCGACGGCAATATTGAGATTCAGGGAGCCCGCGGTTTCGATCTCTCCCTTCTGGGCGCCGCCCGGAAGGTGCTGGTGACCGCGGAAGAAATTGTCGAGACAGGCCGTTTGGGCGCGCCGCTTTCGTTCGTGCTGCCTCGCGAATTTGTGACGGCTGTCTCCCATCGGCCCTGGGGTGCGTGGCCGGCCTCCTGCCTGCCGTACTACTCGACGGATTACAGCGAACTGCTGCGCTTCGTTCGCGAGGAGCAGTCGCTCCGCAAGAGCGCTGCGGCCTCCGTTGCGGCTGAACCCGGTGCGGTTGCGTCGCCTGCTGTTGAGCGGAAGGAGTTTCTCGCCTCCGCCGCGGCAATCCGCACCGCCGATCTGGCCCCCGCCGTGCTCCGCCGGTTCCGCGTTCCTCCTGAATCCGAGGCCTGTGCCATCGCTGAGCTCATGGCTGTTGCGCTATCGCGTGAGTACGACAACCACAGCATCTGCTCGGTCGGCTCCGTCTCGCCGCTGGCCATGGTGTCTTACCTGCTCGCAAAAAAGACGCATGCGCCGCGGCTGACCATCATCGCGCTCAACGGGGGCTTCATCGACATCGATTACCACCCCATGTCCCTGACGGCCGCCGAGCCGCTGGAACTGGCCAGCGCGAAAATCTGCTGGGGCGGCGACGAAACCTATCACTGGTATTACCAGCAGGGCCGCATCACCCACGAGGTCATCACCACCGCGCAGGTGGACCATCGCGGCCGCACCAACAACGCGTGGGTGGGCAGCGGCGAGAAGCGCTTGCGCCTGCCCGGCCAGGGAGGCATGGCCGACGTCGCGAACCTCCATCGCCATTTCATCCTGTACCTCACGCGCCACTCGCGTCAGCGTTTTGTCGAGGCCGTCGACTTCAGCACCGCATCGCGCGGCCTCCTTACCGGCGAAGAGCGTCGCGCCGCCGGGCTGCCTCCCGGCAAAGTGCGCCTCGTCAGCGACCTCGGCATCTTCGAGCTGAATCACGCCGACCGCCTCTTTCGGCTGGTCAGCCTGCATCCCGGCGTCCAGCTCGATGAAGTCCGCGATAACACCGGGGGCGAATTGCTGGTGGCGGAGAACCTTGCGGTCACTCAGCCGCCCACGGCTGAGCAGTTGCGCCAGGTGCGCGAAGAGATCGACCCCTTCGGCATTCGCCGCCTCGAATTCGTCCCCGGCCGCGATCGCCTCGGCCTCGTCGAAAGCATCCTCAGCGCTGAAGCGGCCATGGTGCGCCACCTTGCCGGCGCGCGTAACCCACAACCCACGCAGGAGAACCAGTGAGCGGACCACTACAAGGGCTGCGAGTCGCCGACTTCAGCCAGCTCGTTCAGGGACCCAACGCTACCCAGCAGTTCGCTGACATGGGCGCCGAGATTTTCAAAGTCGAGCCGCTCCACGGCGACTGGCAGCGCAACTGGTCGCTGGGCGATGCGTGGATCGACGGCGAAAGCGTATCGTTCCTCGCCTTCAACCGCGGCAAGCGCAGCATCGCGCTCAACCTCAAGGATCCGCGCGGCAAAGAAATCGCCCTGCGCATCATCAGATCCTGCGACGTGCTGCTCGAAAATTTTCGCCCCGGCGTCATGGATCGCCTCGGCCTTGGCTATGAGGCTCTCGCGAAAATCCATCCGAAGCTGATCTACTGCGCCAGTTGCGGCTGGGGCCAGGATGGACCTTACCTCGCGCGCCCCGGCCAGGATCTTCTCGCGCAGGCAGTCGCCGGCGTGCTCTCGCTCAATGGCAAGGCGGGCGATCCCCCCTCGCCCGTGGGCATGGGCATCGCCGATCTCACCGCGTCGTTCCACATCGTCGGCGCCATCCTGGCCGCGCTGTATGAGCGCAACCGCACCGGACTTGGCCAGCGCATCGACATCAATTTGCTCAACTCCATCCTCTCGCTCGCCACCCAGGAGATCACGCTCTACCTTAATACCGGCAACGAGCCGCGGCGCAGCGCGGCAGGCATCGGACATCCGTGCGTGGGCGCACCCATGGGTGTTTACCGCACCAAAGACGGCTACATCGTGATCGCCATGATGCCCATCGGCAAAATTGCCCAGCTCATCGGCCTGCCTGGCTGGGAAGGGAACGACTCCCGCAATGTGATGGAGAACCGCGACGACGTCAAACGTTCCCTCGAGCCAGGCTTCGCTTCGAAAACCACTGCGGAGCTGCTGGATATCTTCCTCGCAGCCGATATCTGGTGCGCTCCCGTCAACACCATCCCCCAGATGGAGCACGATCCCCAGGTGGTTCACAACGGGTCGATCGTCCACTTCGATCACCCCGTGGCTGGACACTTTCGCACCATCGGCCCACCCGCAAAGTTCAGCCGCACGCCGTGCGAGGTCAGGCGCCCGCCGCTGCTCGGCGAGCATACCGAAATCATTCTGCGGGAGATGGGTTACGCCGCATCCGAAGTCGACCAGCTGCGCAAAGACGGCGTCTTCCATGCGCAGGAAGACCACGCGTGATTCGCCTGCGCGGCATGACCTGGAAGCATACTCGCGGCCTCGCGCCCATGGTGGCTTCGGCGGTTCGCTTTCGCGAATCGCATCCTGAGATATCGATTGAATGGGAAGCGCGCAGCCTCAGCGACTTCGGCGAAGCTCCCGTAGAGAACCTCGCGGCGGAGTTCGACCTGGTCGTCCTGGACCATCCTTATATGGGCGAGCTCGCCCGGGCGCAGAGTTTCCTGCGTCTTGATAAGCACCTGCCTGCGAACCAATTGCGCGCTTTCGCGGCTGACGGCACCGGCCCTTCGTACGGCGCGTACAACATGGGCGGCCATCAGTGGGCGCTGGCCGTCGACGCGGCCGCGCAGATCGCGGGCTGGCGCGCCGACCTGCTGGAGCGCGAAGGGCTGCGCGTTCCGCAATCCTGGGACGACGTTTTCGACATCGCCCGCGTGCGCCCGGGATTCGTCTCGCTGCCCCTCTGGCCGCTCGACGCGCTGATGTGCTTCTTCACCTTCTGCGCCAATGCCGGCGATCCATGCTTCACTCAGCCGGATCGCCTGGTTCGCCGCGCCACCGGCGAGTATGCGCTGACAATGCTTCGCCGCCTGCGCGGCTTCGCCTCTCCCCAGGCTGCAGGCGAGAATCCAATCGCGCTGTGGGAGCGTATGAGCACAACGGATGAAACCGCGTATTGTCCGCTCGCGTTCGGCTATTCCAATTACGCGCGCTCCGGCTATCGAGCCGGCGTGCTCTCCTTCGGCCTCATCCCTTCCGCTGGAGACGGGCCTGTTGGCGCAACGCTCGGCGGCGCGGGCCTCGCGATTTCCGCTCGCTGCGAAAATCGCAGTGTCGCCCTCGAATATGCCGAATGGGTTGCCGGCCCCGAGTGCCAGCGCACTCTGTATGTTCAGTCCGGCGGCCAGCCCGGCAGCCTCTCGGCCTGGCTGGACGACGGCGCGAATGCCTGCGCAAACGGCTATTTTCGCGCCACCCTGCCCGTTCTCGAGCACGCGTTCGTCCGCCCGCGCCACGCTGGGTTTGTGCGCTTCCAGAACCTCGCCGCGGAGGTGCTCGCACGGTACCTCGGCGGTGTGATTTCTGAAGCGGCGACTCTCGACGAACTGGACAAGGTGCCCGGACGCGCCCCTCACCCATGATGGATGGCGGCGATCGCGATTTCGCAAATGTTCAGGCGCGCACCGTATCGGCTCTGAACTGATCATCAGGCTCTGTCTATCTCCCCCTGCCGTTCGTCTTGACACGCGCTGGCTCGCAGCGGATACTTGCCGCATCCCGCCACTGGAAGGCATATGCGATTCTGCGTGGGAAACTCCTGCGGCCAATGCAACCGCAGTAGCGCCGATGTCTTTCGCGGGCTCCGCGCTCGCCTGTTCTCGTTGAGACATATCGCTTCCCAGCCAAATCTCACTTAAAAAAGTTTCGGAGGTACTCTTTCGTGACGCTCTGTCGCAGGTTTCATCCTGTTCCGGCCAGCCGCCTCATTGCGAGAATCGTTCGCACTTGTGGCGCGATCGCCCTCGCCGGGTCCATCGCCTTTGCCGCCTCGGGTCAGCAAAAGGGTCCGGCCGCCGGTTTTTCCGCGCTGAAATTCCGCCCCATCGGGCCCTTCCGCGGCGGACGCGTCGACGCTGTCGAAGGAGTGCCCGGGGAGCCCCTGGTCTACTATTTCGGCGCTTGCGCCGGCGGCGTCTTCAAGACCACCGACGGAGGCCATTCCTGGAAGCCCGTCACCGATGGGCAGATCGATCTCGGTTCCATCGGCGCCATCGCGGTCGCTCCCTCTGACCACAACATTATTTATGTCGGTACCGGAGAAAGCACGATCCGCGGCAACGCTTCGCATGGCGACGGCGTGTATAAATCGACGGACGCCGGACAGACCTGGAAGCATATCGGGCTTGAAGATACTGAGCAGATCGCGCAGATTCGCGTGGATCCGCACGATCCCAATCTGGTTTACGTAGCCGCTATGGGCCACATGGCGGGTCCGAATGCGGAGCGCGGTGTTTTCCGTTCCCGGGATGGCGGCAAAACCTGGCAGAAAGTTCTCTTTAGAAGCGAGCGCGCCGGCGCCGTCGATCTGGCCATGGATCCCGTGAATCCGCTCGTGCTCTATGCCAGCTTTTGGCAGGTCTTGCGGCAGCCCTGGAACTTCTCCAGTGGAGGGCCGGACAGCGGCATCTGGAAGACGACCGACGGCGGCGACACCTGGACGGATCTCACGCACAATCCCGGCCTGCCGAAAGGGGTTCTCGGCCGGATCGGGCTGGCCGTCTCGCCCGCCAGTCATCAGCGCGTCTGGGCGCTGATCGAGGCCAGGGACGGCGGCGTGTTCCTGTCCGATAACGCCGGCAAAACCTGGCGGAAGATGAACGGTGACAACTCCATCAAGCAGCGGGCGTGGTACTACTCGCAGATTTTTGCCGACCCGAAGAACGAAAGCACGGTCTATGCCGTGAATACGCGTCTGTACCGCTCCACCGATGCCGGCACGACCTTCACGGCCATTCCCAACGGCCATGGTGACGATCACGACATGTGGATCGCGCCCCGGAATCCCAATCGAATGATCGAATCCAACGACGGCGGCGCGCAGGTCAGCTTCGACGGGGGCAGGAGCTGGAGCACAGAGGAGAACCAGCCCACCGGCCAGTTCTACCGTGTTTCCGTGGATAACGATTTTCCGTTTCACATCTATGGCGCCCAGCAGGACAACACCACCGTCGAAATTGCGAATCGCGGCAACGATGGCGCCGTCACCATGCGCGACTGGCATGACGTGGGCGGCGGCGAAAGCGGATGGGTCGTCGCCGACCCCCTCAATTCCCGCTATGTTTATGCCGGCTCCTACGACGGACTGCTCACGCGTTACGACGATCTCACCGGTTCCCTGCGTAATATCAATGCCTGGCCTGACAATCCCATGGGCTACGGCGTGGAAGCCATGAAGTACCGCTTCCAGTGGAGCTTCCCGCTGCTCTTCTCGCCGAACAATCCCCACCTGCTCTGCGCGGGCGCCAACGTTCTGCTTGGCACCACCGACGCCGGCCAGCACTGGACCGTTATGAGCCCGGACCTGACCCGCAACGACAAATCCAAACAGGGACCTTCGGGCGGTCCCATCACCAAAGACAACACGGCCGTCGAATACTACGACACCATCTTCACTATCGACGAATCGCCAGTGCAGGCCGGAGTTATCTGGGTTGGCTCCGATGACGGCCTCGTCCACATGACCCGCGACGGCGGCAAGACCTGGCAGAATGTCACGCCGAAAGGCATCCCCGGCTGGATCCGCATCAACTGCATCGCGGCCTCGCCCTTTGACGCAGGCACCGCCTACATGGCCGCCACCATGTACCTCTCCGACGACTTCCACCCGTTCCTCTACCGGACCACCAATTTCGGCAGAACCTGGACGAAGATCGTCAACGGCATTCCGGCGGATGATTTCACGCGCACCATTCGCCCCGATCCCGGCCAGCGCGGGCTCCTCTTCGCCGGCACTGAGTCCCACCTGTACATCTCCTACAACAACGGCGATTCCTGGCTGCCCTTCCAGCTCAATCTGCCCGCGGTTCCCGTCACTGACATTGCCTTCCAGAAGCAGCAGGACGACATGGTCATCGCTACCGAAGGGCGAGGTTTTTATGTGCTCGATGCCATGCCGCTGGTGCGCGCGTTGAGTCCGGCGAATTTCAGCCGCGCCGCCGCCGCTGTGCTCTTTCCCGTGAAGAAGGCCATCCGCATCGATGGATCCAGCGGCTTCGAGGGTGGCCCCGCTGGTACACGCGGCCCCAACCCGGCCGGCGGCGCCGTCATCTACTACTACCTCGCCCAAAAGCCGGCCGGGCCGGTGACTCTGCGCTTCTATACAGCGGATGGCAAGCTGGTCAGGGAAGTCTCCAGCCAGCCCACGGCCGAGCAAAAAGCCGAAGCCGCGGCCTCGCATGGTGGATTTCATCGCGGTCCGGCGTTGGCTCCCGCCAAAAAGGGTCTCAACCGTTTCGTATGGGACCTGCGCTTTGCCGACGCCACCGGTTTCCCCGGTCTGATTATGTGGGACGGCTCGCTTCGCGGGCCTCTCGTCGTCCCCGGCCCATACAAGGTTGAACTTCAGGCCGGCGGCAAAACCGAGTCGCAGGCCTTCGTGGTGGTCAGGGATCCCCGTGCTGTCACAACTCCGGAAGACTTCACTCAGCAGCTGGATCTGGCCCTGAAAATTCGCGATCGGGTCTCCGCGGCGAACTCCGCGGTCGTCAGCATCCGGGCCGCGCTGGCGCAGCTCAAGCCTTATCTTTCCAGCCCGAACCAGAAAGTCAGCGCAATGGCAAAGAAGCTCAGCGATCGGATGACGGCGATTGAGGAGAACCTCTATCAGACCAAACTCCGCGCCGGCGAGGATGCCCTGAACTACCCCATCAAACTGAACAACAAGCTGGCTTCGCTGGAGGGAGTGGTGGAAACCACTAATGCTGCGCCCACCGCGCAGTCATACGCTGTGTTTGACGAGCTCTCCACCCAGCTGCGCTTGCAACTGGACGCACTCCGCCATGCGCAAACCAGCGGCATTGCGAATTTCAATAAGCTGGTGCGCGACGAAAATATCCCGGCGGTAGCCCTGACGACCGGGTCGGGCCAGTAGTCCTGATCGCGTGATGCGCCGCGGACCGGTCCCCTGCGGGCCGCCGCGGCGCTCGATCTCTCTCCAGGCCCAAACTGGCCGCGTTCCCCCCTGCGCGCCGCATTCCTGGCTGCCGCCGGTGGTGCGTGTGCCGCCAGATTGAAGCGTGCCGGCTGCAAAACGCCGTCACAGTCGATACGCTTCGATCGCCGTCCCGCCCCCGATCCTCGTCTGCTCGTCCGCGCTCAGTTCAGCCACCAGCGATCGAAACGTGTCGGTCCATCGCTTATAGCTGCTCGCAACCGTCACCACCGGCCAGTCGGAGCCGAACATCAGCCGGTTGGCGCCGAACGCGGTGAGCACGATCTCGAAATAGGGGGTCAGATCCTGCTTCTTCCAGGTGTTCCAGTTCGCCTCCGTCACCATGCCGGAGATCTTGCAGTAGACATTCTGGCGCCTGGCCAGCTCTCGAATGTTCTCTCTCCACGGCGACAGGATTCCTTCGCGGATGCGAGGCTTCGCGACATGGTCCAGGATGAACACCTGATGCGGATGGCGATCGACAAGCTGAATGGTCTGAGGCAGGTGGCGCTCAAAGATCAGAATGTCGTACGTAAGATTGCGCGCGCGAAGCTCAGAAATACCGCGATTGAAATCTTCGCGCAGCATGTAATCGTCGTCCGCCTCGTCATGCAGAACATGGCGCACGCCCTTCAGCCCGGGATTCCGCCTCAGGCGATCGAGACAGCTTCCAACCTCGCCATCGATGAGCGGAACCCATCCGACAACGCCGCGAATCGGAGAACCGTCCCCGGCCGCTTCAAGGAGGAACTCGGTTTCAGCCACTGTCTGCCGGGCCTGCACCGCCACGCTGCCATCCACGCCCGACTCTTCGCATACCGAGCGAAGGTCAGGAACGAGAAAATCGTGCCGCAGTGCTCTCATTTCTCCTGTCATCCAGCCGTATTCGTGGGCATTGTATTGCCACAGATGATGATGAGCATCGATCGACACAGCGGTAGCTCCACTTCTCATTCACGATCGGCTTGAGCGGGAAATGCGGCCCCTCGGCCCATGTGCGCCGTGATTGTTGCGGTATTTCGCGCTCTTCCCGCCTGCCCGGCACGTGCGCTTTCCGTTCTTGAACTCAACGCCCTGAATGTACACGATGT
>DAHUYD010000005.1 GCA_027315385.1 Acidobacterium sp.
GACCTGTTCGACTACGCGGTATTTTTTGTGCGGGCGAACGAGAACGGGTCGGGCGGGCGCGCGACGAGCCAGTGGGAGGCGCTGCTGAAGAGCCGCTGCAAGCAGGGGTCGGGCGACCGGATGACCTGCACGAGCTGCCACGATCCGCATGGGTCGCCGGGGCCGGAGGAGCGGGTGGCGTTCTACCGGGCGAAGTGCCTGCAGTGTCACGATGCGAAGGGGTTTGGCGAGCAACATCATCCGGAGAACCCGGACTGTACCGGTTGCCATATGCCGCGGTTGGCTTCCAGCGATATTGCGCATGAGCAGGTGACGGACCACTGGATACGCAAGCAGGTGAGCGAGACGCGGCTGCCGCTGGCGACGACCGGGCCGCTGGTTGCCGTGGGCGCCGCGGCCGTGGACGAATGGGATCAGGACCGCGATCTAGGGCTGGCGTATGCGCAGATGGCGGCGCGCGGGGATCAGGCAGCAGGGCGGCAGGCGATGACCCTGCTGGAGAAGGCGGAAAAGGAGGCCGGCGGGGCTGCGGGCGATCATGAGCTGCATACACAGTTGGGCTTCCTGGAACAGATGGATGGGGAGGCGAGCGCGGCGGCGGCAGAATACCGGCAGGCGCTGGCCGCTGACCCGTATGACGCCCTGGCGGCGGGAGATCTGGCCGTGCTGGACGCTGGAACGCATGCGTTTGGAGAGGCGGTGCGGCTGTGGCAGGGGGTCTTTGCCCACGACCCGGCGCAGCGGGCCGCGGGGATGAATCTGGCTGTAGTGGAGTGCGCCGCGGGCGAACGGACGGCGGCCCTGGAGACGTTGGGCCGGCTGCTGGAGTTTGCGCCGGATGACGGGCAGGCGCGGGCGCTGGCGGACAAGATTCGCGCCGGCGGGAGGGGCTGCGGCGGAAAGTAAGGCAGGATTTGGCCTTGGGGCATCCAGGGAGTCAACAGAACACGGCGGCAGGGGACGGCGAGGCGAAGGGAATGTCATGCTCAAACGAGGCGCAAAGGCGGACCGGGGAGCCGGAACACGGGCCTGACGCCTCGGCTTTGCGCGGCTGCCCGAAGGCCGCCGGAGGCACGGAACGGGGCTGCAGAAGCGGAGCAGGTGCAGGGTCGGGTGCGGGTTTCCCATTGTAAAATCAACTATTTGATGGATGCCCACCCCATTCCTGAGGAGGATGGCCGGGGGCAGAAGCGGTGTCGCGCCGGGGCTCGGGAGAGCGGCCGCGGGTGGGCTGGAGCTTGCGCTTAAATGCTATAGCGAACTGATGCTTCTTTACCAGGAAATGCTATGTCTCTCGCCGCGCTGAAAGGAGGGTAGGATTGATGTGGCGGAGGGTGGCGGGCGGCAATAGACGAGGCCATAAAGCCAAGTAAATCGGTTTATATTGTGATGTTAGCCAAGGAGATGGCGGGAGGATGGGGCGAGGGTGAGATGCTCCCGTGCGGTAGTAAAGGTTTTCTCGAATTGATATATCGTTTGGACGGGGTTAGCCGCGAGATTTCTTGAGTAAAACCGTTGACAGGGGTTATGGATTTTGGATATTGTTTCGACTTGTTCTGGGGACAGCCCTTTTCGCTCTCACCTTCTTCATTTCCGGGGGCAGCTGCGCCAGAAAATTTCGCACTCCAGCCGCCGTGGCCGGGGTGCCTGCAGATTGCCCGCACCCGGAGAGGCGCAGGGCAAGAGATGTTTCTAAAAAGTCAAAAAAACAAGAAGAGCAGGTTTTTCAGGAGACCGCATGAATAAGAGATTGCGCACAGCACTCGTGCTGGCATTTTTTGCCTGCGCGTTGATGCTTATGAATACGGCGGCCAGAGCCCAGTCGGTCTACGGATCGATTTTCGGGACTGTGTCGGACTCGACTGGGGCGGCCATACCGGGCGCCCAGATCACGGTGAAGGACGAGGCCAAGGGCACGGTCGTCACCACCACCTCCAACGCATCCGGCGACTATAAAGTTCCCTATCTCATCCCCGACGTGTACGACCTTACGGTCACGGCCAAGAGCTTCAAGGCTTTTGTGGCGAAGGGCATTTCCGTCGAGGCCGACACGGCTCCGCGTATCGATCCCACGATGGAGATCGGCGCCGCGGACACGACGGTGACGGTGAATGCAGATCAGCAGCCAGAACTTAAGACCGATCGCGCCGACATTTCAACGGTGTTCGATCAGCAGCAAATATCCAGCCTGCCTGTAGGCGACCAGAACTTTACCAACCTGCAATTGCTTCTGCCGGGCGCGCAGCTTCTGGGCTGGTCGCACGCGGCGGATGAGAACCCGCAGGGCTCCCGCCAGATTCAGGTGGACGGGCAGGCCTTCGGCGGCACCGCATTTGAGCTGGACGGCACGGACAACCAGGATCCGATTCTGGGCATTATCGTGATCAACCCGTCGCTGGACCAGGTGACGGAGACGAAGATCACGACCCAGAACTACGACGCCGAGTTGGGCAAGGCGGTTTCGGCGGTGGTGACGGCGCAGACGAAGTCGGGCACGAACAACTTCCACGGCGACGCGTACGACTTCCGGACGGGCAACGCTAACCTGGCCCGCGATCCATTCAGCCAGGCGCCGGGCTCGATTCCAGCCGGATTGAAAAACCGCCTTGGCGGTTCGATCGGCGGTCCCATTCTGAAGAACAAGGCGTTTTTCTTTGCGAACTATGAAGGTCAGCGCCAGAAGGTTGGCACGGCGGCCACCGACACACTGCCCACGAGCCTGTTGACAGAGACAGCATTGGGCAATCAGACCGGTCCGAGCGGCATTCCAGGCGCGGACTTCAGCGAATATCTGGCCCAGCTTGGCGCGGCGGGCATTATCTACGACAACTCGACGGGCACGCCAACACCGTTCCCGAACAACGTGATTCCTGCCGGGAGGCTTTCTCCGCAGTCGCTTGCGTTCCTGAAGTATCTTGAGCCCTACACGAAGGGCGTGACTCCGAACCAGACCGGATCGGTTGGCGGACTGGACTCGAACTATCACGCGAACGGTACGGGTCTTTTCAACAGCAACCAGTGGACGGAGCGCGTGGACTATTCGCTGAGCGAGACGATGCATGCCTTCGAGCGCTTCTCGCGGTTCACGGATATTCTGTCGGGCGCTGTCATGTTCGGCACGGCCGGTGGACCGGGCTTCGGCATCAACAACTATGGAGGCAACTCGAACGGCTGGAACGACAGTCTTGCCTCGGGCATGGATATCGCCATCAACCCGAAGTTGCTGACGGACTTCCGCCTGGCGTACTACCGCTATAACATCATCGACACCAAGCACGACCAGACCGCCGAGCTTGCCAATACGATTGGCATTCCCGGAATTAACTTCGGCACCTATTTCACGGGCGGCTCGCCGGGCTTCTTCATTGGCCAGGTTCCAGGCGGCTCCGGCGGAACACAGGGCAGCCCGGTCTTTGGCGACGGTCTGAATGTGAACCGTTGCAACTGCCCGCTGACCGAGCGCGAGGATCAGTTCCAGGTTGTGAACAACTGGACCAAGATCGTCGGCAACCACTCCTTCAAGGCGGGCGCGGACCTGCGCTACGGGCGCAACCTGCGCGTGCCTTCCGACAACGACCGTGACGGCCTGTTGAACTTCAACGCGAACGCCACATCGAACCAGGGTCTTAAAACGCAAGGCGGTCTCGGCTGGGCCACCTACATGCTGGGCGATGTGACGAGCTACAACCGCTACGTCTCCACCAACACAAACGCCAAGGAATTTCAGAAGCGCACCTTCTTCTATGCGCAGGATACGTGGCGCGCGACGCACAACCTGACACTGAACCTGGGCCTGCGGTATGAGCTTTACTTCCCGGAGACAGTGAACGCGCCGGGCAACGGCGCGTTAATGAGCCTGACCGACGGCTATCTGCACGTGGCCGGCATCGGCGGGATTCCGTCGGACATGGGCTGGGGCATCCAGTTCAGCAAGATGTTCGCACCGCGCATTGGCGTTGCCTACCAGCTTGGCACGAAGACTGTAGTTCGCGCCGGGTATGGACGCAGCTTTGACACCGGTGTGTTCGGCTCGATCTTCGGCCACACGGTAACCCAGAACCTGCCGGTTCTGGCCAACCAGCAGATCAACCAGCCCACCCCGACGACGGTGGCGTTCACGCTGGCGCAAGGGCCGGCCGCCAACGTGATGCCTGCGGTTCCAGCCAACGGCCTGCTGCCCAACCCTGGGTCTCAGGTTTCGACCAAGGTTCGTCCGAACCCGCTCAACTTCCCGACGATCGATGCCTGGAACCTGAGCGTGCAGCGGGCGCTGACGCCGACCCTGACGCTGACGCTGGCGTACGTAGGCAACAAGGGCACCCACACGCTGGGTGACGGAGACGGCAACAGCACAAACCCGAACGAAGCGGCGATCACCCTGCCTGGGACCTATGGCATTGGAGGTCAGACGCTGCACTATGATCCGACGGTTGCGGGAAACACCATCGCCGCCAACGGTGGAACAGGCACTTCGAACTTCCTGCAGCGCTACTACGGGTACAGCCTGCCGGCTTGCCAGGATGCCAATTACGCGACGCCGAACGAGCCGTTCGTGACGCCCGGCATGTGCGGCTGGACGAACAGCATCCAGTACGACGGCAACAACCAGAACACGGAGTTCGACGCCTTGCAGGTGACCCTGGCGCAGCAGCTTGCCAAGGGCCTTGCGTACACGGCGAACTACCAGTGGGCGAGTGCGTTCGACGAACAAACGGGCTACTACACATGGAGCCACAGCCTGACACATGGCCGCGACAGCAACACGCGCGACCAGCAACTGACCATGTACGGCAGCTATGACCTGCCATTCGGCAAGGGCAAGCAGTTTGCTCCGGGCGTCAACCGTGTGACCGATCTGCTCATCGGCGGTTACCAACTCAGCGGCGTTCTCAGTTGGGCGGGCGGCTTGCCGTACTCGCTCAGCTATAACGAGGCTCAAACGAACGTGCCGAGCAGCGCTCCTAACTGGCCGAGCGCGGCCGGCGGAGCGCGGATGAAGACGAGCCTGACCGGTTTCACGCCGAGTTCAGGCGGCGTGGGCACCCGCACGTACTATCAACCGCAGACCACGGACCTGCTGACCGATCCGGGGACGGGAATTTTCGTCAATCCCGGCCTGGACACGATCGGCAACGTGAGCCGCAATACATACTTCGGGCCGTCGCTGTTCAACACGGACCTGGCGATCACGAAGGCGTTCACGATTCATGAGAACATCATGGCGAACTTCCGCATGGATGCTTTCAATGCCTTCAACCACATCAACCCAGGCAACCCCAGCGGCAACATTGAGTCGACCGGCACGATTTCCAGTGAAGCACCAGGATGCTTCCCGAACGGCGATTGCGGACCGCGTCAGCTTGAGTTCTCCATGCGCGTCATGTTCTAACTCCGCGCGAGGAGCCGCAACACAACTAGAGGGGGGCTTCGGCTCCCCTCAATTTTTTGCAGGGCGCGCGCTGACCGCGGAGAGCGAGGGTGTGTGAGACAGGGCACGCGGATGCGCCGAAGCGCAGAGTTACACTGCAAGAGCAGGGCGGATATGTCACGGATCTTAGTAAGCGCATTGATTTTTCTTGTTACGGGTATTGCAGGCGGGGCGCAAGCGGCACAGTCCGGCGGCCAGGGGACGGCAGGGGCCGCGGCTCCGGTGACGATTGAAACGGCGCGGGAGCTGGCGGGGCGCGGACGGCTGGACCAGGCGATGGCGCAACTGGATCAACTGGCGGCGCAGACGCCGGAGCCGGCGGGCGCGGAGCGGCTGCGGGGGATCATCGACTACCAGCGCGAGCAGTTCACGGAGGCGATTGCGGCCTTCAGCAAGGCTGCGGCGCAGGATCCGAACGATCGCGAATCGATTGAGATGCGCGGGGTGAGCCTGTTCCGTCTGGGGCAGATTCAGGCAGCGATTCCCTTTCTTGAGCAGGCGAAGGCCAAAGTGCAGAGCGCGAATATCGATCCGGACTATGTGCTGGCGCTGTGCTATGCGGATGTGCAGCGGTATGACGACTCGCGCCATGCGTTTGCGCGGCAGTTTGGATTTGTGCCGGACTCGCCGGAGGCGTATCTGCTGGCGGGGCGGATGTTTCTGCGGCGCGAGCTGCGCGACGAGGCGGGGGCGGAAGCGAGCAAGGCGCTGGGCCTCAATCCAACGCTGCCGCTGGCGCACGAGCTGCTGGGCGAGGTGGCGCTGTCGCGAGGCGATGTGCCGGGAGCGGTACGGGAGTTTGAGGCCGAGCGCAAGCTGAATCCTCTGAATGCGGACCTTTACAGCCGGCTGGGCGATGCGTATCTACGCAGCGGCGCGAATGACAGCGCGCAACAGGCACTGGACCGCGCGGTGCTGCTGAATCCGTATTCAACGGAGCCTTTCATCCTGCTGGGGGAGACGTTTCTGAAGCTGAAGCAGCCGATCCAGGCGCTGCACTACCTGGACCACGCGGAGCGGATGGACCCCTCGAATTACGTGACGCACAATCTGCTGGGACAGGCGTACAGGGCGGTGGGGCAGGTGGCGGCGGCCAACCGCGAGTTCAGGACGGTGGTGGACCTGCAGCACCAGAACGATCCCAAGCCGGCGGAGAAGTAAGCAATGCTTGCGGTTAGGGGCCGGACGCGGCCGGGATGGCTGAGTGTGCTGGTGGCGCTACCGCTGTGGCTGGCGGCGCAAACGACGCCGGTGAAGACGCCCCGGCCGCTGAAGCGGGCTGATGCGGCGTTTCACGCGGGTGTGGCGGCACGGGATAGCGGCAACCTGGAAGAAGCGCGGAAGAAGTTTGCCGAGGTGGTGCGGCTGGCGCCGCAGATTGCCGAGGGCCATGAAGCGCTGGGCGCGGTGCTGCTGGAGCAGGGCAACGCGCGGGCCGCGATTGGCGAACTGATGGCCGCGGAAAAGATCAAGCCTGAAGATATCGGGAACGAGGCGACGCTGGCTCAGGCCTACGTGCAGGCGGGTGAGATGCCGAGCGCGCTGTCCCACTATGCCGCGGCTCTGAAGCTGGCGGTGCAGCCGGGCCAGCCGGCGTTGAGCGCGGAGTTCTACGAAGGCTATGGGCGGGCGCTGGCGGCAGCGGGCAGGCCGGACGAGGCGATGAGCCAGTTCATGGCAGAAGAAGCGCTGGTGGGGCGGAGCGCGGCGCTGGACGATGCGATCGGCTCGCTCTATGCGCAGGAGCAGCAGTGGGAGAACGCGCGCGGCCGCTTTGAGCAGGCGCTGAAGGTGGACCCTGGGTACATGCCGGCGCGAATTCATCTGGGCGTGCTGGAACGCGAGCAGCATGAGATGCCGGATGCGCTGGCGACACTGCAGGTTGCGGCGGAGGCGACGCCGCCGAACGGCGATGCGCTGCTGGAGTATGGGCGCACGCTGGCGGCAGCGGGCCAGGATGATGAGGCAATCGCGGAGTTTCAACAGGCGCTCAAGTTGAATCCTCCGCCGCCGGGTGCGGCGCTGGAGATGGGTATGGCGCTGCAGCGGCTGGGGCGGCAGCAGGAAGCGATTCCCTTGTTCCAGCAGGTGCTTGCGAGCGACCCCAGGAACGTGACGGCGCTGACGAATCTGGGCCTGGCAGAGACGATGACGGGCAAGGCGAAGGAGGCGCTGGCGACCTTTGCGCTGGCGCAGGCGGCGGCTCCTCAGGACCCGACGATTTACAAAGACCTGGGTGTGGCGCATGTGCAGCTTTCGGCATTCGACGAGGCGATCGGGGATTTCCAGAAGGCGCTTGCGATTGACCCGAACGATTCGCAGACGCACTACGACCTGGGGCTTGCGTACAAGTTCAAAGACCGGTACGAGGACGCGATCGCGGAGCTGACTCGCGCGGGCGAGATGGATCCGACGCTGCAGGATCCGCCGTATACGCTGGGGATTCTGCTGATGCAGATGGGGCGGCTGGATGCGGCGGTGGTGGAGCTGCGGAAGGCGGTGGCGCTGCGCCCGGAGAACGGCGATGCGTGGGCGATCCTGGGCAGCACGCTGAAGCAGGACTCGCGGCTGCCGGAGGCCGCGGAGGCGCTGGGAAAGGCGATTCCGCTGCTGCCGGGGCAGCCGGGACCGCGGGTGACGCTGGCGAGCGTGCTGGCGGAAGAAGCGGCGAACCTGTCGACAGAGGCGGATGCGGCGGAGACGGCGGGCGATGCGCAGAAGGCCGCGGAGCTGCGTGCGCAGATGAAGGAGCTGCGCGGCCGGGCCGTGGCGCTGCGGCGTGAGGGCGCGGTGCTGGCGCGGGGCGCGGTGAGCCGGCAGCGGGCCAACTTTGCCATGAACGCCGGCAATCAGCTGATGCTGCGCGGTCAGGTTGCGGATGCAGTGGCGCGGTACCAGGAATCCATTGCTGCCGACCCGACCTTTGCCGAGGCACACACGCAGTTGGCAATTGCCTACGAACGGCAGGGGCGAGCCGAGGAAGCTACGGCGGAACGGGCCAAGGCGGCGGACCTGGAGAAGGCCAAGTAGAATTCAGATGCTGCAAAGCGAGGTTCCCATGCATTCACTGATCCGGTTGTTTGGCGAAATAGCCCACAAAGGGCCTGCCACGACGCTTCGCTGCACGGTGGCGCTGGCGCTTGTGCTAACCGTTGTGCCGCGTATGAATGCGCAACAGCGATGGACGGAGGCCGAGGCGAATGCCTGGTATGCGCGACAGTCGTGGCCGGTGGGCGCGGACTTTTTGCCCTCGACGGCAATCAACGAGCTGGAGATGTGGCAGGCGGAGACGTTTGACCCGACCACGATCGATCGCGAGCTGGGATGGGCGCAGGGCATCGGGATGAATACAATGCGGGTGTTTCTGCACAACCTGGCGTGGGAGCAGGATCCGCAGGGATTCACACAGCGGATGGATACGTTTCTGACGATTGCGGCGCGGCATCGGATCCGGCCGGTGTTTGTGTTGTTCGACTCGTGCTGGGACCCGTATCCGAAGCTGGGGCCGCAACATCCGCCGATTCCGGGGGTGCATAACTCGGGATGGGTGCAGGCGCCGGGCGCGGAGATTCTGGCGGATCCGGCGCAGTATCCACGGCTGGAGAAGTATGTGCAGGGCGTGGTGGGGCACTTTGCCAACGATCCGCGGATTCTGGCGTGGGATGTGTGGAACGAGCCGGACAACACGAATGGCGGGTCGTATGAAAAAGAGGACCCGAAGAACAAGGTTGCGCTGGTGCTGGCTCTGTTGCCGCAGGTGTACGCGTGGGCGCGGGCGGAGCATCCGACGCAGCCTTTGACGAGCGGGGTGTGGCATGGGGACTGGAGTGCGCTGGACAAGATGCCGCCGATGGCGCGGGTGCAGGTGGAGCAGTCGGACATCATCAGCTTCCACAACTACGGGTGGCCGGAGGATTTTGAGGCGCACGTGAAACTGCTGGAGCAGTTTCACCGGCCGCTGATTGCGACGGAGTATATGGCGCGCGGGGCGGGCAGCACGTTTGACACGGTGCTGCCGGTGGCGAAGAAGTATCACGTGGGCGCGATCAACTGGGGACTGGTGGCGGGCAAGAGCCAGACGTATCTGCCGTGGGACTCCTGGCAGCGGCCGTATGTGCTGGAGCAGCCGCCGATCTGGTTTCACGATGTGTTTTACGCGGACGGGCGGCCGTATCGCGAGCGCGAGGCGGAGATCATCCGGGAGCTGACGGGCGGGAACTGAGGCGCTATCCCGGAAGGCAGCGGGTGTGGATGGAAGTGACCCGGTCGAGGCCTGCATCCAATGCTCACTGCCAAACGTCACACATAGGAATGAACGCACCGCAAAGATGTTGGCGGGCGTCGGCTGCCTGTTTCATTCTTGCACTGATGTGGGTTGGAATTTCCGGTTCGTTGTTTGCGAGATTCTTCCTTCAGCGGCAGGTGTTCGGCGAATCAAGGCCAGATCGACCTGACAGCTCCGTGGTCCCGCGCGAGAAGGCGCAGACCGCGGCGGACGGTTATGTGGGTTCGGCGGGGTGTGCCCGCTGCCACGCCGCAATCTACGCGAGTTTCTCGCGGACGCACATGGGCCGTTCTCTGGTCCCGGTGACGCCGGAGATGCTGTCCACGCTGCACCTGCCCGGCAGCGTCTATAACCAGCAGACCGATCGGCATTTTTCGATCTTTGCGCGTGCCGGAAAACTGTATGTGAGCGAGTTCCAGACGGGCGCGCGGGGCGAGGACGTTTTCCGGGATACGCAGCCGATAGGGTGGATCCTGGGCGGCGATGCGAACGGCTTCGGCGGAATTGTCCAGCGCGGTTCGTATCTCTTTGAAGCTCCGGTTTCGTATTACACCGCGCCCGGAGAGTGGGATGTCTCGCCCGGTTACGAGACGAGGACCGGCGGTTTCAACCGGCCGATTCTTGCCGGGTGCATCTCGTGCCACAGCGGTCGCCCGCAACCTGCCGATCAGGACACAGGCAAATTCAAGCCGGTTCCCTTTGAGCAGTTCGCGATCGGATGCGAGAACTGCCATGGTCCCGGCGCGGAGCATGTGCGAGCGATGGAAAAAACCGGCGGGCTGACGACGCAATCCTTCATCGTGAACCCAAACAAGCTGAGTGCGGAGCTGGAAAACAATATCTGCATGTCGTGCCACGAGGGCGGGGACGCGCGCATCGCACGGCCCGGCAAGACGTACCAGGACTTTCGTCCGGGGCAGCCGCTGGACGACACGCTGTCCATTTTCATGGTTCCGCTGAAGCGGGACGATCCGCAGAACGAGGATCATCTGCAGCAGTACTTTGAGATGCGGTTGAGCAAGTGCTACCGGGCAAGCGCCGGGCAGTTGCGCTGCGCGACCTGCCACGATCCGCATGTGGAGCCAACGTCCGCGGCGGCGGCGGCGTACTTTAACACGAAGTGCATGGATTGCCATGTGAACCACATGTGCACGCTGCCCGCTGCGGCACGCGCCCGGACCACGCCGGAGGATAACTGCATCGGATGCCATATGCCGCGGCGCACGACCCCGAAGATAGCGCACTCCAGCCTGACCAATCACCGCATTCCCGCGCGTGCGGCAGAGCCTCTGCCCGACGAGGCGTTTGCGATGACGACCTCGGAACTGCCGGACCTGGTGCATCTGAATCGCGTGCCGGGGCGGAAGGACGCGTTGCCTGCCACGACCCTGCTGCAAGCGTATCGCGAGATTGCGAATCAGCATCCGGAGTATGAAGCGGCGTATCAGCGGACGCTGAGCGAGGCAGAGCGGACGGACCCCAACCACGCGAAGGTGCAGGAGCAACTGGCGCGCCGGGAGCTGAACAACGGGAACGCGCAGCAGGCTGTGCGCGATTTGCAGCGCGCGATCGAGCTTGATCCGCAGCGGGCGCAGACCTATAGCGACCTGGCAGAGGCTTTGGCGAAAGTTGGCAAGCTTGAGGAGGCCATCGCGTCGGGCGAAAAGGCGGTGAGCCTTGACCCCTACGATGTGCTTGCGCGGAAGACGCTCATCGATTGCCTGATCGCCGCGAAGCGGTATGACAAGGCTGTCGCGGCGATGGATCGTTATCTCGAACTGTTTCCCGACGATGGCTTTATGCGGAAGATGCTGGCGATTGCAACGCAGTAGGGGCGGCTCTCAGTCCCGAAAGCGCGGCTGGAAGATTGCGGCGAAGGCTGCGCGGTGGCGGGCGAAGACCACGAACCAGAGCAGGGCGGCAAAGAGGCCCAGGCCGATGGCGGAGCGCGCCATAAGGAGATGGAAGATGAGGATGTTGACCAGCACGGGGCCGAGCAGGACGAGCGCAAGGGGAACGAAGCGGCCGATGAGCAGCAGCGCCCCTGAGGTGACCATGACGGCGCCGACGGCGAGCGTGTAATGGGTGGCGGCGAGCACGCCCAGGAAGCTGCCGGCGGGACCGGTGGGCATGGGGCCCATGGGAATGAAGTTGAAAAACATGTTGAGGCCGAAGACGAAGAAGATGAGCCCGAGCAGGATGCGGGCAACGAGCGCGGCAATTCTCATAGGGATGACCTCCACCTACCGAGATGCCCCGGCGGCCGGCAACGACTCATGGATTCGAGTGTTGCCGGCGCGGTGAGCGGGGCGCGGTTGCGGGACGGCGACGGGCTACCAGATGCGGACGCGCTGGTCTGGGGCGAGGTAGAGCTTGTCGCCGGGTTGGACGTTGAAGGCCTTGTACCAGGCGTCGGAGTTGCGAACGGTTTCTGCACGGAACTGGCCGGGGGCGTGGGGGTCAAGCATGACCTGATTGCGCAGGCTGGCGTCGCGCGTTTTTGAGCCCCAGTTTTGCGCGAAGGCGATGAAGAACTGCTGGTCGCCGTTGAAGCCGTTCTGGACGGGCGCGTCTGCACCTTTGAGCGCGGCGTGGAAGCCGTCATAAGCCGCGGCGATGCCGCCGAGGTCGGCGATGTTCTCGTCGATAGTCTGCTTGCCGTTGACGTGCAGTCCGGGGAAGACCTCGTAGGTGTCGAACTGCTGCGCGAGGCTGCGGGCTTCGTCGTCGAAGTGGGCGTGGTCAGCGGGGGTCCACCAGTTGCGGACGCGGCCCTTGTCGTCGAAGGCGGAGCCCTCGGCGTCGAAGGTGTGGCTGATCTCGTGTCCGATGATGGAGCCGATGGCGCCGTAGTTGAAGGCGTCGGGGGCGTCGTTGTCAAAGAAGGGCGGCTGCAGGATGGCGGCGGGAAAGTTGAGCGAATTCTGCAGGGGCATGTTGACGGCGTTGACGGTCTGCGGGGTCATGCACCACTCGTGGCGATCGACGGGCGTGCCGAGGCGGGCGATCCAGCGTTGCGTGTCAAAAGTGCTGGCGCGGAAGGCGTTGCCGAAGGCGTCGCCGGAGCGGACATCGTAAGCAGAGTAGTCGATCCACTTCTCGGGGTAACCGATGCCGACGTAGAGGGTGTCGAGCTTGGCGTGGGCCTCGGCGCGGGTGGTTGGCGCGAGCCAGGTGAGGGCGTCGAGGCGCTTGTGGAAGGCGGCGATGAGATTGGCGACCAAGGCCTGGGCGCGGGCTTTGGCTTCGGGCGGGAAGTACTGCTGGACGTAGATCTGGCCGACGGCGTCTCCCAGGTAGGCGTTGACGACGGCGACGCCGCGCTGCCAGCGGGGGCGCTGCTGCTGGACGCCGGAGAGGGTTTTGCCGAAGAAGCTGAACTCCTCTTCGGCAAAGGCGGCAGGCAAAACGTCGGAGTAGCGGTCGATCAGGTGGAAGGCGAGCCAGTCTTTCCAGACGTTGAGCGGGGTGGAGGCAACGAGGGCGGCTTCACCGGAGACGGCGGTGGGGGTCCAAACGATGAACTGCTGCTGGTGGGTGAGGCCGGCGCCCTCGAAGAAGGCATTCCAGTCGAGGCCTGGGGCTTTGCGGGAGAAGTCGGCGCGGGCCCAGGGGTTGTTGGCCTTTGCGATGTCCTCGATCTCCGCGATGCTGAGGTGGGTTTTGGCGATGGAGGTTTCGAGGTTGATGACGGCTGCGGCGCGCTGGTCGGGATGGTCGAAGCTGGCGAGGCGCAGGAGGGTGGTGACGTGGGTGGTATAGCGCGCGCGAATCTGCTTCATGGCGTCGCTGTCGGTGAGGTAGTAGTCGGCGTTGGGCAGAGCGAGTCCGCCCTGGAGCATGTAGGGCACGTAGTGGTCGGAGTCACTGAAGCCGGGGGCGATCCAGAGGCCGAAGAGGTTGGAGGTGGACAGATGAGTGTTGTTGAGCATGTCGACATCGACGCGGAGGGATTTTCCGAGGGCCAGGGCGAGTTCGCGCCGGTCGCGGATGGCGGCGATTTCCTTGAGGTGGGACTGGAGCGGCGCCTGACCGAGGGCTTCGATGCCCTTCTCGTTCATATAGGAGTTGTAAAGGTCAGCGATTTTGCGGGCGTTGGAGCCGACGGGCGAGTTGGACTTGGCGGCTTCTTCGATGATCTGATTGGTGCGCTTGGTGCTGAGGTCGCTGAGAAGAGTGAAGACGCCGTAGGCGGCGCGGTCGGGGGGAATCTGGGTGCGGGCGATCCAGGCGCCGTTGGCGTAGAGGTAGAAGTTGTCGCCGGGTTTGACGGCGGGGTCCATGTTGGCGACGGCGATGCCGTGGGCTGGCGGCGCGGCGGACTGTGCGCGGCCGGCGGCCGGAGCGAAGCACAACAGGCAGGCAATGAGAGCGGCACGCGAGACGGGGAACGCAGAGCGGGACGCAGCGACAGGGAGAGCGAAGGTGTGCGGCATGAAGAGCTTGTCTCCTTAGTGAAACAGCTTCGGGGTATTGTACTGCGGGGACGCCATGGTATGCAGTGGGGGTGACGCGGCAGGGAGGGCGGCGTGCGGGGAGTGGTGTGCGCTATGCTGGACGCGGATTTCCGGAAGGAAGCATGAAATGCCAATCGAGAGCCATGAAGTTCGTTTAGCCAGCCGCCCGCAGGGAGCGCCGACGGCGGAGAATTTTTCCTTTGCGACGGTGGAGGTGGCCGAGCCGGGACCGGGCGAGGTGATGGTGCGCAATGTGTGCATGTCAGTGGACCCGTACATGCGGGGGCGAATGAATGAAGGCCGGTCGTACGTGCCTGCGTTTGAGATTGGCAAGCCGCTGGAGGGCAGCGCGGTAGGGCGGGTGATTGCGTCAAGGGACGCGGCGCTGCCGGTGGGGACGCATGTGCTGAGCTTTCTGGGATGGCGCGAAGTGTATGTGGCCGCGGCGGCCCGGCTGCAGGTGGTGGATGTGAGCCGCGCGGCGGCGTCGGCGTATCTGGGGGTGCTGGGGATTACGGGGCTGACGGCGTGGGTGGGGCTGTTTCGCGTGGCGGGGCTGAAGGCGGGCGAGACGGTGTTTGTGTCAGCGGGCGCGGGCGCGGTGGGCGGCGCGGTATGCCAACTGGCGCGGCTGCACGGGTGCCGTGTGGTGGCAAGCGCGAGCTCGGCGGCGAAGGTCGAGTACCTGCGCGAGGAACTGAAGGTGGATTACGCGTTCAGCTATCTGGACGGCGCGCCGCTGGACCACCTGCGGCGGGGTGCGCCGGAGGGGATTCATGTCTACTTTGACAACACGGGCGGGCCGCAACTGGAGGCCGCGCTGTATGCGCTGCGCGACTTTGGGCGGGTGGCGCTGTGCGGGGGCATTGCAAACTACAACACGCCGGCGCCGGGGCCGCGAAACCTGACGGTGGCGATTGGCAAGCGGCTGCGTCTGGAAGGCTTTATTGTGTCGGACCACATGAAGGAGATGCCGGCGTTTCTGGCCGAGGCGCTGCCGGCGCTGGAGTCGGGCAGGCTGGCGAGCAGGGAGACGGTGGTGGAGGGCCTTGAGGCGGCTCCGGGGGCGCTGATGGATCTGCTGCACCCCGGCGCGGGGAATGTGGGGAAGATGGTGGTGAAGCTGGCGGAGTAAGGGCGGGGATTCGCGGTAGACTGGAGATGGCAGGAGGACCGGGCGGTCGCTGCCGGACATCGCTTACGCGAGGTCCGGGGGAGGAAAGTCCGAACTCCGCAGGGCAGTGTGCCGGATAACGTCCGGGACGCGGGCTTGAAGGCCCGTGGACGGCCAGTGCCACAGAAAGGATACCGCCTCGACTACCCCTCGTTACGAGGGCGATCCCGGGCCGGTCCGCCTAAGTTTGTTTGGCGGCCGTGCGCGGTGCCGGGGTAAGGGTGAAAAGGTGCGGTAAGAGCGCACCGCTCCGGCGGTAACGCCGGGGGCAGGGTAAACCCCACACGGAGCAAGACCAAATAGGGAGGGAAGCTTTCGCCAAGAGCCAGGCGGGGCACCGTATCGGCCCGATGCGGCAAGGCGGCTCGAGCAATTGCCGAAACCTCCGGGTAGGTCGCTGATGAGCGCAAGCGGTAACGCTTGGCCTAGAGGAATGACCGCACACGACAGAATTCGGCTTACAGGTCCAACTGCCGAATTTTGCAGTAGACAGCCCCGGCGGGCGATGCTCGCCGGGGCTGACCATTTTTGGGGGACGAGACGGCGAGCGGGCGGGCTAGAGTGGGATGAGCGGGTGTGGACCACTGAGGCGGGAGGTGGGTCAGCGGAGATGCGGGCCTGCTGCGATGGCTTGCGCCGCTGCTACCATCGACACATGTTACGAGTGAAGTTGCTGGAAGACGGGGCCCGGCTGCCGGAGGTGGCGCATGCGGGCGAGGATCTGGGCTATGACGTGTTTGCCCTGGACGGCGTGGTGCTGCGGCCCCGGGCCACAGTGCGGGTGCGGACGGGGATTGCGGTGGAGGCGCGCGATCCGCAAACGGGCGAAGCGCTCGGACTGCTGGTGCGGGACCGGTCGTCGATGGCGGCGCGGGGAGTGGCGACGACAGGCGGGGTAATTGACGCGGGGTATCGCGGCGAGATTCTGGTGCTGATGACGAACCTGGGCGATGGGGCCGTGGTGCTGCAGGCGGGCGAGAAGATTGCGCAGATGATTCCGGTGCCGGTGCGGACGGGGCTTGTGCAGGAAGTGGAAAGCCTGGAGGAGTCGGCGCGGGCGGCGAAGGGGTTTGGCAGCTCCGGGCGGTGAGGACGTGAACGGCGCGGAGGGTTGGCGTGCGCCGGGCTTGCACATGCTTGTGGAATCTGCTGAACTGGTCGAGTCTCGTCTCGGGTGCGGGAGGTTTGGATGCGATCCACTCACCTTGTCCTGGTTGTGCTGTGCGGAGTAGTCATGGGGCCGTCCGGTATTGCGCAAGTGATGACCGAGACGGTGCAGATCAATAAGACGTCGGTGCAGGCGCTGGGGAAGCAGGGCAAGGGCGTCAATCCGCTCTCCACGCAGGGCATGGAGGGAGCGGCGCCTGCGGCGGACGCGGTTCAGATTGCGGACGCGCCGCGCGCCCTTCCGGACTGCGGATGTGCGGCGCCACCGGTGTTCTCGATTGGCTCTGGGGATGCGGCGACCGGGTTTGAGGTGAGCATCGCGAGCGCGTCGAAGGACGCGGCGATCTATTACACGACGGATGATTGGACGCCGACGGTGGATTCGGCGCGGTACGCCGGGCCGATTCACGTTGGCGCCAGCATGCGTTTGCAGGCGATCGCCGTGGAGCCGCAGAAGCTGCCGAGCGGGGTTGCCGTGGCGAGCTATGTGGTATCTGGAGCGGGGCCGTTGCCGCAGAGTGTGGCCGCGCCGGATGGAGTTCTGCGCCAGGGGACGGAGCTGCGCCTGGTGACTCATGCCGATCTCGGCTCAGACGAAGCGCAGGCGGGGGATCCGGTGGCGCTGCTGCTGGACGAGGATGTGATCTCCGGAGGCACGGTGATCGCGGCCAAGGGGAGCACGGCGAAGGCGGTTTTGACGCGTGTGGAGCGAGCCGGGCCGAACGGCAAGCAAGGCGAGCTGGTGTTTCAGGTGCAGTCGCTGACGGCCGGCGATGTGACGGTTCCGCTGGCGGCGACTTTGACATTGGCCGCTCCAGACCCGGAGACGGCGCAGCAGAGGATTGCGAACGCGTCCCTGGTGCATGTGGCGGGTGCGCTGCCGCGAGGGGAAGACGTGGAGATTACGCCGGGTATGCGGCTGACCGCACGGTTGAGGGCCGACACGGCTTTGAAGCGTTAGGTCGAGTGGCGGCAGGGTTTGGAAGCTCCGGGCGGTGAGGGGCGTTTCGGCTCAGGCGGCTATGCATGGCGTCGGCTTTGAGGCGGCGTGAAAAAGGGTCAGCGGTCAGGAACCGCGACGGGGCCGCTTGGCGTATACGTGGAGGAAGAGGTCTGCGGCTTGGGACGGGTCTCGCACGTCCAAGGAATACCGGCGCGATTTTCAACTCTCATGTGACCTTCCGCACCGGCGGGGCGGCCTTTGGCCTTTATCCCGGCGTCGCGGATGTGTCGCTGGGAGCCCCATTTTTTGTTGCGCGCGGGGGGGTACGGATGGGTATGGCCGGTGAGGTATCTCGGTGGGGCTTGTGTTTGCATAGACTGGGTACACCGGGGCCGTCCCAAGGCGGAAGAGCCGGAGGGCCAGTGCGGATCGCGCTGAGACAGGATAGCTAGAAGGCATGGAACTGCTGGAAGGTGTGAAGCTGGCGCTGCAGGCGCTGTGGGCCAACAAGATGCGGAGCATCCTGACGCTGATCGGCGTGGTGATCGGGGTGGCGTCGGTGATTGCGGTGGTGACGCTGACCAACGGAGCGAAGGCGTTTGTAACGAGCAAGATCAACACCTATGGGGCGAGCGTGGTGACGATCAGCAAGATGCCGCAGACGTTTATCACGATCCAGGAGTACCTGGAGTTTCAGAAGCGCCGGAACGTGACGCTGGACGACTACAAGGCCGTTCTGGCGAACTGCCGGCTTTGTGTTTCCGGGGGAGCGGCGCAGACGAAGACGGGCGGAGTGGTGTATGGGAAGAACTCGACGACGGACTCGGAGATTCGCGGGTGGACGTGGACGATGCCTGCGATCTCAAATCTGAACATCGCGCTGGGGCGTGGATTTACGGAGACCGAGGACCAGCACAGCACGCATGTGGCAGTGGTGGGATCCGATATTGTGGACAACATGCTGGGGCCGGGGGATCCGCTGGGCAAGGAGATCCGCGTGGATGGCGAGCCGTACCGGATTATCGGTGTGGGTGAGCCGCAGGGCAAGATGTTTGGCCGGAGCATGGACAACTGGGTGGCGGTTCCGCTGACGGCGTTTCTGGCGCAGTACGGGGCGCACGACACGCTGGAAATCTATGTGGACGCGGGCGGCGGCGGGGCGGTGATTGACGCGGTGCAGGACGAGTTGCGGATGCTGATGCGGGTGCGGCGGCACCTTGCGCCGAATGCGCCGGACAGCTTTACGGTGGACACGAGCGCGACGTTCCAGAATCTGCTGGGCAGGATTCTGAATAACTTTGGCGCGGTGGTGGTGGCGATTGCAGGAATCTCACTGGTGGTGGGCGGGATTGTGATTATGAATATCATGCTGGTGAGCGTGACGGAGCGGACGCGGGAGATTGGGGTGCGGAAGGCGCTGGGGGCGCGGCGGCAGGATATTCTGCTGCAGTTTCTGATTGAGTCGGCGACGATGTCGCTGGTGGGTGGGGTGATCGGGGTGATTGCCGGCATCTCAGTTGCGAAAGCGATTACGCTGGTGATCGCGTTCCCGTCGGTGGTGCAGGTGTGGTCGATACTGCTGAGTCTATTTGTCGCGACGGCGGTGGGCTTGTTTTTCGGGGTGTATCCGGCGCACAAGGCAGCGCAGCTGGATCCGATAGTGGCGCTGCGAGCGGAGCTCTAACGATGCGACTGAGCGACTCAAAAGAATCAGTGAAGCTGGCACTGGACACGCTGCGGAAGAACAAGCTGCGCTCGGGGCTGACGATCCTGGGCATCTCGATCGGCATTTCGACGGTGATTCTGATTTCGTCGGCGATCAACGGGCTGAATACGAATATCGCGCAGTTTGTGAACTCGCTGGGAACGAACGATCTGTGGGTCTTCCGGTTTGAGCCGTTCGGCAAGCGGCCGACGACCGAAGAACTGAACCGCAAGCAGCTCACCTTTGAAGATGGCATTGCGATGCGCGAGCTGCCGCACGTGGCGGCGGTGGACCCGGAGCTGACTTCGCAGAACTTCCAGACTGGGGTGGGCGATGTGTCGATGAAGGCGGGCGGCCACTCGATCCAGAACACGATTCTGAACGGCAGCACCTCGGCGGTCAAGGACGTAACAGACATCGAGATGCTGGAAGGACGGATGTGGACGGATGCCGAAGAGCAGCGCTCGGCCAACGTGGTGGTGCTGGGCCACGATGCGGCGGAGGACCTATTTCCGGAGGGGTCGCCGCTGGGCAAGGACGTGGAGTGCCGGGGGGATATTTTCACGGTGATCGGAGTGCTGGACGTGCAGCCGCAGCCGTTTGGGAGCGGGCGGAACACGCAGGACAACTCGGCGTATTTTCCGATCACGACGTTCCACAAGATCCATCCGGAGATCAAAGACTACTGGATTGTGGTGAAGTATGACCAACAGGCAAACAAGCCGCTGGTGGTGGAGGAGGTTCGCAATCTGCTTCGGGTGCGGCGGGGGTTGCGGTCCAATCAGGACGACAACTTTGCGATCTTCGGGCCGGATTCGCTGACGCGGCTGTGGAACCAACTGACGGGCGGACTGTTTCTTTTCATGGTGGCGGTGTCGTCGGTGGGCCTGATGGTGGGCGGCGTGGGCGTGATGAACATCATGCTGGTGAGCGTGACGGAGCGGACGCGGGAGATTGGGGTGCGGAAGGCGATCGGCGCGACGCGGAAGAATATCCTGCTGCAGTTCACGCTGGAGGCAGTGACGCTGTGCATGGTGGGCGGCGTGGCGGGGATTCTGGCGGGTGCGCTGTTTACGCTGATTCTGCACTTTGCGGTATCGTTTTTGCACGCGGCGCTCTCGGCAACGTGGGTTCTGATTTCCTTCCTTGTGGCGTGCGCGATTGGACTGGTCTTCGGGATCTATCCGGCGTGGAAGGCGGCATCCATGGATCCGATTGAGGCGCTGCGCTACGAATGAGTCGCAGTTGAGCGTAGCGGAGACCTTGAGCAGCAGAGGCTTGGTCTGTTAGGAATGGGATGGTTCGTGAAGGGACCATCCACAGATGAAGAAGAACCTTTGTCGTCGTACTTTTCTTCGCAGCGTGACCTTTGCCGCAGCGGCAGTGGCTGTCCCGGCTGCGCCCGCCGAGCCCCACGCCGAGAGCGGTGCACCTGCGCCGATCCGGTTGGGGCTTGCCAGCTATACCTTTCGTGAGTTCATGCGGCCCCAGCTGATTGCCTATATGCGCGAGCTTCGCCTTACGGGACTGAATGCGAAGGACGTGAAGAACCATCTGCCGATGGATCCGGGCGATGAGGCGCGCGCACTCTATGACTACGCGACGAACGGCATCCATGTTCATGCGGTGGGCGCGGTGTACTTCCCGAAGAATGAGGATGCGGATATTCGCGCGAAGTTTGAGTATGCGCGGCGGGCGGGCGCCAAGGTGATTGTGGCGGGCGATCCGCTGCCGGAGGCGCTGCCGCGGATCGAGCGGTTCGTGCAGGAGTACGACATTCAATTTGCGATTCACAACCACGGGCCTGAGGACAAGATCTACCACTCGCCGCTGGATGTGCTGAAGGCCGTGGGCCAGATGGACCGGCGGATGGGCTGCTGCATCGACGTGGGGCATTGCGCGCGCGCGGGCGTGGATGTGGTGGAGGCGATTCACGCGGCGGGACCGCGGCTGTTCAACGTGCACATGAAGGACCTGGCGGACCTGAAAGAGAAAGAGAGCCAGGTGGCGGTGGGCCAGGGCAAGCTGCCGATACGGGAGATTTTTCAGGCGCTGATTGCGATCAAGTATGCGGGGTGGGTGGACCTGGAATATGAGATTCACGGCGAGGACCCGATGCCTGGCGTGACGGAGAGCTTTGCGTACATGCGCGGCGTGCTGACGGGGATGGGCTACGCGGCGAACGGGTGAGAGCGCGCGAGGGCAGGCAGGCGGCGCTATGCTGGAGCGGTTCAGGCCAGCGCGAGTTCTGTGGTGACTGAACGCGCGACGGTGATGACGCTGATGTCGTCTTCCTGGCCAAAGATTTGTGCGGCATGGGCGACTTCGGCGGCGGTTCCGGATGCACGGAGGAGTTCGCGAACGCGCTCAAAGCCGAAGAGGTTGCCGGCGGCGTCAGTGGCTTCCGCGATGCCGTCGGAGACGAGCACGAGCTTGTCATTGGCCTGGAGTTTGAAGTGCATGACGGAGGGCTCGGCGGTTGCGATGATGCCGAGCGGCAATGCTCCCTCCATTGCCAGGGGATCGCCGTTGAGATAGGGCGGCAGATGCCCTGCGTTGGCGAGGGCGACGCTGCCGTCGCGGTCGATGCGCAGCGCGAGACAGGTGGCCTGGGCGTCTCCGCGGCCGATGAGGCGCTGGTTGAGCGCCTTGAGAATCGCGACAGGTTCCCTGGTCCAATCGACCGTCGAGCGGATGGCCCCGACGAGCAGCGCGACGAGCATGCCGGCTTTGAGTCCCTTGCCGGTGACGTCGCCTGCGACGATGAGCAGACTGTTGTCGGTCTCGTTCGGGATGATTTGAAAGAAGTCGCCGCCGACCTCGCGCGCGGGACGGTACTCGCTCTCGATGACGAAGCCCGGATGTTGGATGCGCTGCTCGGGCACGATGACCTGCTGGACTTCCTGCGCCTGCTTCACATCTAGTGCCATTTGACGCTGGCGGCGGATCGACAGCAGTAGACGGCGCAACAGCAGCAACGCGATCGCTGCAGACAGCAACAGGTCGGCAGCCTCGCTATAAAAAACAACACTGCCAAAAGCGTAAAAGGTTCCGTGCATGTGCAAGCTGATCAGTTCGCTCTGGAATTGCTCGAACGCCATCAGCACCACGGCGGGAAGCACCAGCCAGCCCTCTTTGCCCTGTACGCGAATCCCCTTGCCCACAATGAACGCAAGCAACACAAGCAGCACCAGCCGCACCGCCCCCGATGCCGCGTGAAACACCACGCCCGGCGAATGAGGCATGCCGTAGAGCAGATTTTCTCCCAGCAGTTCGAATACCATGTCCAGTACCGTCAGCGCGGCAATAGCCTTGAGCATCCACCCCGGGCGGCGCAACTGAAACCATTTCCACCACATCGTTGCCCAAACGCCTATAGCAAGCGGAGAGGCAAAGACTTCAAGGGCCAAGAAAAACTCTCGAACGCTCACCAGTCGGGTCCAGTTCGCCAAGGAAAAGACGAATTCATGCAACATCGCCAACATCAACGCGCCGGCTACCCACAAGTACACGCGATCGGAACGGTCAAACAGCATCAGGCTTGCGGCCACCGTGGTCAGTAGAAGAAACACCCCACTCAGGAACCCAGAGAACGCATAATGCCGCACCAGTTCCAACCATTCCAGATGAGCCTGCGTTGCGATTGAGCCGCTCTCGCCCAGCAGCGGTGCATAGTGGAATCCCCCCGTGAACGGATGATGCGAAAGCCGTATAGGGCTCATCCAAACACGAAACGCCAGCACTTGAGTGGCCGGCGCTGCGAGTTCGTTGCCGTTGGGTCCGGTCCGGGCCACCGTGGGGGATTGCGGCAACACATGCATCGCGGGCTGAGGGAAATAGACCACCGGCAACTTCCCGTCGCGAAACCTGCCCATGCTGCCCACCAGTTCTCCCTGCGCGAAGAGTTGGTAGCCGTCATCCACCCCGTTCGTCACCACCGCCAGCCGCTCTCCAGACTCCGCTGCCGCCGAAACGCGGATGCGGTACCACGCGTAGCCCCAATAGCCAGGATGGCCCTTGGCGGTCCAGCCCTGAACGTATGCGGGATCAGCGAGGAAGGGATCCACGATGCCCGGCTGCGGCGTGAGATCGACCGTCTCCCACTGCGAATCGTCAAAGCGGGGCTCGGCCCAGAGCGGGTTGCCGGTTTCGGGGTCCATGGGCGAGTCGCCGATGTGGAACTTCCACGGGCCGTAGAGCGGGACGACGGACTGCCCAAGCGTGATGATCGACGCGCTCTCGGGCTGCGCGGAGGAAGCTGTCGCTTGCGCAGAAATAAGGCTGGGGCGGCACACGAAGAGCGCGAACAGCAGCGAGGTGAGACGAATGTGGCGCGCCATGGGATGACCTCAGGGCCGGGGATGCCGCTGCACGCACTATATACAAAGGCTGCTGCACCTGGGCGAATTTTCTGGATTTGCGAGTTTGGGAGTAGTGCGCGGGCGCGCGGGGATTGCAGTCGCGGGTCAGAGAATTTGGATGAGGAAGCTGCAGGCGCAGTGTTCAAGGCTGTGCGTGCGCAGGGAAGATTTCATTCGCTTGCGCGCGGCTGCCTGTGAGGCGAGACAGCCGCGCGAAGAGTGCGACTCCGAGTGATCGCGGAGCGGAAGCGCGCTAGAAGAAATATCCGATCTGGAAGCCGATGGAGTTCTCTGACATGGAGGACTTGACCGGCTGCAGCGGCAGGTTGAAGAGCGTTCCATCGGTGACGCTGTTTTGGAACATATGCATGAGGGCTTCGGTGAGGCTCCAGCGCATGGGCAGCTTCTGTGTGGCGCCAAAGGTCATGCCGGTGGTGACGATGGCGGGCATGATCAGGTTGGCCTGCATGTCGGCGGATTTGATGGGATTGCCGCCGTAGACGAAACCGCCGCGCCACTGCATGGACTTGCCGGTGTCATACTGGGCGCCGATGTTGCTGACCCATTCGTTCTGCCAGTGCAGGGGAAGCGAGACGAAGGAGGTCCCTGTCCACGGGCCATGGACGTTGAAGTCGTTCATGGTCTTGTGCCAGTTGATCCACTGGCCTTCCGTGCTGACCAGGAGCTTGGTCGTGGGGTGGAAGGCTGCGCCGAAAGCGATCTGCTGCGGGTAATTCAGACGGGCGCTATAGGTGCCCGGACCGCCCTGAACGCCGACCGGCTGCATGCCCTGCGACGTGGCCTGAACGCCGGTGGGAATGAACTCGGAGGTCTCATTCCAGTAGACCCGCGTGAAGAGCATCTCGGATTTGTACGAAGCACCGAGGGTGACTTTGCTGTTGCGCTTGTAGAGAACGCCGACGGTTGCGCCGACGCCATAGGCCCAGGATGGACTGCTGAGGTTGAAGCCCTGGCCGCCGAAGGTCTGATTGAACGAGATCTGCTCGGCACCGCCGTCGAGTGCGAGACCGACCGCGAGCTTGTCATCGAACTTGAAGGCCACGGCAGGGGCCATCTGCATGAAGTTGAGGCTGCTGTAGGCCTGGATGGTCCCCATGGGTGTGTTGGGCTGCAGGTAGTTGACGCCCATGCCGGAGGTGCCGTAGATGCCGCCGCCGAAGTAGATGTTGGGCTTGAAGGCAGGAGCAGACCAGCCCAGGGCCGGCGCGACGTAGACATTGGTGTTACTGCCGACGTTTCCAAAGCCGAAGTTGGCGCTGCGGAGGGGATTGAAGATCTCGCCGGAGAAGGCGGTCTGCGATTCGAGCCAGGCCAGGCCGGCCGGGTTGCTGATGGCGGTCATGGGATCGCAGGGAGCCGCCACGACCGCGCCTGCCATGCCCATGGCGCATTGTCCGACGCCGATGAACTGGTAGCCGTTGGTGGCATACGAGTTTGCGCCGCCGGCTAACAGAACCAAAGCAGAAACAGTGGATGGCAGGACTCTGCTCCAGAATCTCTTCAATTGAAACATCTGAAATGTTTGCATCCGCATTCTTCTCCTTGATGCCCAGACAACCGGCACTTTTCATCGAGGGATTCGCAGCCCGACTTTCATTGCACGCGGCGCAGGCCCGTGGCCCGCGGCCGCTGATTCGCTTCCGGGCGGAGTTCCGACCCATGGTGAAAGCACGAGGGATGCCAATGACGGAGGGCGTGAAACAGGGGAATTGCGGGGAGTGCGCGGCGGGCCGCGACGGTTTGTTGCAACGCGGCGTCGCAGCGTGACACGTTTTGTTTCAGCGCATAAGAAACTCAGGCGAGCTGATGTTCGCGCATGCGACGCCAAAGGGTAGAACGGCTGAGGCCGAGGGCCCTGGCGGTTTCCGCCTTTTTCCAGTGATGCAGTTCAAGCGCCGCGCGCAGGCGATCCTGCTCCGGGATGGCCGCGGGCGGGGCGGGGTGGGAGGCGGCGTGGCGCACGCCCCTGGTGTGGAGGAGGTGGCCGCGGAAGGCGGACTGGCCGAGCTCGTCGGGGAGGTCTTCCGGCAGGATGGTTTCCATTTTGGAGACGGCGACGGCGTATTCCATGGCGTTGGAGAGCTCGCGGACGTTGCCGGGCCATGGATAGTCGAGGAGCAGGCGCATGGCTTGCGGGGAGATGCGGCGCATGAGGCCGCGCTGGCCGGCGACGCGGTTGAGGAGGTTGAGGGCGAGCTGGGGGATGTCTTCGCGGCGCTGGCGGAGGGGAGGCACGTCGATGGGGACGACGCAGAGGCGGTAGTAGAGGTCTTCGCGGAGTCGTCCGTCGCGGAGGGCGGCGCGGATATCGACGTTGGTGGCGGCGATGATGCGGGCATCGGTGGTGCGGGCGAGGCTTTCGCCGACGCGCTCGTAGCGGTGCTCCTGAAGGACGCGGAGGAGCTTGACCTGAAGGAGCGGGGGCAGGTCGCCGATTTCGTCGAGGAAGAGGGTGCCGCGGGAGGCGAGCTCGAAGCGTCCGGAGCGGTCGCGGACGGCTCCGGTGAAGGCGCCGCGGACGTGACCGAAGAGCTCGGACTCGAGCAGCTCAGAGGGCAGGGCGGCGCAGTTGACGGCGACAAAGGGTCCGGCGCTGCGCAGGGAGTGCTGATGGATGGCGCGGGCGACGACTTCTTTACCTGCGCCGCTTTCTCCGGTGATGAGGACGGAGGCCTCGCTGTGCTGGAGGGTCTCGACGAGGCGAAAGATGCGCTGCATGGGGGGCGAGCAGGCGACGGCTCCGGCACAGGGGGTGGCGACATCCGAGCAGGCGGGCTCTTCTTCGGCGGGACGCAGGAGGATGAGGTACATGACGCGGGGATCGCAGATGTCCGAGCCCTCAGTGAGCATGGGGGCGACGGTGATGGAGACGAGGCGCGGTGCGCCGTCAGCGTAGCGGAGAGTGGCGCGCCAGCCCTCGCGCATCTGGCGATCGAGGAGGGCCTGGCGGAGCGGTCCATCGGGGCCGAAGAGGTCGACGCCGAGGAGTTCTTCGACGGGGCAGCCGCGGAGCTGAGCGGAGGCATCGGCGCCGAGGAGGTGGTCAAGAAGATGCGAGGCGTGGACGATGCGGAAGTGAGGATCGAGGCAGACGAAGGCGCGGCCGACGGAGGCGAGGGCGCGGGTGATGCCGTGGAGCGCAGCCTCGGTGAGCGGGTTGATAGTGTCGTCTGGGGTGAGTGGATCAAGAAGGACGGCGCTTGAACTCATGCGGAACCTGCTGGATGCTCCCTTTGGCGCGAGCGGCGGGCCGTTGCCCTGACCCGGCAACCGCGCTTCCCTATGCTCGGGAGCATCTTCCTGATTGTCGAGGACGAGGCGGGTGGCCCCGTGTGTGCGCGGTCACAGGGGGCTGGATGGTCGTGACCTGGGGCGCGGCGCGCGAGGGGGGTCGTGGTTTCCCATCCATGCCGCCCGCTGCGCGGACGCTATGGATGGACGCCTGGGGTGATTGGTGAGTCTTCCTTCCCCGGTCCCCGACGGCGAGGTACAGGGGGCACCCGGCGCCGGCTGGGAGGGGGAAAGCAACCGCAGATCCTTCGACTCCCTTCGGTCGCTCAGGATGACAGGGTGTGGAGTGGGGAGGGGTTCGTGGTTGCCAGCCCGTGCCGACTGCTGGGCGGACGCGCATGGATGGGGCAACCGGGGCCCTATGGGGCGCTTAGAAGTGCGGCCGGACGTTCCTTGACCCGGCAAAGCGCGCTTCCGTATGCTCGGGAGCGTCTTCTTGATTGTTGAGGACGAGGCGTGCTGCCGCATTTGTGCGCGGTCACAGGGTCGGGATGGCCGATCCGGGGCGCGGCGCGCGAGTAGGTTCGTGGTCTCCCACCCATATCGCCCGCTGAAGCAGACGCCATGGATGGGGGCACCCGGCGTCCGTATGCTCAGGAACGTTCTAAGGGTTGCGAAGGGAGCGAGGAGATGAGCGCGACGGCTCCAGAGGCGGTGGGGATGGGCGTGGGCGCGAGGCCCATGCTGGTGCGGCGGGCGGCGGTGCTGGGCGCGGGCGTGATGGGATCGCGGATTGCGGCGCATCTGGCGAATGCGGGGATTCCGGTGCTGCTGCTGGATATGGTTCCGGCGGGTGAAGGCTCACGGAACCGGCTGGCGGAGGGCGCGCTGGCCGCGCTGGCGAAATCGAAGCCGGCGGCGCTGTATGAGACGAGCGCGGCGGCGCGGATTGTGCCGGGGAACTTCGACGACGATCTGGCGAAGCTGCGCGGCTGCGACTGGGTGATTGAAGCGGTTGCGGAGAATCTGGAGATCAAGCGGGCGCTGCTGGCGCGGGTAACGCCGCATCTGGACGCGGGCGCTGCGCTGACGACGAACACGTCGGGGCTGCCGGTGGCGCAGATTGCGGCGGAGCTGACGTCGCACCGGGCGCGTTTCTTCGGGACGCACTTCTTCAATCCGCCGCGGTATATGCGGCTGCTCGAGATCATTCCCACGGCAGAGACGGATGCGGAACTGGTGCGCGCGTTTGCGGCTTTTGCCGACCAGATGCTGGGCAAGCAGATTGTGTTCTCGCATGACACGCCGAACTTCATCGCGAACCGGATGGGGATGATGGTGATGTTCCGGACCGTGGAGCTGATGCAGGAGCAGGGTCTGTCGATTGAGGAGATCGACGTGCTGACGGGACCGGCGATTGGATGGCCGCGCACGGGGACGTTTCGGCTGGCGGATATGGTGGGCATCGACGTGATGGCGCACGTGGCGCGGAATTTTCCCGGCGGCGCTGCGGGCGGTTTTTCGCTTGTGCTGGACGAAATGGTGAAGCGGGGATGGATTGGGGACAAGGCGGGGCAGGGCTTCTATAAGAAGCAGCGCGGCGCGGACGGCAAGGACGAGCGGCTGGTGCTGGACCTGAAGACGTTTGAGTACAGACCCGCGCAGAAGGCGGCGCTGCCCGCGCTGGAGATGGCGAAGAATGCAGCGACGGTGGAGGAGCGTCTGCGGCTGCTGCTGGCGAACGATGCGGCGAAGGACAAGGCGGCGCGCTTTCTGTGGCCGCTGCTGGGCGCGGTGTGGAACTTTGCGGCGGAGCGGATTGGCGAGGCGGCGGACGATGCGCCGTCGATCGATGAAGCGATGCGCGCGGGGTTCAACTGGGAGCTGGGGCCGTTTGCGATGTGGGATGCGGTGGGCGTGCGCGCCAGCGTGGAGCGGATGCAGGCGCTGGGGATGCCGGTGTGCGCGGCGGCGCGGGCGCTGCTGGATGCGCAGTATGACCGCTGGTATGCGGCGGATGGGCCGCAGTGCTACAACCCGCTCACAACCCACTGGGAGACGCTGGCGGAGCGGCCGGGCCACGCACGGGTGGCGGATTTCAAGCGTGTGCATGGCGTGGTGCGCGGGAACAGCGGGGCGTCGCTGGTGGACCTGGGCGACGGCATCGGGTGCATCGAGCTGCATGCGGTGAAGAACGCGATTGGCGGCGATGTGGTGGCGGTGGTTTCGGCGGTGCTGAACGCGGCGTCGGACGCGGTGCGGGATTTTGCGGGGTTTGTGATCTCGGGCGACCGCGAGCACTTCAGCGTGGGGGCGAACCTGATGCAACTGCTGCTGGTGGCGCAGGAGGGCGAGTGGGAGGAAGTGGATCTGGCGATTCGCGGCTTCCAGCAGATGACGCAGGCGGTCAAATTTTGCCCGCGGCCGGTGGTGGTGACTCCGTTTGGGATGACGCTGGGCGGCGGCGCGGAGATGAGTCTGCACGCGGCGCGGCGGCAGCCTCATGCGGAGACGTATATGGGTCTGGTGGAAGCTGGCGTGGGGCTGATTCCCGGCGGCGGTGGGACGAAGGAGATGCTGCTGCGCGCGGTGGATGCGGCGCTGGCGCTGGCCGTGCCGGATCCGAAAGACCCGCCGTCGAAGTTTGCGCAGGGCGCGGAGATGGCGACGGCGCTGAAGCGCGCGCTGGAGACGATTGCGATGGCGAAGGTGTCGACGTCGGCGGCCGAGGCGCGGGGATTGGGGTTGCTGGCGGCGAGCGATCGCGTGACGCTGAACCGGGAGCGGCTATTGCTGGACGCGAAGGAGCAGGCGCTGGCGCTGGCCGAGGCGGGCTACGCGCCTCCTGCGCAGCGGACACAGATTCCCGCGCCGGGGCTGGGCGCGCTGGCCATGCTGGAGACGGGCATCTTTTTGATGGGCGAGGCGGGCTTTGCGAGCGAGCACGACCAGAAGGTGGCGCGGTGGGCGGCGTATATCCTGTGCGGCGGACGCGTGACGGCGGGCACGGCGGTGAGCGAGCCGTATCTGCTGGATTTGGAGCGCGAGGCGTTTCTGTCGCTGTGCGGTGAGCGGAAGACGCAGGAGCGGATTGCGTTTACGCTGAAGACGGGCAAGCCGTTGAGGAATTAGGGCTCGATGAAGCGAGCAGTGCAGATAGCGGAGATGGCGGTGCTGGTGGCGCTGTGCGCGACGCTGACGGCGGGCCAGAGCACGCCGCCGAGTGTGGAAGCTCCGCCGCAGTTAAGCGAGAGCGGGCACATTTCTGTAGCGGGCCAGATGCTGGCGTACCTGATTCATCGGCTGCCGGTGAGCTCGTTTCCGGAATTGCCGCCGGCGACGGCGGCGGTGCTGAGCCAGCGCGGCTGCATGATTCCACAAACGTATGAGGCGCACCGGCCGGAGAACGTGGTGCATGGCAGCCTGGAGCGGGCCGGGTCAACGGACTGGGCAGTGCTGTGTGCGACGCACGGCACGGTGACGCTGCTGGTATTTTTCGGGAGCGCGCCGGGCGCGGCGATGGAGCTGGCGTCAGCTCCGGAGACGGAACGGCTGCAGGCGCACGATCCAACCGGCGTTCTGGGGTTTAACTGGGGCATTGATCCGGCAACGCCGATGGATGTACATGAGGCGCAGGCGGGCATGAGTCCGCGCCCGGCACGAGTGGACCACGACGCGCTGGCCGACTCAATCATCGAGCACCGCACGATCTATCACTTTTATCAAATGAACACCTGGACGCGGCTGGATACGTCGGAGTAGTGCGACGAGAATTTGGGCCGTGAATGGGAAGAGGAGCTGGGATGCCGGAAGCTGTTCTAGTGAGCGCCGTACGAACCCCGGTGGGACGCGCGCCGAAGGGCGCGTTTGCGACCACGCGGCCTGACGACCTTGCGGCAACTGCGTTGAGCGGGGCTTTGGAGCGCGTGCCGGGGCTGGAAAAGAGCGAGATTGAGGACGTGATTCTGGGCTGCGCGCAGCCGGAGGGCGAGCAGGGCTGGAACGTGGCGCGCTATGCAGCGCTGCGGGCGGGGCTGCCGGTGAGCGTTCCAGGTGTGACGGTGAACCGGCTGTGCGCGTCGGGGCTGGAGGCGATTGCGCTGGCGGATATGCGGATTCGCGCGGGCGGCTGCCGCGTGGTGGTGGCGGGCGGCGCGGAGTCGATGAGCCTGATCCCGATGGGCGGGCTGAAGCCGAGCCCGAATCCGTGGCTGGCGGAGCACTATCCGGCGGCGCTGCTGACGATGGGTCTGACGGCGGAGCGGGTGGCGCGGCGGTATGGGATTACGCGCGAGGATCAGGATGCATTTGCGCTGGCGAGCCACCAGAAAGCATTGGCCGCGCAGGCCGTGGGGCGGTTTGCCGATGAGCTGGTGCCGGTGACGGTGACGACGGCTGTGCCGGGCGCGAAGGCGGGCAAGCCTGTGGTGACAGAGACGGTGGTGACGGCCGATGAGGGTCCGCGCGCGGACACTTCGGCGGCGGCGCTGGCGGTGCTGAAGGCGGTCTTTCACGCGCAGGGCACGGTGACGGCGGGCAACTCGTCGCAGACCTCGGACGGAGCCGCGGCGGCGGTGATGATGGACGCGGAACGGGCGCGGGAGCTTGGAATCAAGCCGCGGGCGCGGCTGGTGGCCTATGCGGCGGCGGGATGCCTGCCGGAAGAAATGGGCATGGGGCCGGTGTTTGCCGTGCCAGTGGCGCTGCGGCGCGCGGGGCTGCGGCTGGAGGACATCGACCTAGTTGAATTGAACGAGGCGTTCGCGGCGCAGTCGCTGGCGGTGATGCGCTAGCTGGGGATGGACCCGGCGCTGGTGAACGTGAACGGCGGGGCGATTGCGCTGGGGCATCCGCTGGGGTGCACGGGAGCTAAGTTGACTGCCACTCTACTCCAAGAGATGGAGAAGCGGAAGCTTCGCTACGGCATGGTGACGATGTGCGTGGGCGGCGGGATGGGCGCGGCGGGGATCTTTGAGCGGCTGGGGTAGCGCGATTCCGGATGCAGTCAGCGAATCAGGCGGAGCTGGAGTGGGAATCGCGCGGAGGAGCCAGATTGAGCCGGACTCCAGGCAGCGCCCCAATCCGGCGTTAAGCGATCACCTGCGAGGGATCGGTCACAGGAAAGCGGCTTCGGTATGGCAAATTGGCGACAAGGGGAGGCTTTGGGTTGGCAAGGACTCAGTTGACTGGCCGTATTCGGGGCTGGAGAGGGCGAA
>DAHUYD010000029.1 GCA_027315385.1 Acidobacterium sp.
GCCTGCGCGCGACGTCATGCTGGAAGCCATGTGCCGCAGCGCGCTCGACTCCGCCGCCGCCGCCGAGCGCTACGGTCTCCGCCACGATCAAATCATCATCAGTGGTAAGGTCTCCGGCGTCCGCGATCTCATCGACGTCTACACGATGCTCGCCGCGCGCTGCGATTACCCGCTGCACCTCGGACTGACCGAAGCGGGTATGGGTATGAAGGGCATCGTCGCTTCCACCGCGGGGCTCGCGCCGCTCCTGCTCCAGGGCATCGGAGACACGGTTCGCGTCTCGCTCACGCCCAAACCCGGCGCCAGCCGCACAGAAGAAGTCCTCACGGCGCAACAGATCCTACAGTCACTCGGCATCCGCAGCTTTGCACCGCAGGTCACGGCCTGCCCCGGCTGCGGCCGCACCACGAGCACCTTCTTCCAGGAGCTGGCGCAGCAAATCCAGGATTACCTCCGCACCTCCATGCCCGTTTGGCGCGAGCAGTATCCCGGCGTCGAGGAGTTGAAGCTGGCCGTGATGGGCTGCGTGGTCAACGGCCCGGGCGAATCGAAGCACGCCAACATCGGCATCTCCCTGCCCGGCACCTTCGAGGAACCCAAAGCGCCGGTCTACGTCGATGGGCGCCTCATGACGACTCTTCGCGGCGACACCATCGTGCAGGACTTTAAGAAAATCCTCGATGACTATGTCCGTGCGCGATATGGCGCTACGGATAAGGAACTCGAAGCCGCCGCGGTCTGAGCCGTCCGTTGCGCCTGGAGAATTCGCCTCCGCAAGGGGTCACCCCTGACTCCACTTCGGCTCCCGCTTCTCCAGAAACGCCGTCACGCCCTCGCGAAAATCGGGATGGGCCCGCATCTGCACGCTTGCCCGGATTGCCCCTTCGACATCGTCGACCAGCCGCCGGTCGCCAAACCGCGCCAGCAGCTTCTTCGTCGCCGCCATCGCCGCGGGGCTGTTCCGCATCATCTTCTCTGCGAGGCTGCGCGCCTCGCGCATCAGGTCCGGCTCGGGAACCACGCGCGTCACAAGCCCCAGCCCTGCCGCCTCCTCCACACCGATCAGCCGGCCCGTCAGCAGCAGCTCGCGCGCTCGCTTATCGCCCACCTGAATCCGCAGATACGCCGACACAATCGCTGGAATGAACCCAATCCGAACCTCGGTATAGCCAAACGTTGCCTCGGGAACGGCAAGTGTCACGTCGCACAACGTGGCAACGCCCATGCCGCCGGCAATCGCCGCACCATTGACCGCCGCAACGGTCGGCTTGGGGAGTTCGTGCAAGGTACGAAAAAGCCCCGCAATCCGCTCTGCATCCGCCAGCGCCGCATCCTCGCGCGCATCCACGTTCGCCCGCAGGACCTCCAGGTCCAGGCCCGCGCAGAAGGCCGACCCCGCGCCCGTAATGAGCACCACGCGGCAGTGGGGATTTGCCCCTGCAGCATCCAGCGCCTGCGTGAGCTCCTCAATCAGCTGCGGTGTCAGCGCATTGCGCTTCTCCGGACGGTTCAGCAGAATCGTGTGCACGCCCGCTTCAGTTTGCGTGTGCAGAGTTACGTAATGGGTCACAGGAGATTCTCCGGCAAACTCAGTAGCTTACGGCATTTCGCCCCGCAGGAACACTCACCTGCGCTCTGCCGCCAGCGCCCACGCAATAATCGTGTTCCCCTTCAGCCCGGACACACGCTCCAGTTCGGCATTGTTCACCGCTTCCACTCCCTCATAGTCGGGATGCACGACGCTGGCTCCGATTTCGTCGGCGCTCGCGCCCTGAAAGCACAACTCGCAAACGCCTATGCCTTCCTGGGTGCGCAGCGGGAGCCCGAACACCCGGCAGGTAATGGGCCGCGCAGCGTACAAATCGCACAACCCCGTCTCCGGATCGAGCGCCGGACACGGCTCCTCATTCCCAAACTCCTCAAAGTCCTCGTTCCGCTGCGGATCTAGGATCCCCGTCCTCGCATTTCCCGGAAACTCCGTCGCCAGGCGCGCTACTGCCTGCTGCGCTCGCCCACGCACCATGTTCGCCCGCGCGGGATTGCGATCCCGCAGTTCGTCCAGGCCGCCGCGCAAGCGCGCCGCATCCAGTTGTGAGATCGGAAACACGCCGACGCAGCATTGCGTGCACCCGGGCCGGCATTTCACCCAGGCCCCCGCGCGCTGTGCCGCCTCCGCCGCAGCCGCGTCCACGATCTGTATCAGGCGAGCGTCGCTCTTCGGCGCCATGATGCCAGAATATCCAATCGACGCGGCTGACGCTCCATACCGATTAGTGCTTCTTCTTCGCCGTGGGTGGCAGAATCCCGTTCAGCCGCAGATAATACGCCGCGATCGCGTAATGATCGGTCCAGTCGTCGGTCATCGTGATCATCGCGCCGCCCCGCGACATCGAATGCCCCCCGAACATCTGAATCGGCTCGCCCAGCCCGCTGTCTGTCGCGTTCGCAAAACGGCTGTTGCAGTAGGCGTACGACGCTTCCAGACCCGACACCAGCGCCGATTTCGATGGTGTCCCATTCATCACGCCCTTCGCCACCGCCGGCATCGCCGCTCCCGTCAGTTTTGAGCAGAAAAAGTAATTCGCCATCGTTGCGTGTTTGATCAGATGCCGAAACGTAATCTGCGGAGGAGTCGGCTTATACCCGTACTTATTCGCCGGCATCGCCTTCGCCGCGGCGACCATATCCTGCTCGCTCCTGGCCATGATGCTCTTCACTGTGGTGGTAATGGGATTAGCAACCGTCTGCGCGAAAACCGCCGGCGCTGCACAAGCCGCCAGCAAAAGACACACTCCAACTGGAATCCTCATGAAGGCTCCTCCATCTGGGGAATTTCGAATCCGGGAACCAATGGCCCTGACAACCCGCATCATTATATGCGTGCCCTGCCGCGGGTTGCCGAGAGCCGCACAACCCGGCCTCGGCAAAGTAGCTCAGCGGCGCAGTCGCAAGGCTTTCCGCGAACTCGACAGATGCGGGAGAGCGCAAATCTCGACGATCTCTCTGCTCTCTGTGTCCTCCGTGGCGAAGCCGTCCCTCAGAACTGCAGGCGCAGCTCGCCCGTCAGCATCCGCGGGGTTACATAGTGCGTTCCGCTGAAGGTCGACAGAAAGTTATACAGCGTGTAGTTATTGGTCACGTTTACTGCCGTAAACGTCGCGTCCAGCTTGTAATGGTCGGCATGCAGAATGTTGTCCTCGCCCAGCGACACGTCGAACAGGCTGCGCGGATCCACGCGCGGCGGGTCCTTGTCGTTGTCGCCCTGATACGGCGCCGGAATCTTCACCAGGTCCGAGGTGAACTCCGAAGCCAGGCACTCCGGCACTCCATTCGTCATCAGAGGATGTCCGAGCGTGGCCTTCACGCCGTTGCAGGCCAGGCCCGCTTCGAACTCCTCGTCCGCATCCAGGCTCGCCAAACTCACCGCCGGCTGTCCGTTGATGTACGCCGTCGTCGTTGCGCACGCGCTGTTCGGATCGTTCGACAGCGGATTGAAGCAAGGCACTGCCCCCGCCACCAGCCCGCTGTCGTACCGCCAGTTCATGCTGTACCACGGTGCCCATTTCCCCGGCAGTTGGTACTGGAAATGCGCGGTTTGGTTCAGCCGTTCGTCGTGATCGATGCGGAACGGATAGCTCGTCTGCCCCGCCGCGTATCCGCCGAACTCCGCACCCGCTCCGCCCACCTGCGGCGTAAAGAAGCGCGCCGCTACCGACCCGTCTGCCAGATACCCGCTGAACCCATGAACCGGCGTCACTGTGATCCGCGTCGCAATCCCCGGAATCTTCGACTGCTTCCACTCGATGGGGAACGTGATCGGCGTATAGCCCAGGACGCTGAAGTCGTACGCGTTCTCCGTGTACTTCCAGATGTACTCCCCGCTGAACACGATGTGCCGCGCGAACACCTGTTGTACCCCAACGTGATATTCGTTGCGGTATCCCGGCGTCAGCGGCGCGGGATTCGCCTCGCTGCAGCCCAGCAGCGGACTCAGCACGCGGTTCAGGCAGCCATTGCTGGAGAGCACCAGGTTCTCGTTGAACGGCGTCTCCAGCGTTCGTGCGTACGAGGCGCGCAGCACCGTGTTCGTCTTCTTGATCGTGTACGACCCGCCCAGCCGCGGCTCCGCCTGCGTCGCATCCGTCAATCCGTCGTACACGTCTCCGCGAATCCCCACGTTGAACAGCCAGTTGCCCTTCGTGACGATGTCCTCGACGTACTGCGAGAACTCCCTGATGTCCGCATGCCCGTGAAAGCTGTACAGCCCGCCCCCCCGCGTCAGATCGTAGGGCAGCAGATACGTGCAGGGCGGTCCCGTTGGTACATTGCCCGCCATGCACCCCAGTGAGTTCAGATAGGTGGGCGACACAATGCCCAGCGTGTCGTTCTCCGTCAGAAACGTCGAGTAGTATTCCAGGCCCGCCTTCACATCGTTGATGCCATGCACCCACGCGATGTCCGTATGCACGCCCGTATTCGTCAGGCTCCGCTCCTGTCCCACCGTTTCCTGCTGCACCGGCCCCAGATCTTCAAAAGGATCCGAGCTGGGGTAGTAGTTGTACCCGTCGCGGCGAAAATAGCTGATCACGTTCCATACCAGATGCGGTCCCGCGATGCGCGTGTAACTCGGCGCCACGTCCACTGTCCCGATCTTCGATCGCTGGTCCGTCTGCCCAGGCACCGCCGTCCCCGCCAGATTCACGCCCCCAAGGTTCAGGTTGTCGTATGTGTTCGGCGTCTGAAACCACGACCGCGAGTAATTCGCATTCAGATGCAGCGAATTCTTCGGGTTGATCGTGTAATCCAGCCGGTCGAATGTATTCTCCTCGTTGCCCTTGTCGTGGAAGATCGCAAACTCCGGCCCATCCAGAAATCGCCCCGTATTCAGCCCGGTCGCCGTCAGGAAATTGCCCCAGTTCTGCCCGCCATACCCCACGCTGAAGCCCCCCTGTATCGTCCCAAACGACCCGTACGACACATTTCCCGACCCCCTCGGGTGCGTATCCCCCTGCCCCGACCGCGTCGTCACATCGATCACCAGGCTCGTCTTGTCGCCGTACTGCGCCGGCGGCGCGCCCTCGATCACCTGCATCGACTGCACCGCCTGATCCGGCAGCTCGTTCGAAAATGTCTTGCTCTGCTGGTCCGTAATCGGCTGCCCATCCACGCTGAAGGAGTTCTCCGCGTGATCGCCCAGCCCGTGAAACATCCCGTTCGAGTCTGCCGTTACCCCAGGCGACGACAGCGTCACCAGCGAGCTCAGCCCCGACGACACGCTCTCCAGCGGAATCTCCGCAAATGCCCTTCGGTCGATGTCCGTGTCCATGCTCGCCGCATTGTTCACCAGTTCCTGGCTCGTTACCTCCACCGTCTGCGTGGCCGCCCCCACCTTTAGCGCTGCCGCTTCGTCCACCGGCGTCCCCGAACGCACCGCCACTGTCCGCGACCACACGCTGAATCCCTTCATCGTCACCGTCAGGTGATACATCCCGAACGGCACGTTGGGAAACCTGAACGCTCCCTCCTGGCTCGTCTTCACCGTTCGCCGATACTGGCTCACCGGGTTGTCGATCGTCACCGTCGCGCCGGGAACCACCGCCCCGGAAGGGTCCGTCGCCGTGCCCGTCACCGTCCCTGACGACGCTCCGGACTGCGCCCAAACGGGCAGCCCGCCAAAGAATGCTGCAAATCCTGCTGCCAATACAAAAACAGATACGCGGCGCACCAACATGCGCATACGCGGCCTCCTTATGCCCTTGAAAAAATGCCTGCTGATCGACGTCTACGCGAAGCGCGCGGAGTCGGCAGGCGGAGGCCGGCTAAACAGCCGAATGAATACCGCCGCGCGCGCCATCCGGATGCCGCGCGCCGGTACGATCGTCTCCACCCGGTCGCTGCTGAAGTGCAGCGTCACTGCCTGCACCACGTGTACGGCGCTGTGCACGGTGACGCACAACGCGCAGTCGGGGTCGATCTTGCCGTCGCGATGAAAATGTGCCTTCTGAATCGTCCCGCTCAACAGAATGAGGGCCGCGCACAGCCCCACCAAAAGGCAGGACCA
>DAHUYD010000040.1 GCA_027315385.1 Acidobacterium sp.
CGGTCCTCAAGGCCCTGCGCCACCTCGGCGCGGAGCCCACCGTCACCGACTCCGACCTAGCCCTCGTTGAATCCGCTGAGCGCATCGTCCTCCCCGGTGTCGGCCACTTCCAGGCCACCGAGCGCCTCGACCGTACCGGCATCACCGGCGCCATCCGCGCCTCCGTCGCGCGCGGCGTGCCCTTCCTCGGCATCTGTGTCGGCATGCAGTGGCTCTTCTCGGGTTCCACGGAAGCCCCGCAGCAGCCCGGCCTCGTAGCCTTTCCGCAACAGTGCACACGCTTCTCCGAGGGGACAGAAAAAGTGCCCCACGTCGGCTGGAACTCTCTCGACGTGCGCCCCGCCTCGCGTCTCCTCGCAGGCGTCGAGCCCGGCGCGTTCGTCTACTTCACCCACTCCTTCAAGGCGCCCGTCACCGCTGACACCGCCGCCGTCACCACCTACATTGAGCCCTTCGCCGCCGCCGTCGAGCGCGCCAACATCTTCGGCGTCCAGTTCCATCCGGAAAAATCCGGCGAGACGGGACTACAAATTCTGCGTAACTTTCTCGCCGTCACACCGGAGGCCGCATGATCACCAAGCGCATCATCGCCTGCCTCGACGTCCATGCCGGCCGCGTCGTCAAAGGCGTCCAGTTCGTCGACATCGTGGATGCTGGTGACCCCGCCGAGCTCGCCGCGCGCCACGCCCGGGAAGGCGCCGACGAAATCGTCCTTCTCGACATCACCGCCACGCACGAAGGCCGCGCCACGCTGCTCGACACTGTGCGGCGCGCGGCGAAGGAATTATTCGTCCCCTTCTGCGTCGGCGGCGGCATCCGCTCCGCGCGCGATGCCGAGCAGGTCTTCGACGCCGGTGCCGACAAGGTCAGCGTCAACTCCGCCGCCCTCGCCGACCCCGCGCTGATCACCGCCATCGGCTCCAGCTTCGGCGCACAGGCCGTCGTCGTCGCCATCGACGCACGCCGCGATCCCGCCGCAGCCGACCCCATCCGCGATGCGCAGGTCCTCGTCCAGGGTGGCCGCAAAGTCACCGGCCGTCGCGTCGTCGAGTGGGCCTGCGAGGCTGAACAGCGCGGCGCCGGGGAGATCCTGCTCACCTCAATGGACTCCGACGGGACACGGGCGGGATTTGACTGCGAGCTCACCGCAGCCGTCAGCCAGGCCGTCTCCATCCCCGTTATCGCCTCCGGCGGCGCAGGCACCGTCGCACACTTTACCGATGTCTTCACCCGCGGCAAGGCCGACGCAGCTCTCGCCGCTTCCATCTTTCACTTCGGCGTCACCAGCTCGCGCGTCCTCAAGGCCGAGCTCGCCCAGGCCGGCATTCCCATGAGGATCCCATGCTGATTCCTTCCATTGACTTGCTCGGCGGCCGCATCGTGCAGCTTGTACAGGGCGAGAAACTCCGGCTCGCCTTCGACGACTTCGAATACTGGATCGAGAAGTTCTCGAAGTATCCTCTCGTCCAGCTCATCGATCTCGACGCCGCCATGCGCCAGGGAGACAACTCCGCACTCGTCGCGCAAATCGCCAGGCGCCTGCCAGTCCAGGCCGGCGGCGGCATCCACACCATCGACCGCGCCCGCCAGGTCCTCGACGCAGGAGCACAGCGCGTCATCCTCGGCTCCGCACTCTTCTCCGCGGAAGGCGCGGTCAACACCGCCTTCGCTGCACAAATCTCCGCAGCCATCGGCGCCGACCGCATCGTCGCCGGCATCGACACCAAGGGCGGCCGCATCGCCGTCAAAGGGTGGAAGGCCCAGGTCGAGCTCACCCCTGACGACGCCATCCCACAACTCGAGCCGCATGTCGCCGCCTATCTCTACACGCATGTCGATGGCGAAGGCCTCATGCAGGGCTTCCCCCTTCCCGTCGCCGAGCGCCTGCGCAAGCTCACCAGGCGTCAGCTCATTGTCGCGGGCGGCATCCGCAGCCAGCAGGAGATCGATACGCTCCACACCATGCAGGTCGACGCCGTCGCCGGCATGGCCGTCTACACCAACCTCCTTGCTGTTTAGCACGGGAGTAATGTGCCCACCGCGCTTCCTTACGAGCTCTTTGTGTCCAATCCGTTATGCTGAAAACGACACTCAGTATCGATACCGATCAGAAGGAACAGTCAGGCCATGACGATCAAGCGCGGTGGAATCCGGCTCGCAAAGCGGCTGGACGAAGTTGGATTTTCTGATATTGTGCAGATCCGGAATAAGGTGATGGCCATGCGCGCCGAAGGCCTGCAGGTCCACGCGCTCCACGGCGGCGAACCGTATTTCGAAACGCCGGAGCCCATCAAGTACGCTGCCATTCGGGCACTCGTCGAGAATCAGACGCATTACGCGCCTTCCTCCGGTATTCCCGCACTGCGCGCCGCTCTCGTTGAAAAGCTCGCACGCAAAAACAGGATTCGCGTCACCACCGACGAGGTCATCGTCACTGGCGGCGGCTCGCAGGCCCTTTACGCGGCCTTTCAGTCCGTTCTCGACCCCGGCGATGACGCGCTCGTCTTCTCGCCGTACTGGACGCCCATCGGCGATCTCGTCACGGGAACGCAGGCCCGTCCCCTGCTTGTGCCCACCATCACCGCCCGCCGCAATGGCATCCGCCGCACCCTCGAGCAATTCTCCACGCCAAAAACGCGCGCCATCTACTACAACACGCCGCAGAATCCCAGCGGCCTCGTCTTCACTCGTGCGGAAGCCGAAGAGGTCGCCGCCTTCGCCATCGAGCGCGATCTCATCGTCATCGCCGACGAAGCCTATGAGGATCTCGTCTACGACGGCGAGCACGTCTCCATCGCGTCGCTCCCCGGCATGGAGGAGCGTACCATCACCTGCTTCACCTTCTCCAAGACCTTCGCCATGACCGGTTGGCGCGCTGGCTATGCCGTCGCCAAAGAGCCTTTCATGACGGCTCTGCGCAAGATCGTTCTCTACTCCACCAACGGCGTCGCCACGCCGGTGCAGCACGCCATGCTCTACGCGCTCAAAATTACCGATAGCGAGCACGTGTGGCGCCGCCAGGAGTATCGCAAACGCCGCGACCTGCTCGTCAAAGCGCTCAATGAGGTCGGTCTCGAGTGCGACCCGCCCGCGGGAGCCTTCTACGCATTCCCGAACGTCGCGAAGATCCACAAGAACAGCCGCACCGCCGCGCAGATTCTGCTCGAAAAGGCGCACATCGCCACCATACCCGGCTCTGTCTTCGGCGCGCAGGGCGAAGGCCATCTGCGCTTCGGTTACGCCATCACGATTCCTGAGATCGAGGCCTGCGTCGAAGCGCTCCGCGCCTTTCTTGCCTAAAGCAAAGCCGGAGACGGCACGCCCTGAGCCAGCTCCCCCGAGTTGGCGCGACCATCAGGGAGCGCCTACCCACATTGGACTTTGCTAATCTACATCATCTCTGGTTTTGCTCTTAAGCCTTGTCTCTGCGTCTCGCTTCGCCAATCGCGCGGCTCGTCTCCACGCGCGCCGCGCGCAGCAGCCGCGCAAGCTGCTTCAGATGCAGCAGCACAGCATACGCGCGCAGAATCTCTGCCTGCGAGAAATTCAACCCTTGCAGCCGCACCTCGGCCATCCGCGCATCCAGTGCGGCAATGTCGCCCTCCAGGTCAATCTCCTTCGGCGCGATGTGAAACTGCCATCGGTGAGCGCAATGGGCCACGTAGTGAAATCCCGTGCGGATATCCACCACCAGCTTCCCAAGCTCCGGCTCAAGGTGCAGCGCGTATCCATCCTCGCTGCTGTCCTTCACCGCCAGCTCCAGCGCGGTCAGCGCATCCATCAGAGACCGCCCAAACTGCGCCAGCATGTTCAGCCCTTCGCGCCAGCCCGGCCCTCCGGATGGCTCGCTCCGTGCCGCCTCCAGCAGCTCGTTGTTGCCTGCGAGCATGGCCATCGCATCCTCGCGCACTTCGTTCAGATGCTCCGGCGTCTTTCCGCGGAATCCCTGTAGAATCGCTTCAAAATATGCGCTCAGCACCAGCAGTTCCTGCGCCAGCCCGTCGCGTAGCCGCAGCCGCGCGCGGTCCGGAAAAATCAGCGTAGCAACGCCCAGCGCCACCACAATTCCAAGCGCCACCTGGCCCACCCGGTCCAGCGCAACCGTCCAGTGCGAGCCGCCATGCTGCACCAGCATCACGATCGTTGTCGTCACTCCGGCCAGTCGCGAGCTGCTCCTGAACCCGAGCAGTCCGCAGATCGTAATGGCCAGAATCACCGCCGCCAGATAATTCCACGGCAGCGCGCCCACAAACGAAAACCCAAAGCCCAGCACCGCGCCGATCAGCGTGCCCAGCAGCCGATCGCGTGAAGCCGTAATCGTCGCGCCAAAGTTCGACTGCAGCACGATGATGGCGCTGATCGCGCCCCAGTAACCATCGTGCAGGCCGAACCGTATCGCCAGCCACCAGCACAATCCCGCCGCCAGCGCTGTTTTCGTTGCGTGAATCAGCAATCTCCGATGCTCCCGGCTCATCCAGCGCGGCTTGCCCTCGGGCTCCACGCCCAGCTTAACCGCAAGCTGCTGCTGCGACCAGGTTTTCGGTGTCATCAGGCGCATAACCGGTTCACCTTCAGGGATGTCTGTTGATTACGCTATCGTGATGCATCCCTGCAATGCAGTGACAATTCTCACCCCCTTGCTGCAACGTTCTGCATCAACCACGTTTACCGCTGCTTCCCGCGTCGGTCCCTCCGCTCAAACTGCGGGATTTCGCGCAAGGCCTGCGTGTAGCATAGGGGCAGGCGACAACACGCCGTGGTGCTTATGCTACGAGTAGGATACCCAGCTGTGCTGCAGCGCGAACTCTTCAGCGACTTTCCGCCCGATGTCGAGCTGCTCCCCCTGTCAGAGAAGATGGGCCACGACACAGAGATTGATGTCTGGATTCCGGACCCTTATCCAACCCGCGCCATGCGCGTCTGGCCGCAGTTGCGCGGGGTCCGGCTCGTCCTTTCTCTCATGGCCGGCACGGAGTGGATTCCCGCCACCGTTGGGCCGCACGTCACCATCTGCAATGCACATGGAGCGCACAACATCTCCACGGCGGAGTGGACCCTTTCCGCAATCCTCGCAATGCTCAAGTACTTTCCACTCTACCTGGACATACAACGCTCCGGCGTGTGGAAGCGCCGATTTGAAGCCACCGCACACTATGCACGCGTCACAGGCGATACCCGCTCCCTCTATCCGCCCGTAATGCTGGAAGAGCTCACCGGCAAAACCGTCCTGTTGATCGGCTATGGCGCCATCGGCAAGGAGATCGAGCGAATGCTCGCGCCTTTCCATGTCGACCTTCTTCGCGTCGCACGCACTGCGCGCACCGAGCCCCCCGTTCATCCTGTAGAAGAGCTGGAGGACCTGTTGCCCAAAGCCGATGTCATCGTACTCATTCTTCCGCTCACTAAAGAGTCCCACGGTCTCATCGGTACTCGCCAGTTCGCGCTCATGCGCCAGGGCGCTTTGCTGGTGAACGCCGCGCGCGGACCGGTGGTGCAGACGGATGCTCTTGTTGAGGCCCTGCAGGCCTGCCATGTGCGCGCCGCGCTCGACGTCACTGACCCGGAGCCGCTGCCCGACGGCCACCCATTGTGGAGCTGCCCCAACCTGCTCATCACGCCTCACATCGGCGGTTCAAGCCCGCAGTTTGCGCCGCGCTCCCTCAAAACCGCGTCCGACGAGCTGCGCCGCTACATCGCTGGAGAGCCGCTGCGCAACGCAGTGCAACTCGCCGTCTGAGCCGCCTGCTCGGCACGCCGCCAGTCGCGCAAGCCCAATACAGCAAGCCCCACAAGTGCCGCATACAACAGCGCCGTCGCACGCAGGTCTTTGTAAAGATACTCGCCGATGTAGACGATGTTCACCGCAATCCACAGCCACCAGTTGGCCGTGTGCTTCCGCGCCTGCCACCAGCTCGCCACCAGGCTGTAGCTCGTCAGCGCCGCGTCCACAAACGGCAGCGCAGCATGCAGCCGCTTCGCAATCTCGCCCAGCACCACGCTGCCCACCGCACCCACAGCCAGCGCCACCAGCAGCGCCGTCATCGTCAGCGGCTCCACGCGCACTTCGCCATCCTCGCGCACGCCGCGCCACCAGTGCCACCATCCATACAGCGTGAACACCACAAAGAACACCTGCAGCAGCGCATCCGAGAGCAGCCTAGCTTGATAAAAGACCACCAGATAGATCACGTCCGCCGCCAGCACAATCGGCCAGCACAGCAGCATGCGCCGCGTCGTTAGCCAGATGCCCACCAGCGTCGTCACCGTCCCCGCAATCTCCAGCCCGTGCGTTGTGAGGTATTGCATCAGCAGCGTCCCACTCATGCGCGCCCCGCTCCCTGCGCGCTCATCCGGCGTCGCTCCGCCCAACGCCGCAGCCCGTCCAGCATCCGCGCGCCGGCCGCGCCGCGAAACCACCGTGCGTGCCCCACCAGATAATCCCAGCTCGCCAGCCGCGCCTTCTCGCGTGAACGCAGCACACCCAGAAAATAATCCGCCTCCGTCAACGCAAACTCTGCATGACACAGCGCCATCATCGGCGCCAGCGCCGCTGCCTCTGCATCCGTCAACGGCCGCGTCTCTTCGTAGCCCTCCAACAGCGCCGCCGCGTGATCCATCTGCACAGTCACCGCATCTGGCGCATCTGGATTGGTCATCAGCGCCAGCCACCCCACGCAATTCCGCTCAACCGCCTGCGCCAGGTCGTTCACCGCAGTTGTCCTATCCGCCAATCCAAAATCAATCACCGCCGTCGCCTGCGCATCCTCGCTCGCGCCGCTCCAGAACAGGTTCGAGGCATGCAGATCGTTGTGCGTCCACAGCGGCTTCAACTCCTTGAGCAGCGGCCGCAGCTCCGCATGAAACGGCTCCAGCAGCTCCAGCGCCGCATCACAGTGTTTGCGCGTTTCCTCGTCACCGCACAACGACTTTCGCGCGCGCAGATATTTCTCCATCGCCTTCTGCGCATCCTGCGACGCAAAAATCGTGAAGCTCGCCACCAGCGGCCTCGCCTTGCGCGCCGGTGCGTCGAGTCCCTCCGCCGCAAGGTGCAGGCGCGCCAGCTCTTGTCCTGCCGAGCGCGCATGAGCCGCGGAGCGAAACGGCGTCCACGAGAGTGCGTCTTCATACAGGTCCACACCCCGCGGCGTCTCATGCACCTCGTAGGTCGACGCGCCGCCTTCCACCGCCGTTGCATCGCGCTCTGTCGTCAGCACTCGCGGCACTGCAGCGCCCTGCTTCCGCAGGTGAGCCATGAAGAGATGTTCCTCTGCCAATCCTTCAGCGTCGCGCACCGTGCGGGAATGCCGTTTTACGAAGACACGCTCGCTCCCCACGGCAACTACGCTGGCTGAGGAAAAGGGACGCGGACTGAAAGACAGAATCTCCAAAGGCTCCGCGCATTCCGGATAGTGCGCAAGGACCGCACGCACCTCCGTCAGCGTAAGCGGCGGCCAGTCCGGCTCCACCAACGTTCCATCCATTCCATGCGCCTTGGCCGATTGCCCCATTTCGAATCGCGTCCTTGTCTTCCCTGCGTCGCACCCAACTCAGAAAGTGTAGCGGGCAGAGAGCCGCACTGTCGCCGGCGCTCCCAGATGAATAAACGTGTCTCCGTAGCTTGCGCCCGTGTCCTTCCAGTAGCGCTTGTTCAAAATGTTGTCTGCGTATAACCGGAAGGACACTCGTCCGCTCTCGCCCCCTGGCGCATAGCGCGCGCCCAGGTTGAACAGGTTGTAGCCGCCCACACTCACCAGATCATCGCGCGTTGCATCCTTGCGGCTCGTATAACTCCAGCCCGGCATCAGGTGCAGTCCGCCCAAATGCGGCAGCACCATGTCGGCAAACAGCGTCGCATGTACACGCGGTACGTTGATCACCTGCTTGTTGTCAAAGGCCGCCGTGCCCGTGTTCGTTGAGGTTGCCTCAATCGCCATCATAGAGGCAGTCAGTTGCACCCAGTTTGCCGCCTTGCCCTGTGCCGTGAACTCCGCACCATCATGCGTCTCGTGCCCCTGCGACTCAAAGCACAAATCCCCCGGATTCACCGTCCCCGTGCAGAACGCATCCGGCCCCTGAATCACCCGCGGATAAAAGAACGGCTGCCGCATCCGGAAAACATCCGCGGTCAGCAGGATCGTGTGCTCGTACTTCACGCCAATCTCCGACTGCCGCGTGTTGTAGGGATCGAGAAACACATACGGGTTGTCTACCCACCACGGCGCCTGCGGACCCAACGACAGCAGCACGCCATAGTTGCCATACAGCGTCACATCGCTCATCGGCGAGTAGGTCACCGCATACTGCGGCAGCCACAGCGTCCGCGCGGCTGTGTAATTGATGTCCGTTACCCGCGCAAAGCGCCCTCCAGCCAGCAGAGTCACACCGCCCGGCAGGTGAATGCGGTCCTGCATAATCCCCGACGCCTGATGGTTGAAATCCGACAGCGTCGACGGCCCCGCATGTTGCACCGGACTCTCAATCGGATACGGAGTGTCGGGCTGATAGATGTTTTCAACGCCAATCGCCGTATACACAATCGTCGGCGACAGATCCACCAGCCGATGGAACAACTCCCCGCCGCCCACCACATCGTGCGTCAGCCAGCCCGTCGTAAAGTGCCCCTGCGCCAACGCCTCTCCATCCGCGTCAAGCCACAACTCGCCGGGGCTGCGATAGTCATAGATCTCGTAGCTCCCATCCGGGCAGAAGAAGTACGCCGGCGCATTCGGACACAGCGAATTCCCATTCGCATCCAGCGCCGCGCCATACGGCCAGATCACATTATCGTCAATCAGCGAGTGGCTGTATTCGCCCGCCACCCGCGCTGACCACTTTGCATTGAAGGAATGCTCCAGCCGCGCTCCCGCATTGAACGCATCGAACGTATTCGGCTTGTCCCACGGCTGAAACCCCAGCATCACCGAAGGATACACAGGCGATGGCACCGTCGTTCCGCCCAGCAGTTGATACCCAGCCTCCGAGCGCTGCACGCGATGCTGATATTCAAAGTCCGTATAGGCTTTCGTCTTTTCGTCGAGCTTCCAAGACGTGTCCAACGCGCCCACCCCGCGCCATCCGTTCGCGTGCTGCACGTAGGTGTGCATGTTCTCGCCTGCTATATTCAGCCGCAGGCCCGGTTCGTAGCGCGTATGAAAGATATGCCCCGCGTCCAGCGCGCCATACGATGTGCCGCGATGGTCTGTCGCCAGATCCAGAGCCGGCTGCTGTCCCGCATGTGGCTCTTTGGTCACGTAATTGATCAGCCCGCCCGCCGATGCCACTCCGCTCTCCACGCCTGCAATACCCTTCAGAATTTCCACGCTCTGCTTGTTCTCGAGCGGCACATCCTGGTCGCCGGAGATAGTCATCCCGTTGATCGCCAGGCCCGTCGCCAGATCAATCGGAAACCCGCGAATCTCGAAATCACCGTAGTAGCCCACCGGCGCATAGTCCTCGCCCACCGAGGCATCGTTCTTCACCACGTCTGAGAGCACGCGCGCCATCTGGTCGTTCAGCACCGCACGCGTCACAGAGGTCACCGCCAGCGGCGTATCGATCAGCAGTGTTCCATCCATACTGCCCACCGTCGTCGCGCCGGAGACGTAGTCATCCTTCACCTCCTCATGCACTTCGACCGTCGTCGTAACCCGCTGCGGAATTCGCGCGCCCGCGGCCTTGGCCGGAGTTTGTGCGGGGACGGGCTTCACGGTCGTCTGGTTCTGCCCCGCGAGGGCCAGCGGCGCCGCAGCAGCAGAGACCAGCGCAACCCGCAACGCCGCGGCGCGGCATGCACGCACAAAAGTGAATGACTGAGACTGACCGGTTGGATAGGTGCCGCTCTTCGCTGCGGCAGTGGACGCTTGCATATCTTCCCCTCATTTCAACTTGCTGAAACAGGAGAACTCGCGCGTCGATTGAAGGAAGACCACTTACTCTGGAAACTTCCCACGCCGGCATTATCCGGATCGGGTTCGAGGGTATTTCTCAGCCCCGCACCGCGGAGCACCCCTGTTTCAATACTCAAATTGAAACACTCCCCGCACCGGATTGCAAATCGCTTGCTCACATGGCAAGATGCGCAATCAAGGGCGCGCACTTCGCGCGCGCGTCCCATGCACACCGCGACTACTTCGTCGCAGCCTTGCCCGTGCCTTCTTTGAGCGTCACAATGCTGTCCACATTCGGCAGCGTAAAGTGCTCCACCGCGCCGCTTGGCCAATGCACCTCAATGTCATCCACCTTGGCCGCGGCGCCCAGCCCGAAGTGTACCCGCTGGTCGTTCGACGACAGATAACTCCCGCCGCTCAGCACATCTTCGCGCTGCTTCATGCCGTTCGCCGTCACATACACCGTCGCGCCCACGGCATCCCGCGGACTCTTCGGCCCTCCGACAAGCTGCATCTCCAGCCAGTGATTCGTGTCCGGGTTCACGTTCTTCAGTAGAACCGGATGACCGTCCATCACGTTGATCACCGCATCCAGTTTGCCGCGGTTGAACAGGTCGCCTACCGCCATGCCGCGCCCGGCCATCACCACCGCCAGCCCCGTGCCCTCCACTGCCGGCACATTTTCAAACCGCTTGCCGTCGACGTTGTGGAAGAGCATCGGCCGTTGCTTCCAACTCGTGCCCCAGTTATATTTGTCCGCCTCGGGATACACGTGGCCGTTATCCATCAACAGGTCTTTCCACCCGTCGTTGTCATAGTCCATAAAGGCATCGCCCCAACTCAGGAAAGGCACCGTAATCTCGCCCAGCCCGATGTGGTAGCTGATGTCCGTCATGTTCGCGTCGCCTTCGTTGTGGTAGAGCGGCTTGTAGCTGTCGGAAAACGCCGTGTCAAACACATCCAGCATCCCGTTGTTTTCGTAGTCGCCCACGGCAATCCCCATCGACGCCGTCTCCTGCCCCGCCTCGTTCACCGCAAACCCCGAGGCATAGCTCACATCGTCAAACGTCCCGTCGCCCTTGTTGATGTACAGATAATTCGGCGTCGAGTCATTGCCCACCAGCAGGTCCGGCTTGCCATCATTGTTGATGTCAGCAAACACCGCGCCCAGCCCGTAGTAGCCGGCCTTGTCCGCCACCCCGGCCTTCTCGCTCACGTCCGTGAACGTCCCATCGCCGTTGTTGTGGAACAGGTGATCCGGCTCGCCCTTCAGCCCGCGCGGCCCACACGCCACCGGCTCGCCGCGAAAGGTGCAGTACGCATTCACAGCATCGCCCTCGCCGCTCGATGGCAGATGCGTCCGGTCAAAATGCACATAGCCCGCCACAAACAAGTCCAGCCGCCCATCGCCGTCGTAGTCCCCAAACGTCGCGCCCGTTGACCAGCCGCCTACCGTCACGCCGGCCTTCTCCGCCACATCCGTAAACGTTCCGTCGTGGTTGTTGTGGTAAAGCCGGTTCTGCCCCCAGTTCGACACGTAGAGATCCGGCCAGCCATCATTGTCGTAGTCGGCCACCGCGCAGCCTGTACCCCAGCGATCGTTCGCTACGCCCGCCTTCTGCGCGACTTCGGTAAAGGTTCCGTCATGGTTGTTGTGGAAGAGCGCGGCATGGGGCGGCGTCTCCTTGCCGTCCAGCGCGTTGAAGGTCGAGCCGTTCACCACGTAGATATCCAGCCAGCCGTCGTCGTCGTAGTCCAGCAGGCACACGCCCGAGCCCTTTGTCTCCACCAGGTACTGCTTGGCCGGCGTGCCCATCGTGTGCGTCCAGTGCGTCAGCCCGGCCTTCTCTGAGTCGTCCTCAAAGACCACGGGGCCCGTTTTCACAAAGCCGCCCGCGGTAATCGGCCTGTGTTGCGCGTCCAGTTGAATGGGGTGCGGCGAACCCGTCGCCTGCGCGCCGCCCGGCGTTGGCTCCGCACTGGCCGCAGCCTGCCCGCCCGCCGCCGGCCTCGTTTCTGAGACCTGTGCCGAAACCAACGCGGGAACTGCCCACACCAACAGCCCCAGAGGGATGAACGTTCGCAAAGCCCTGAACATGCCAGTCAGTATACGGGCTTCGCCACCGCCCCGTACCATCGAAAGGTTGAGCCGCACGGCGGGAGTTCTACTGCATTGGTATCCGATACACATTCAGCGAGTACGGCGCCAGAGCCACAGCCAGCCTGCCGGCGTGTACCTCCGCGCTCTCCTGCTGCGGCGTCACCGCTCGCGGATGCTCAAAGCTGTTCTCCGCATTCAGGTCCGCGCTTTCGAGCACCGTCGCCTTCGCCGTCCCTGACACGCCGCTGCCGTCCAGGTCGATCTCCGTCTGCATCCGGTCGGCTGTCGTGTTGATCGCCTTCACAATCAACTCATGCGTCCGTTCATCCATCGCCGCGCTCGTGTAGAGACCGTTCTCCGCGCGCGGTGTCGCCGGCACCAGGCGCGTTCCCGCGTTGTTCGCAAACACGCTCTGCACGTAGTAGTTCGGCGTGCCGTACGCGCGCAGATTGTTAAACCAGATCGCATCCGGCGTCCATTGCCAGGCATGCACGTTCGCCATCAGCGGCGCATACGACGCCATCCGCACCACGTCGCCGTTGCGCTCCAGTCCCGTCATGTAAGCCGCCTCGGCAATCGCGCCCCGCCAGTTGTTGCGGTTGTCGTCGCGCGCCATCCCCGCCGTCTGCGCGGCGTACTCGCCCACAAACACCTTCGGCCCGCTCCGGTCATAGTTGTCGTAGCGATGCGTGTTCGATAAAAACCACTCCGGGCTCATGTACGAGTGCTCGTCCACAATGTCCGGCTTCAGCTCCCGCCACGCGGTCCACATGCTGTTGAACGGCTCCCCATACGGCGCCGGCCCCGCGCTCGCCACCAATTTGATCTCCGGATGCTTCGCCCTGAGCGCCGCAGCGAACAGCTTGTAGCGCTCCACATAGCGCGGACCCCACTGCTCATTGCCTACGCCCAGCATCTCCATTTGGAACGGCGCCGGGTGGCCCATCTCTGCGCGCAGCTTGCCCCACGGCGTGCTCACCGGCCCATTCGCAAACTCAATCAGGTCCAGCGCATCCTGAATGTACTCGTGCAGGTCCTCCATGCGCGCCGTCTCGCTGGAGTTGAACTGGCACGCCATGCCGCAGTTCAGAATCGGCAGCGGGCGCGCGCCGATATCCTCCGCAAGCTGAAAATACTCATAGAAGCCCAGCCCGAATGACTGGAAGTAGTCCGGCGCGGGCCGCTGGTCAAACTCGTCGTTCCAGCGGTTGATGATCGTCTGCCGCTTTGCGATGTCGCCCACCGTCGTCTTCCAGCGGTAGCGCGTCAGCAGTTGCCGCCCCTCCACAATGCACCCGCCAGGGAATCGAATGAATCCCGGATGCATGTCGTAGAGAAGCTGCACAAGATCCTTGCGCAGTCCGTTCGGCCGCCCCTTCCACGTGTCAACCGGAAACAGGGAGACCATATCCAGGTCCACTTCGCCCTTGTTATCCAGAATCAGATTCAATTGCGCGTGGTCGTCTGTCGCTTCGGCGCGCAGCACCGTCTCATAGCGCTGCCACCGCCCCGTGAATCCCTCCAGCTTGCCGCTCGCCAGCACCTTCCCCGCCGCATCGGTCACCGTCGCGCGAATCGACTTCGGCCCCATGCTGCGAACATACGCAGAGAAGCGATACTCCGCTCCGCTCTGCACCCCCATGCCGCGAAATCCCGTGTTGTAGAAGCTGTAACCCAGCTCATACGCCCGCACGCGCAGATAGTGCGGATTCGTCGCGTTCAGCGGATTCTCCCCGCGCACATCCATCTCGCCCTTCGGGCCGACCAGACCCTGCGCGTTCACCGCCAGCGTCTCGTGCCATCCCATCAGCGGCTCGCTGAACTCGAACGAGCGGTTCTTCACCAGCTCCGGATACAGCCCTCCATCCGCCGCAAAATTGATGTCCTCAAAGAAGACTCCAAACATCTGCGGAGAGAGCGCCGCGCCGGGATGCGCTACATCGACATGAACAACGACCGGATTGGCCTGCTCCTGGCTAGGAGCGACGGCATGCCCAATCGCAACAACGAGCAGCGAAATGCAGAGGGATGGGCGCATGTTGATCGTCGCTCATTATATAGAGCGGCGCTGCAGCCACGCACCCTTGCTTCCCGCGCAATCCCCAACGCCGGCAGCGCAGATCGCAGACACTTGCCATGCGGCCTGGATTGCGTCAGTCGCGGGCCGTCGCAGCGCCCGCGTTCCGGCACGCCTTGATATCCCGCATCGGAGGTTGGCCGAAGAACCTGCGATACTCCCGATTGAACTGGCTCGCGCTTTCATAGCCAACCTCGAAGGCAGCGCTCGCTGCATCGATGCCCTCCGTCAACATGCGTACGCGCGCTACATGCAGGCGCAGCCGCTTCTGGTACTGCAGCGGACTCATCGCGGTCAGTGAGCGAAAGCGATGGTGAAAGGTGGACACGCCCATCTGCGCCACTGTGGCCAATTCCTCCACGCGCAGAGGCTTCGCGTAATTCGTCTTGAGCCAGGCTATCGCCTTCGCCGTCCGGTTGCTCTGCTCGCCCAGCGTGGCAATGGCGCGCAAATGCCTGCCCAGCGGGCCGCGCAGCAGCCGATAGAGAATCTCTCGCTGCATCAGCCCGCCAAGGAAGGGAATGTCCGCGGGCTTATCCAGAAGATCCAGCAGCCGGCAGCAGGCGTCCAGCAGGTCCAGCGGGGTCTTGCCGACTGCCATACCCCGCGTACCGGATGCGGCCGCCGGGGCCATAAACTCGTCCTGACTGAGAATCTCGCGCACCACGGGCATCTCAAGCTTGAGCACCAACGCCAAAAACGGCTCGTCCCTTGATGCTTTTGTAAATTGGCCCACCACCGGCAAATCGATCGAGGTCAACAGAAAGTTTGAGCCGTCGCACACATGCGTTGTGCCGCCCGCCGTAATGCGCTTTTCACCCTGCGCAAAGACCACCAGCTCGGGCTCGTAGGCGGCAGAATAGCAGTCTGTAGGCGCACATCTGCGGGCAAGCCTCAGGCCTGGAACAGCCGTGGCCAACGGGCCCTCCACGTGGATGTGAGCCGCAATCCTGCGGGCCAGTTCGGCCCGCAACGCTACCAATTCCGCCTGCGAGTCTCCCGTTGCTTCCTTCCTTTTTGCCGCCGTCACTGCGAATCGCTCCTTCCGATTCAGAGTATCGTTTAACCGGTCCGTTATGCACAAAAAATACACAGGGAGACAGAAATAGGCAAGAATGAGGAAGGATCGGGATACCGCGTTCCACCCGCCTCCCCGTACCATCAGATTGCGGCAACATGACCGGATGAAACCGGTGCCGAACCACCCAGGGAGGAACCAATGCAAAAACGCAATCTCGGCAAAGACAATCTTGAAGTCACAGCTCTCGGCCTCGGCTGCATGGGCATGAGCTTCGGGTATGGAGCAGCTCACGACAAGCAGGAGATGATCACCCTTTTGCGAGCGGCGGTGGATCGAGGCATCACGTTCTTTGACACGGCTGAGGTCTACGGCCCGTTCACCAATGAGGAGTTGCTCGGCGAGGCGCTTGCGCCGGTGCGAGACAAAGTGGTCATCGCCACCAAGTTCGGCTTCAATCTCAATCCCGACGGAAGCCCCGGCTGGCAGGGCTTGAACAGTCGCCCCGAGCGCATCAAACAGGTCGCCGAGGCCTCGCTCAAGCGCCTGAAGACCCAGGTGATCGATCTCTTCTATCAGCACCGGGTTGACCCCGCAGTGCCGATCGAAGATGTAGCCGGAGCCGTGAAAGACCTGATCCACGAAGGCAAGGTCAGGCATTTCGGCCTCTCTGAAGCAGGCGTAGGGACAATCCGCCGCGCCCACGCGGTCCAGCCTGTAACCGCGCTGCAGAGCGAATACTCGCTCTGGTGGCGGAAGCCTGAGGCGGAGGTTATCCCCACGCTGGAGGAACTGGGCATCGGCTTTGTACCCTATAGCCCACTCGGCAAAGGCTTCCTCACCGGAAAAATGGACGAGACAACCGAACTCGGCAAGGGCGACTTCCGCAGCACTCTGCCTCGCTTTACGCCTGAGGCCCGCAAGGCCAATCAGGCAGTCGTCGATCTGCTCACCAACATCGGCAAGCAGAAGGGCGCAACTCCCGCCCAGGTCGCGCTGGCCTGGCTGCTGGCGCAGAAGCCCTGGATCGTTCCCATCCCAGGCACGACCAAGTTGTCCCGCCTAGATGAGAATATCGGGGCGGTGGCAATCGTACTTTCGGCCGAAGATCTGCGCCGGATTGACGAAGCCGCCTCCAAAATCAAAGTCGAGGGTGATCGCTATCCGGAGCACATCGAGAAGATGACCGGGCTTTGATTGGCAGTGCCAGCCTCGTACTTCCACAGGAGAACACAAACCATGGAAATCAAGCGAAACGGCTCCCAGCCTTCAAGCAAAGGACCGGCGGATTACTTCACCGGTACGGTGCGCGTTGACATGTTGTTCAACGCGCCCGATCCGGCGCGTGTTGTCGGCGCCAGCGTTTCCTTCGAGCCCGGCGCCCGTACCGCATGGCACACGCATCCGCTCGGCCAAACGCTTGTCGTCACCTCCGGCTGCGGTCGTGTGCAACGCTGGGGCGGCCCTGTCGAGGAGATCCGGCCCGGCGATGTGATCTGGTTCGCTCCGGGCGAAAAGCACTGGCATGGCGCGGCGTCAACCACGTCGATGACGCACATTGCGATTCAGGAGAGGCTCGATGGCAAGACCGTCGATTGGATGGAGCAGGTGAGCGAGGAGCAATATCTGGCATAGCGCCTGCGGTTAAGCCGGAAGCATAAGCTCTTCTGCAGTTCATTCCAGATGGACCTCAATGGCCGACTTGAGGTCCATGCGCCCATCGAGTCGAGTCAATACGCGCTCACTCTCGCTTCCCTCTACTCCTCGCCAATCTCATACGGAATGGCGAAACGCCCGATCTGGATCAACGCCTTGTCGCCGGGCGGCCAGATGCGCAGGCTCTCCACGCGCGTCTTGCCCACAATCCGGTGCGCGTCTGTACTGCCCACCAGCGCGCCCGTCGCTGCTATGTTGATGTGCACCTTCAGCGCGTCGCCGTCCCGCTCCCAGCCGAACACATACTCGCCCGGCTTCAGCGCAATGCCCCCAATCCGCACCGGCGCCTGCACCACCAGATAGTGCGAGTACTTGCCATCCGCGGAGTACCCGGCAGTAATCAGCACCACGCCCGCAATGTAGCGCCCGTGGCTGTTCACAATCCCGCTCGCCGTGCGCATCTCCGTTTCGATGTGTTCCTTTTCCACGGGCGCGCGCGCCGGCAGCAGTGAGGCCAGCTCGGTATCCGTTGCCTGCCGCCATGTCGTCTTCTCGGCCCGACCCGCCAGGCACACGCTCATCAATAAAAATGCAGTAAAAATGCCCTTCTTCATGGTGTCGGTTTCCTCAGGCTCTCCAGCGGAACAATGCCGCGCTGAATCGCCGCCGTAGCCGCCTGCGTGCGATCCGTTACGCCCAGCTTGCCCAGCAGGCTGTTGATATGCGTCTTCACCGTGGCTTCTGAAATCTCCAGCTCCGTCGCAATCTCCTTGTTGCTCTTGCCGCGCACAATCTGCTCCAGCACGTCGAACTCCCGCGGCGTCAGCTCCTCCGTGCCCATGCGCTCGGCCAGGCGCTGGGCAATCGCCGGCGGTATATGCGACTTGCCCGCATGAACGGTGCGGATGGTCGCGATCAGTTCATCGGTCGTCATGCCCTTCAGCAGATACGCCCGTGCCCCGGCCTGCAGCGCGCGATAGATGTCTTCATCGCCGTCATACGTCGTCAGCACAATAAACCGCGACTGCGGCGTCTCCATGCGCACGCGTTGAATCACATCCACCCCCGCCATGCGCGGCAGGCGCAGGTCGATCAGCGTGATGTCCGGCCTGTGCTTGCGGAACTGTGTAATCGCCTCCACCCCATCGGCCGCCTCGCCAACCACTTCAATGCCGTCCACCACGTTCAGCAGCGCCACCAGCCCCTGCCGCACTACATGATGGTCTTCCACCACCAGCACGCGTATCGATTCCTGTCCCACGTTTACTCCTTCGCTTCCTTGCGCGCAGGCGCACGCAGCCTTACTGTCGTTCCGCTGCCCGCCTCGCTTGTCACGTCCAGCGTGCCCTTGATCGTCGCCGCCCGCTCTCGCATTCCCGTCAGCCCATAATGGCCCGGCGGCGACTCCGGCGTCTGGCCTGCCGCAAACCCGCGCCCATCGTCCCGAACTTCCAGCGCAATCTCGCTCTGCATGTATTCGAGCTGCACAAACAGGTGCCGCGCGCCGGCGTGCCTCTTCACATTATGGATGGCCTCCTGGGCAATGCGCAGAATTTCCCTCTCCGTTCCCGGAGGCAGCGGCCTATACGCCCCATAAATGCTGAAGCTCGCCTCCATTCCATGCGTCCCCGCCTGCTCGGTCACGCGCCGCAGCTCCACCGGCAGCGTCTTCTCACCTGAGTCCTGCGAGCGCAGCGCCCAGATCGACTGCCGCGCATCCGCCAGTCCATCCCGCACATGGCTGCGCGCCGTATCCAGTTGCTTCGCCGCCGCTTCCACCTTGTGGTGACGCAGCAGCTCCGCCAGCACCTCCAGTTGCACGCTGATGCCTACATAGCCCTGTGCCAGCGTATCGTGAATCTCCCGCGCAATGCGGCTACGCTCGCCCAGCACCGCGCTGAACTCCCGCTCCGCCCGCTTCAGCCTCAGGCGAAGCAGCACTACCAAAAGCCCGGCAAGACCCACTGCGAGCAGAAGGTAGAACCACACCGTCTGGTAAAAATGCGGAAGCAGCTCAAAGCGAAGCTCCGTGCCTCGCGTGTTCCAAAGTCCATCGTTATTCGCCGCCTGCACGCGGAAGACATAACGTCCCGGCGGAATGTTCGTGTAGTACGCGATGCGCCGCGCGCCCGCCTCCGTCCAGTTGCGGTCAAAGCCCTCCAGCATGTAGCGATAACGCACCTTCTGCGGCGCGATGAAGCTCAGCCCGGCATAGTCAATCTGGAAATGCCCGTGCCCGGCAGGAATGCGTACAAAGGTGTCCGCCCCGTGCAATGCCTGGTCCACGTCGTCCACGACAAATCGCTCGATCGCCACCGGCGGCGCAACCGTGTTGATCGGGAAGTGCGCCGGATTCACTTCCACCAATCCCTTTGGCGTTGCAAACCAGAGCCGTCCATCCTGCGCGCGCCACGCCGAGGGATGGCTGTTCGTCGCAGTCTCGCGGCTGCGCAGTCCATCCGCAGGCCCAAACTCAATCCAGTGCGAGCAGTCGGCGGTCATCGTGCAGTCGCAGCGCGCAATCCCGTCGTCCGTCGCAAACCACAAGTGGTCGCTCGCATCGTCCAGAATCGCGTGAATGCTCTTCTCGTCCAGCCCGCGCCCCTTCGGCGCCGTGAACCGTGTGCCATCCCACACGTTCCACCCGTGGTCCTGCGTGCCGATGAACAACTCGCCCGTGGGCCTGGCCAACAGCGACGTCACCACGTTGCTGCTCAATCCGTTCGCCGTCGTGTAGTTGGTCATCACCCCGCCATGCAGCCGTGACAGCCCCGCGAACGTGGCCACCCACAGGTCTCCCGCTCTGTCATGCGCCATGGCGCCCACCAGGTCGCTGCCCAGACCGCTGGCCTGCGTATAGGTCACAATCTGTCCCGCCCCATGCGCCCGGTCCGCGCCACCCGCCGGAAACATCCAGTGCGCCAGCCCACGCCGTGTGCCAATCCAGAGCGACCCATCCGCATCCACCAGAAGCGAACGGATGAAATCATCCGGCAATCCATCGGCCGAGGTGTAGGCATCCACCGCGCCGCCGCGAATCCGGTTCAGACCATCCGGCGTGCCCACCCAAAGGTCGCCGTTCGGCGCCGCCGCCAGCGAAAGAATCACGTCACTCAGCAGAACGTCCCGCACCGCATACACACTGGCCGCGCCATCCTTCGGCACGGTCAGATGTACCACATTCAGCCCGCCGCCGCTGGTACCCACCCACAGTGCACCCTTGCCGTCATCCACAACGGTCGTCGTTGCATCGGAACTCAGCCCCTCGTGCATGCTGATGGTGCGGAATCGCTGGTCGCGCAGGATATGCAGCCCGCCCGTCTCCGTGCCCGCCCACACATCGCCTTCGAGGTCCTCCATCAGGGTCAGGATGGATGCGTTCGCCAGCGAATCCGTCACCGGCAGCCGCTGCAGCTCGCTCCCCACCAGCCGTGCCAGCCCGCCATTGGTCCCAACCCACAGCGATCCCTCGCGGTCGGCAAAAAGCGCCTGGATGCGTGTCCCGGGAATCTCATGCCCCGCGGAAAACTGCTCCGCCACGCGGCCCGCGCGCACCACCGCCAGCCGGTTCGCGTTGGCCATCGCCAACTCGCCGCCGGGCAGTGCTACCAGAAAACTGACCCCGCCCTGCGGCACCGCACCCGCCTGCGCCGCCTCGCTCCAGCGGCCATTCGCCCACGCAAACACACCGCCGCTTGAAGCCAGCAGCACACCGCCCGCGTCGCCTCGCGCCACTTCATACGGCCCATCCACGCCCGTTTGCGCGCCGCTTCGGCCCTGCAGCGCGGCCGCCGTCCACGCCCCATCGCGATACACCGCCAATCCATGATTGGTCGCCACCCACAGCCCGCCCGCGCCATCCGCCGCCCAGGACGTCATTGCCCCCGCAGGCAGTCCCTCCGCGTTCGTCGCGGCCACAAACTGCCCGCCCGACAGCCGCGCCACGCCCATATCCGTCCATGCCCACAGCACGTCCTGCGACGTCTCCACCAGCGCACGCACCGGCCCGCCCGGCAGCCCATTGCGCGCCCCAAACGCCGTCACCACGCCATCTTTCCAGCGTGCCAGCCCGTCGCTGGTCCCCACCCACAGCGCGCCGTCCCCGGTCTCCAGCAGGCAGCGCACATCGCCGCTGGACAGCGCTGGAGTGGAGTTGCGGTCAAACACCGCAAAGCTGCTCCCATCAAACCGCACAAGCCCCGCTTCGGTTCCCAGCCACACAAAACCATCGCGCGTCTGCGCCAGCGCCTGCACCGTATCCTGCGGCAGCCCGTTTTCCATCACCCAGGATTGCCGCGCATAGTCCGCCAACGGAGTCGTTGGCTGCAACCCCCACCCGGCCAGAACGCCGCTCAGCAGCCACACCGCCAACAGTCCCACGCGGCAGCCCATGCACCGCGCCCCATCGCTCGCCGAATTGGAGTCCCCGTATCTCAACCGTGCCGTGCGCAAAACTCCGTGCACCTCAACACTACTAGCCAATCCATCGGAATGTACAAGGCCCAGTCCCTTCCGCGGCCCTGTGGCCCCAATCCCCTCCACCTGACGATTGACTGCCTCATCCCCCTAACGGCCCAAGACACCTTTCCGTCCCGGCGCTACTCTGTCTTTGTCTCCTGATTGACCTGTACATCTCTGGCTTTTCAATTCGGGTGGTTGCCTCGTTGACGGCAGCCGCCCGATCCTTTTTGCGCCCCAGCGCTGCCTGCAGCCGCACCGCGTCATCTGCTACCCTGCTACCGGCATGGAATACTCATTTCTCCGCATGGAAACCCGCCCGCCCCTGGCCATCGTCACCCTGGATCGCCCCACCGTCCTCAACGCCCTCAACACTGAGCTGCTCACCGAAATCGACCTCACCTTCCGCGACTTCGCCGAAGACCCCGCCGTCCGCGTCATCCTGCTCACCGGCGCCGGCGGCCGCGCCTTCGCCGCCGGCGCAGACATCCGCGAGCTGGCCGCCCTCACCGCCTCTGAGGGCCACGCCTTCGCCCTCCGCGGGCAGGCCGTCTATCGCTTCATTGAGACCTGCGGCAAGCCGGTCATCGCCTGCATTCAGGGTTTTGCCCTCGGCGGCGGCTGCGAACTCGCCATGGCCTGCACGTTCCGCCTCGCCGCGGACGATGCCCGCTTCGGCCAGCCCGAAGTCAAGCTCGGCATCCTCGCCGGCTACGGAGGCACCCAGCGCCTGCCCCGCCTCGTCGGCCGCGGCGCCGCGCTCAAGCTGCTGCTCACCGGCGCCATCATTCCCGCGCAGGAAGCCCTCCGCATCGGCCTCGTCGATGAAGTCATGCCCGCCGCTGAACTGATGCCCCGCGCCCAGGCCCTCGCCCTCCAGATCGCCGCCAACGCGCCCCTCGCCCTCACAGACACCCTCCGCGCCGTCGATGAAGGCCTCGACCTGCCCCTCGACCTCGCCCTCATGCGTGAGGCCGTCCGCTTCAGCCACCTCTGCGGCACCGCCGACAAAGCCGAAGGCACCGCCGCCTTCCTCGAAAAACGCACCCCTGCCTGGCACGGCAAATAGCGCCGCGCGCCACGCACTCCACCGCAGCGCAGCATCTCGTACACAGCGCACGCAGCTGGAACGGGTCAATCTCCGGTTAGCCGGTCGCATTGCCGGCCCCCCAACCGGCTGTCATCCTGAGGCGAAGCCGAAGGATCTGCAGTTGCCTTTCGTCACACCATCGCTCCGGTTCTTCCGCGTACGATGAGTCCCATGCAGGAACACAGCTACTTCACCTACATCATGGCCAGCCGCAGCCGGAC
>DAHUYD010000054.1 GCA_027315385.1 Acidobacterium sp.
AGAAGCTGGATTTTCGGGGCATCCGGGCGTGGGACGCGAAGACGGCGATTGCGATGTCGAGCGGGCCGGGGGATTTATCGCGGCTGTACAAGACAACGAATGGGTGCAGGACGTGGAAGCTGCTGCTGAAGAATTCCTATAAGGGGGGATTCTGGGATTCCTTCACCTTCGCGGGCAGCGACAGCGGTCGCCATGCCTCGTCCGGATGGCTGCTGGGCGATCCTGTTCATCACGAATTTCAGCTTTGGCATACGGAGGATGGAGGGAAAAGCTGGCTCCTGGAACACAAGCGGGCACCGCGTGCTGAACCGGATGCACAGGGCGCGTTTGCGGCCAGCAATTCGGCTTTGATCCTGGCGCCCAATCCTTCGGGAAATCCGCTTTCTCCTGCTTTCGGTTCCGGCGGCACGGCGGGCGCATTCTTTTACGAGTCCAATACGCTGACCATCTGCGTGGACGCATGCGCCGAGGTGACCACTCCGGGCAGAGCTGATAGCTGGGCCAGGGCTCGAGTACCTGTGGGCGGCGGCGGCACTGCTTCCTCAGGCGTCTTTTCACTTGCCTTTCGCGATCTGAGCCATGGGATTGCGGTCGGCGGCGATTACGCGAAGCCGAATGACCCAGCTGGAACGGCGGCGTGGTCAGCAGATGGCGGGAAGACGTGGCATGCAGCGGCGAAGCCTCCGCATGGGTTCCGGTCGGCGGTCGCGTGGAATGAGGACCTGAAGGCCTGGATTGCGGCGGGGACAAACGGGTCGGACATCAGCTATGACGATGGAAAGACGTGGGTTCCGCTCGACAACGGCAACTGGAACGCGCTGAGCCTGCCATGGGTGGTTGGTCCGGGAGGGCGGATCGGGAGGCTGGCGCCGGAAAGGCTCAGGAAATAGGTCATTTCGCTCCCAGATCCGCCAAAACCGGGCAGAGCCATTCGACTCGCTGCCGCTCGCTCAGGCCCGGTTGTGGGCACTCAGGAATGAGCGTTTGGGGCTGCCGGGGCGTCCAGTACATGATTTGTCACGCATCCCGGCGTTTCCGCAGGCCAATCGCTGGGCCGGGCGGACGCCCCCGGCTCGGATATCGCAGAAAACGCTTAGGATGATGGAAGGGACCCTTTTCGCCCGACGATCCGGGGCGAACACTTCGATGGCTGAATTCGTAATCAGGCTGGCCGACGAGCGTGGCCACGTGCAGGAGCAGATCCAGGCGGCGGCCACGGCCGACGAACTGCGACAGCGCTTCACGCAGGCGGGGTACTACGTCTACTCCGTGAAGCCGCGCGGGCTGACGGGCAGCGCGCGGAAGACGAAGCTGGAGATGTTCCTGATCTTCAATCAGCAGTTCCTGACGCTGATCAAGGCGGGGCTGCCGATCCTGGGGTCGCTGGAGATGCTCGCGAAACAGCAGAAGAACGCGATCTTCTCCGGCCAACTGCAGAATGTGGCGGCGCGGGTGCGCACCGGCGAGCCAGTCTCCGCCGCGTTCGAGGCGCAGGGCGGATTTCCGCTGATGTACACGACGACGCTGCTGGCGGGCGAGCGCTCGGGGAACCTGGAAGAGGTGCTGGGCCGGTATCTCTCGTTTCAGCGCGTTTCGCTGTCGTTCCGCAAGAAGCTGAAGGCGTCGCTGATCTACCCGTCGGTGCTGGTGTTTCTGGTGATCACGATGTTCATCTTCATGATCACGTTCGTGGTCCCGCAGTTCGCGAAGTTGTACGACCAGATCGGATCGAAGCTGCCGGCGATCACGCTCTTCATGCTGGCGTTGGGCCAGGCGGCGCAGCATTATCTGCTGTACATCGTTCCGGCGGCGGCGCTGATCGGGTTTCTGCTCTGGAAATGGAGCAAGACAGACGGCGGCTCGGAGCGCATTGACAGCGTGCGGATCCGGCTGCCGATTTTCGGCAATATCTGGTTGAAATACCAGGTGGCGATGTTCGCGCGCACGCTGTCGACGCTGCTGACGGGGGGGATTCCGCTGGTGCCGTCGCTTGAGACAGCGGCGCGAACGATCACCAGCAGGAGGATCGGGAAAGCCGTCGCCGCGTCGGTGGTGAGCGTACGCGAGGGCAAGGGGCTGGCGAAGAGCCTGGAAGCGACGGGGGTATTCCCGGAGCTTTCGACGGAGATGATCGAGGTGGGTGAATCGACGGGCGCGCTGCCGCAGATGTTGAACTCTGTGGCGGAATTTTTTGAAGAGGACGTGCAGACAGCGCTGACCACCGCGATGAATCTGATCGAGCCGGCGATTCTGATCGTGATGGGCGTGGTGGTGCTGACGATTCTGATTGCGCTGTACCTGCCGATTTTCTCCATGGGCAACAGCACCAGCCTGGGAGGATAAGAGAGGTTTTCATCATGGCTGAAACTGCAATCATCGCGCCGCCAGTCGAGCAGGACGAAGCCGCGCAGGCTCAGGCGCTGGCGAAGCGCTACCGCTCGGAGTTCGTGGACCTGCGCAACTTCCGCATCCAGCACGAGGTGCTGCGCAGCGTGCCGGTGGACATGATGTTCCGCTACAACTTTGTGCCGCTGGAGCAGATGGAAGACCGGCTGGTGATCGCGGTGAGCGATCCGAGCAAGCTGATGATGATCGACGAGATCGGCGGCCTGCTGGGACAGCGAATTGTGACGCGGGTGGCGACGCTTTCGCAGATCACCGATCTGCTGAAGAAAACCGAGCAGAGCCAGCGCGTGCTGGATGAGGCGTCGGAGGGGCTGACGTTCGACGTTCTGTCGTCGGATGACAATCCGGACGAGAACATTTCGATTGAGAAGCTGACATCGGAAGAGGACATCAGCCCGATCATCCGCCTGGTGGACACGACGATTTTTACGGCGCTGGAGCGGCGCGCATCGGACATCCACATCGAGACCTACGACGACTCGGTGATCGTGAAGTACCGCATCGACGGTGTGCTGCAGATGGCCATGGCACCGATAGCAAAGGAGCATCACACCACGATCCTCTCGCGCATCAAGATCATGAGCGAGTTGGACATCGCGGAACGCCGCGTGCCGCAGGACGGGCGGTTCCGGGTTCGTTATAAGGGACGGCTGATCGATTTTCGTGTGTCTATCATGCCCACGGTTCACGGGGAAAATGCCGTGCTTCGCGTGCTGGATAAGGAATCGATGAGCGAGAAGTTCCGCAAGCTGACGCTGGATGTGGTGGGTTTTGCGGAAGACGATTTGAAGCGCTTTCGCCGCTATATCCGGGAGCCGTACGGGATGGTGCTGGTGACGGGGCCGACGGGCTCCGGCAAGACGACGACGCTCTACGCGGCGCTGAACGAAATCAAGAGCGACGAAGACAAGATCATCACCATCGAGGATCCGGTCGAATATCAGATCCGAGGGATCACGCAGATTCCGGTAAACGAGAAGAAGGGGCTGACGTTTGCGCGCGGACTGCGATCGATCCTGCGCCACGACCCGGACAAGATTCTGGTAGGCGAGATTCGCGACCAGGAGACGGCGCAGATCGCGATCAACTCCGCGCTGACCGGGCACCTGGTGTTTACCACGGTGCACGCGAACAACGTGCTGGACGTGCTGGGCCGCTTCGTGAATATGGGCGTGGAGGTGTACAACTTCGTTTCCGCGCTGAACTGCATTCTGGCGCAACGGCTGGTGCGGACGATCTGCGAATACTGCGTGCAGGAGGTGCACTACGACGAGGAAATGCTGCTGCTGAGCGGGCTCGATCCCGCACAATGGCGGGAATTCGCTTTCCGGGAGGGGCGCGGCTGCATCGAGTGCGGCGGGACGGGGTATCGGGGGCGGACGGCGATCCACGAGTTGCTGGACCTGACGGATCCGATCCGTGAAATTATTCTCGAGAAGAAGCCGACGTCGGAAATTCGCAAACTGGCGCAGTCGGAGGGCATGTCGTTCCTCCGCGAGTCGGCGCTGGACCGGGTAAGGCGCGGACTGACCACGTTGAAAGAGATCAACAAAGTGACGTTTGTCGAGGCGACGCGGTAATGGCGGGACTGACAAGCATCTTCAAGCCAACGGCGGGCATGCGGCCGCGGCTGGCTTGCGAGATCCGGCCGGAAGGCGTGATTGCGGCGCGTGCGAGCAGCGAGAAGCACGGCGCGGGCGAGCCAGTGCTGGCGTTTGCTCCGCTGCCGGAGGGGGCGTTGACGCCGGGACTGAAGGTTCCGAACCTGTCGAACCGTCCGGCGGCGATTGCGGCCATGAGCCAGGCTCTGGAGGCGACCAGTCCACGCGACCGGGCGCTGACCCTGGTGGTTCCGGATGCGGCGGCGCGGGTGCTGCTGCTGGATTTCGATACGCTGCCGCACAGCCGCCATGAGGCGCTGCCGGTGGTGCGTTTCAGATTGCGCAAGATGGTACCGTTCGACGTGGAAACAGCGGCGGTGAGCTACCAGGCTATGACGCATCGCAGTGGCGCGGTGAGCGTGCTGGTCACGGTGATGCCTGGCGAAGTTCTGGCGGAGTACGAAGCGGCGGCGCGGGAAGCGGGGTACGAGCCGGGCGCAGTGCTGCCGAGCACGCTGGCGGCGGTGGCGGTACTAGGCAGCGAGGGCGCGCCGCTGATTGTCAATCACAGCGGCGCGCTGGTCACGACCGCGGTGGCGCAGGGCGACGAACTGCTGCTGCACCGTTCCATCGATCTGCCCGCTGAAGCAGGGGCTCGGGAGGAAGAGATTGCGCGCGCGGTGATCACGACGCTGGCATGGTATGAAGACACGCTGCACGCGGTTCCGGCCTCGATCAGCTATGCGGGCCCCGGGGGGGCGGCGGCGGCGGCGGAATCGCGGTGGCTGGGCTATGTGGATCGGGCGCCGCGGATTGAAGATCTGGTTGCGGCGCCGGGTGCGGGGACGATGACCAGCATTCCGGCGGGTGTGGCAGCGGGAGTGATGGGGGCTCTGGCCGGCTAATGAAGATTGCAGTCAATCTCGCAAGCCAGCCGTACGTGGAGCTGCAGCCCGTCTACAAGCGGCTGCGCACATGGATGGCGATACTGGCGCTCACGGCCTGTGCGCTGTGGTTTTTATACCGGAGCGAGCGCGGCCAGGCGCAGGACGCGATGAATCGCGTGGCGACGGTGCAGCACCGGGTGCAGGAACTGGAAAACCAGGAGCATAACTACAAGACGCTGATGGCGGAGCCGAAAAACGCGGCGATCCTCGAGCAGTCGGATTTTCTGAACGGGCTGTTCAGGCGAAAGGCGTTCTCCTGGACGGCGACGATGGAAGATCTGGAGAACGTACTTCCCGGCGGCGTCCAGGTGCTGAGCATCGAGCCAATCATCAGCAAAGACGGACACGTGAGCATCCACCTGCGCGTGACCGGGGCGCGGGATCGCGCGCTGGATCTTATCCGAAACCTGGAGGCATCGAAGCACTTTGCTTCGCCCCGGCTGATGACGGAAACGCTGGCCAGCAACGGCAGTGGTTCGGCGGCTGAGATGCAGCCGATCAGCGCTACGAATCAGGTGAATTTCGATATTCTCGCGGACTACCGGCCGCTGCCGCTGCCGGCAAAGGCGGTGAAGGAAGAGAAAGCGGAGGAAGGCGCTGCGAGTCAGGAAGGGAATGCGGCGCAGAAGAAGGCGCGAGCGCGCCACGAGCGGAAGAAGCGGGCAAAGCCCTCCGCCTACGGGAGGCGCCCGTGAACAGCATCCGGAAATACCTGACGAAGCTGAACCTGCACCTGGTGGCGCTGGCAGCGATCGTGGTGGTGGATATTTTCCTTGGCGTACGGTTCGCGCTGGCGTGGAGCGCGATCCGGTCCGATCAATCGGGAACCTTTGTGCATCAGCAGCTTCGCTATGGGCAGCTGCTGGGGCAAATGAAGCACCTGAATGGACTTCCCGAGAGAGTGCAGCAGGCGAACGTGGATGCAGAGAAGTTCTACGCGGCACGGGTTGCGCCGAACTACTCCACGGTGGTGGCACAGCTGGACGGCACGGCGGTGAAGGACCAAGTGCGGCTGGCGCGCGACGAATACGCGCAGGCGCAGGCGATCGACGGGTTGACAGAGGTGCAGATCGACGCGGGGCTGAGCGGCCAGTACACGGACCTGATGCACTTCATCAACGATCTGGAGCGGGATAAAGACCACGTGTTCTTTATGATCGAGAACATCGCGTTCACCGGGCAGCAGGGCGGCATGGTGAACGTTAGGCTGCGTCTCATCACGTATCTGCGCGCCGGCGCGACGGATCTGCCTCCCGCATCTGCGCGGCCGGCGGAGGCCGCGGCGCCTGGGGGGACGCGATGAAGACAGGTCTCGAAAACAAGCGCAACCTCGCCATTTTGGCCGCGCTGCTGGTGGTGATGGCGGTGGTACTGGTGCGCTTCGTCAAGGCCGTGTTTATCGGAGGCTCGGCGCCGGCCGCGAGCGTGGCGGCTCCGGCGACGACTGCGTCCGCGCCGGAGCCGCGGACTGCGCCGGGGGGGAACAGCGGTCCGGCCGCGCGACGGCTGCCCTCGCTCGAGAATCTGGATCCAACCTTGCATCCGGAACTGATGGCCGGGGCCGAGTCGCTGGAGTACACAGGCGACGGGCGCAACATTTTTTCCATGTCATCGGCGCCGGCTCAACGAAAGATCGAACCCGTGAAGGGGTCCGTGCGGCCCAAGGGCAATATGAATGTCGCCGAGGCGCATCAGGGCCCGCCGCCTCCTCCTCCGATCGATCTGACATTTTTCGGGTATGCGGCAGGGAATGGCGCAAAGAAGGCTTTCCTGCTGCATGGGCCAGACGTCTATATCGCCAGGGAAGGCGACGTGGTGGACCATCACTATAAGGTGCTGCGCATCAATCCCCTGTCGATTGAGGTGACAGACCTTCTGTACAACAACACGCAAACTCTGCCGCTGGTGCAGAGCCAGGGCTGACAATGTTCTCTTCATCTCCTAATCCGCGCCACGATGGCGAATCCGGGTTCGTTCTGCTGGCAGCCATAGTTTTGACCGTGCTGCTGCTAATCAGTCTGGCGATAGCCGCGCCAAAGATTGCGCAGTCCATTCAGAGGGATAAGGAGCTTGAAGCGGTCCATCGCGGGGAACAGTACAGGCTGGCGATCAAGCTCTACTACCAGAAGTTCGGAGCGTATCCCACCAGCGTGAAGCAGTTGCTGAACATGAACGATATGCGTTTCCTGCGCCAGGAATACAAAGATCCGTTGACCGGGAAGAAGGACTGGAAGCCAATTCTGTTCGGCCAGGCGCACGTGCGGCCGCTGGGATTCTTCGGGAAGCCGCTCTCCGCAGTGGGAGGTATCGCGGCCTCCGGCGTGGTGGGTGGGGGCATGACGCCGGGGATGTACGCAGTCGATTCAAGCTCCACCAATGCGACCGGCAGCCCAACGGGCACGGGCAGCACCCCAGGAAGCGCAAATAGTAACTCGACCGGCACATCGAGCGGAGGGTTCGGTTCGAGTAACAGCGGGATGGGGGGCGGGATGTTCTCGAGCGGACAGAGCGGGTTTGGGAGCAGCAGTTTCGGGCAGAGCGGCTTTGGCAGCAGTGGGGTTGGCGGAGCGGCGGGCGGAGCGGGTTCGACGCCGGGCTTCGGCTCGACCACTGGGCCGGGCTCTGCTGGACCCGGCTCGACAGGTCCGGGCTCTGCGGGTCCGGGAGTTGGCACCTCGGCCACGACCTTTGGCTCAAATGGCGTGGGGCCGATTGTGGGGTTCACCCTGCCGGTAAAGAAGGCGTCCCTGATCGACTACATGGAGCAAACGGCCTACAACAAGTGGGAATTCAATTACGATCCCGCGGCGGACATGATGCAACAGGGAGTGAGCCTGCTGGGTGGCGGGGCGACGATGAACAATTCGGCGCCTGGGACCTCGGCCCTGGGAGCCAGTTCCACGACGATGGGCAACGGGTCGAACTCGCTGTTCGGATCGCCGAGTTCCGGGACGCCGAGTTCCGGGACGACCGGCACTTCCGGAAGCTCAGGTTCCGGGGCTCAGAATGGCGGCGGCTCTTCGACGACGAACAATCCTCAATCGCCAAACTCGGGTTTCCCTCAATAGACGACAAAGGCCCGTCCCCAGTGGAGACGGGCCCGATGGTTTCGTGCCGGTGAGCGTTACAGCTACACCGTAAAGGATGAACCGCAGCCGCAGGTGCTCTTGACGGCTGGATTGTCAAACTTGAATCCGGCAGCTTCGAGGGTCTCGACATAATCTACGACGCAACCATTGAGGTACATCAGCGAAGTGGCGTCGACAAACACCTTGAGACCGCTGAAGTCATAAACCTTGTCCATCATACCGGCCTGATTCTCGAAGGACATGGAGTACTGGAAGCCGGAGCAGCCGCCTCCGACGACACCGATGCGCAGGCCGGCGGGCAGGGGATCCTGCGTGGCCATGATTTCGCGAACCTTGTTCACCGCGCTGTCCGTCAGGCGGACGGGGGTGGTCTTCGCGGGCACAGCTTCTGGAATGGTGGTAGTGGAAACGGCGGTGGTAGCCATATTGAACAATCTCCTGGGGATAACTGCGCTGCCCTGAGTGTAACGCAGGAACGTCGCAGGATTCATCCTAATTGTTTGGATGTTGGGGACGGGAGGTGGGTCGCAGGGAATCGCGGCGGCAAAGACCACCTGAGAACGTAGTATTCTGGAAGAACGCGCCCGTAGCTCAGCTGGATAGAGCGGATGCCTCCGGAGCATCAGGTCGGGAGTTCGAATCTCTCCGGGCGCACCAGTTCCGCGAGGTTCCCCCCTCAATTCAACTGTTCATTTCCCTGCCATTCGCGCGATCTCCGCAATGTGCGCCGGACTGGTGCGACAGTGTTCGCCGACGGCCTGCGCTCCGGCGGCAAACCACTCACGAGCCCTGCACGCACGTAGTCCAGATGGACACCGATGATCGCTTCGGGGGCGGAATCGAGCAGGCGCGCCGACCGCAGCGGACCTGAAGCGGACCTGAAAGGTCGAAGCCGCAATGTTCGAATTGGATGGCCATGCGGCCATCGAGCATGCGCGCGGCGGCGAGGGTGCCCTGTTCTACCGCGTCGGCTCCTCTGCAGGGATCGAACGCCGTTCGAACTCCCAGCAGGCGGGGGACGCGGGTCGCCCGAATGGTGAATTCCTGCCCATCCTGCAACCTTTGGTACACTCAAAGGGATAGCTGGCGTAGTCACCGAGAGCGATTCCAGGCCTCTGGGGTGCCAGCTTCCTTTCGCAGCGATCGGGGAGTGGCTCAGCCTGGTAGAGCACCTGGTTCGGGACCAGGGGGTCGGAGGTTCAAATCCTCTCTCCCCGACCATTTCTGGAATCAATCAGTTACAAGTATTTCGTCCGTGCTGAAAAGTATGGCACAAGGGGTCGTTTTCGCCCCTCAAAGAGACACATGGGACACATGTGTTTACCCTCATCCGTCCCACCCCTCAGTTATTTTCCGATGGGGTCGACCCGATAAGGAAGAACACGTGCCTCCTGTGTGCCGGCTCAGGCCTGAGCACAGACTGTGCGGACAGTCACGCCGAATGTACGTATCCCCCGGGGAAAACCGGATCACCTGCTCATCGCGGCCAACCGTGGACACCAGGAAACCCCGCGCCCAGAAATGCTGCCCGACAAAATTCCGCTTCCGCTCTCCGCACACTTTCGCCGGGAGAATCGCGCTCTTGCCCTTCATGAACCCGTGCCTGGGCGGTATCGAGATCGTCCATCCGGATACCTCTTTGCGTAACGCTTTGGCCAGCTCACGCTCGGGAGGTTTCTGGATGGACTCCCGTATCCGTCCGCCTTCGACTATCCCTCAGTCAGGACCGGGGGGCTTCCTCACCCGCTGATTAGGAGGCCTTGCCGCGGAGCTCCTGTTCGGCGCGGAGCCAATCGACTTCAGAGTCGCCTTCCGGATGGCCGCGCTCTGCCCAGTACCGGTGGGCGAGCTGCCGAATCTCGTCATGCGAAACATTCCGGGACTGAATTGGATGAGCCGCGCCATTGTTCTTCTTCGTCGCTGTTTTGCGCGCCGCGGGGGCCTTCGCCTTCGTGACTTTCTCCGCCATTGCCATTGCTCCTGAGTGGAATTTGGGGCAGCGTCCGCCCATCCTCTCCAGAATAACCAAGTTGAGCAATCGCGAAAAGGCTGAAAATGCGGGTTCGCGAAATTGCCGGGTGGCTCGGAACCAGGAAAGGAAACGGAGAGAAGCGTATTTGTGGCGATTTCCATAGAAAAGGTTGCCTTGACGGGAAAGTATGTACTATCTAGAAAACATCTGCTGCAACGAAATGCCCTGTATCCCGGCAGCCGAGGACCCGCAACGAGGTTCCGCAACATGCCGCCGTGAGCGCAAAGGGTGGTGCGTCCTCAGCGTCGCCTGATCGATGTGCGCGCAGGAGAGTCCGAGCCTGGGCAGGTGAAATCTACCGCGAAAGGTTCGGAATGAATCCTGAATCGCGCACGTACCTGATCGATCGAGACCACCGACAACGAACCCGGCCGATTTTCCCGCACATGCGCGGAGCGGGCACGGTATTCCTGCTGACCGCGATGCTGATGGTTACGGGGTGCGGGGGCAAAGGATCGGGACGACCTCGCCGCAGCTTCCGGACGCGGACCATAAGCTGCTGCCAACGCTGCACAACTTCACCTACGACGCAGATTCTTACGTGACGGACGCATCGAGCACGAGCGCGCTGGAGTTCGACCTATCGCTGTTCATGGAGGGGATTACCGGAATCACGTTCGGGACGCAATGCGCCAGGCTGCGGGACGGGGACTGGGATATCTGGAACAACGGCACGGGGCAGTGGGCTTCGTCAGGGGTTCCGTGCAGGTTCGTGAACGGGTGGAACCATGTGACGCTCACATTCCAGCGACAATCGAACAACGACACGCTGTATCAGACGATCGCGCTGAATGGCACCACGAACACGATCGACAGGGAATACCCGCCGGGTAAGGCGCCCGCGGTGTGGTGGGGGCTGGCAGCGAACTACCAGATGGACAGCGACGGGGCGGGGAATCCGATGAAGACGTATGTGGACAACCTGAGCGTAACGTACCAATAGACGAGAAACGAAGGCCGCACCCGGGGTGCGGCCTTCGTTTCCGTAATGGCGAGGCGCATGTCCCTCGCGCTGTTGTTTGAAGAATGCTTACTGGCTGGAGGAAGCGCGCGCGACCGCCCGTTGGATGGTGCTGACGAACTGATGAGCGGCGGAATCGCTGGGCATGGCGACTTTGCCGTCGAGAATCCGCGGGAAGCTGACAACGTGGCCATAGAGATCTTTGGTCATGTCGTGATTTTCGTTCAGTTCAGCGCCGTTGAGGGTGGCGCCGGCATAGGCGCCCTTAGCGCGAGCGTAAGTGAGGATGGCGGCGCTCCAGCCACCGGAAGCGGAAGCGTTGCGGCCCACCGGGCCAGCGGCTGCGTTGACGCCGGCACCGACTTTGAAGTGGCCGGAGTCAAGGGTCTGCATACCCTGGCTATTCATGATCATCATGACATAGCCCATTTCCTCGCCGCCGATCTGCGCGCCAAAGCTGGCGCCGGAAAGCTGGAAGGGAGCGGGGGGGCTCCAGCGGCCGCCGGCGGTGCGGCAGGTGGCGAACCCGTTGCCATGCTGGCCGCCGACGACAAAGCCGGCCTTGATCATTTTGGGAATCACGGCGATGCATTTGGCGTCCTTGAGGACGGCATCGGGGATGCCGGCGGTGGACTGTGGTCCGGTGAGACTCTGGATCGTTTGGGTGGCCTGAGTGAGTGCGGTGTCGACCTTGTTCTGGGCGAAGGCGGCGGATGTGGCAGCAGCGAGCAGACCGGCGGTCAGCGCGGCAATGGTCTTTCTCATGGGCTTGCTCCTTTTTCCCTGGGATAACGTTCCTTACGAAGACGGACAGCCAGGAAGCGCCCTGCCGAATCCGAGGGCGAGAAGTGGAAACAGATATAGGATTTACGGCGGTAAGGCGGGGTTGGCCTGAAAAGCGAGAAATTGGGGGGGGCGGATGGCGCGTTATGGCGCGCGGAACGACCCGACTGACGACGGAGCACGCGGAGAACACGGAGGGGCGACGCGGCAAAGCAACCGCATTTCCGGAGAATGGCAGCGAGCGATCCGGAGCGAGTTTCTTCCCGTCTCTGCCCCAAATTGGGCGAAGGCGGGGCGCGGGTTCCCCTTCCCCGTCGCCAGGGGGGGCGTCGCCGCATTATTCTGGTAGCCGCTTGCTACATGGATTTAGCCGCGCGCGGACAGGAGCCCGACCGATGATGATGCGAGTACGTATGGCTGTTCTGATGCTGGCGGTATTTACGGCACTGGGTGTTTGCGCGAGGGCGCAGGATGCGAGTCCAACCGCGGGGACGGCGCAGGCGTGGATGAATCCGGCGCTGCCGGTGAACGAGCGAGTGAACGATCTGGTATCGCAGATGACGCTGGCGGAGAAAGTCGAGCAGATGCGGGATCATGCGCCAGCGATTCCGCGGCTCGGGGTGCCCGCGTACTTCTGGTGGAACGAGGGCCTGCATGGGGTGGCGTTCGCCGGGTATGCGACGAATTTTCCGCAGGTGATCGGGATGGCAGCGAGTTTCGACGCGCCGCTGGTGCACGAGATGGGGGTGACGGTTTCCACCGAGGCGCGGGCGAAGTACAACCAGGCGATTCGGGAGGGACGGCACGAGCAGTTTTTCGGGCTGACGTTCTGGGCTCCAAACATCAATATATTTCGCGATCCGCGATGGGGACGCGGGCAGGAGACGTACGGTGAGGATCCGTACCTGACGGGGCGGATGGCGGTGGCATTTGTGACGGGGATGCAGGGAGACGATCCGCAGCATTTCCGGGTGATCTCAACACCGAAGCACTACGCGGTGCACAGCGGACCTGAACCGCTGAGGCATGGGTTCAACGTGGATGTTTCGCCGCACGATCTGGAGGACACGTATCTGCCGGCGTTTCGGGCGGCGGTGGTCCAGGGGCATGCGCAGTCAGTGATGTGCGCGTACAACGCAGTGGACGGCGTGCCGGACTGCGCCAACAAAATGCTGCTGGAGCAGCATCTGCGCGAGGATTGGCATTTCGACGGGTACGTAGTGAGCGACTGCGCGGCGGTGGCGGATATCTACAACAACCACCACTACACGACGTCGATGGCGGCGGCGGCGGCGGACGCAGTGAAAGCGGGCGACGATCTGGAATGCGGGTACATGCAGGGGCAGGCGTTTCCGTCGCTGGTGGATGCGGTGAAGGAGCGATTGATTTCGGAGGCGGAGATCGATCGCGCCGTGGAGCGGCTGTTCCGGGCGCGATTTGAGCTGGGAATGTTCGATCGGCCGGGAAAGGAGCCGTATGGGCGGATTCCGTTCAGTACCGTGAATTCGCCGCATCACCGGGCGCTTAGCCTGGAAGCGGCACGCGAGTCGATGGTGCTGTTGAAGAACGAGAATCACATTTTGCCGCTGAGAGCGGATGTGGGGAGCATCGCCGTGGTGGGGCCGACGGCGGAACTGGTGCAGAGCCTGCAGGGGAATTACAACGGGCCTCCGCCGGAGCCGGTGTATCCGGTGGTGGGGATGGAGAAACGATTCGGGGCGGCGAAGATCCACTACGCGCAGGGATCGACGCTGGTAGAGGGACTGCCGCTGCCGATTGAGCATACGGCACTTCATCCGGAAAGCGGGACGGGATATGGGCTGACGGGCGAATATTTCTCGTCGCCGAACCTGAGCGGCAAGCCGGTGCTCGTGCGCGTGGACCGGAACATCAACTTCAACTGGGACAAGGTGGTTCCGGTGAAGGGCCTGCAGCGGGATAACTATTCGGTGCGGTGGACGGGGACGTTTACGCCACCGGCGCCTGGGGATTACCAACTCGGCGTGCGGATCAACTACTGCTATTCGTGTGTGAACAACGAAGGGTTCCGGCTGTATCTGGACGGCAAGCTCCTGGTGGCGAGCGAAAACCAGACGACGGGCGAGCGCGGCGGCGGATTTGAGAAGCAGGTGCAGTTCGATAACACGAAGCCGCACGCGATCCGGCTTGAATATCTGCATGGGACCGGGAGCGCGGGGATCGATCTGAGCTGGGAAGCGCCGGCGGCGGCGCTGCGGGACGAGGCGGTGAAGGCGGCGCAGGAGTCCGATGTGACGGTGGCTTTTGTGGGGCTGTCGCCGATGATCGTGGGCGAAGAGATGCCGGTGCACTTCCCGGGATTTAACGAAGGGGATCGGACGGCCATCCGGCTGCCCGCGGTGCAGGAAGATCTGCTGAAGGCGCTGGCGGCGATGGGCAAGCCGCTGATTGTGGTGCTGCAGAACGGGAGCGCGCTGGCGGTGAACTGGGCGGCCGGGCACGCGGAGGCGATTCTGGAGGCCTGGTATCCCGGCGAAGAGGGGGGCGACGCAATTGCGGAGACGCTGGCGGGGGATAACGATCCCGGAGGGAAGCTGCCGATCACGTTCTATCAATCGCTGAAGCAGATCCCGGCGTTCACGGATTACTCGATGGCGGGGCGGACGTACCGGTACTTCAAGGGAAAGCCTCTGTTTCCGTTTGGCTACGGGCTGAGTTACACGACGTTCGCTTACAGCGGGCTGAAGGCGCCGCGGGAAGTGAAGGCGGGCGAGCCGGTGACGGTGGAATGCGATGTGAAGAATACGGGAGGCGTGGCCGGAGATGCAGTGGTGGAACTGTACCTGACGCAGCCGCATGGGTATGAGACGCCCATTCGCGAGCTGGCGGGATTCCGGCGCCTGCATCTGGAGGCGGGACAGACCGCGCACGTGGCGCTGACGGTGACGCCGCGGTCGCTGGGGCAGGTGGACGCGCAGGGGAATCGATGGATCGCGCCGGGGAGCTACGAGGTGAGCCTGGGCGGAGGACAGACTGGGCCGGATGTGGTGATGGGATGGTTCAAGGTGATGGGTAACAAGGAGCTCCCGCGGTAAGGGCGTTCTCGAGCACCGCGACGTCTATGAAGGCGAAAGCGTATGCGTAGCGCGGGCGGGTGCGGCCTTCCCACGGCGGGCGGCGAAGGAGCCGGTGAGGTCATCGGTGCGAGATCAAGGGAGCGGGTTCGGCGGACATAAAGACTCCTTCAAGCTGGACAAGGTCAGGCAGCAAATCTTTCGGCATCGGCGCGACGGAGGACCAGGCCATTGCCGGGGCGAGAGAGATCGGGACGCAGCTTGCCGCCGGAGATCTGCGGCAGGCCGTCGAAGAACATGCGCTCGATGCGAACGTGGTCGTGGAAGTATTCCATTTCGCTGAAGGGGATGGCGGCGCACGCGGCGTGGACGTGGAGGGCGGGCGCAGTGTGCGAGGAAAGCGGAAGATTGTAGGCCTTGGCGAGGGCGGCGACCTGAAGGAAGGCGGTGAATCCGCCGCAGCGGGTGATGTCGGCCTGGAGAACGTCGACAGCGCCGCAGGACAAGATGCGCTGAAAGTCGACGATGCGATATCCGTATTCGCCGGCGGCGATTTCCATGCGTGCGGGGGCGCGGTCGCGGACGAAGCGCATGCCTTCAAGGTTGTCGGAGGAGACTGGCTCTTCGAACCATCGAACATCGTAGTGTGCGAGCATATCGGCCTGCTCGAGCGCCTGGCGGGGTGAATAGGCGCCGTTGGCGTCGACATAGAGGCGAACTTTAGTGCCGATGGCTTCGCGGGCGATGCGGACACGGTCCTCGTCGCGCCGCGGATCGCGGCCGACTTTCATTTTGACGGCAGGGAGGCCTTCCCGCACCCAGCCGTCCAGCTGCCTGGCGAGCTGGCGGTCGGTGTAGGAGGTGAATCCGCCGCTTCCATAAACGGGGGCGGCGTCGCGGACTTGGCCGAGGAGGGTGACGAGGGGAATGCCGAGGAGCCGAGCCTTGAGATCCCAGAGGGCGCAGTCGACAGCGGAGATCGCCATGGAGCAGATGCCTGGGCGGCCGAGGTTGCGAATGCGGTGCCACATGGCCATGTAAACGGCCGCAGGCGAGAGCGGGTCCATGCCCATGACCACGTTGCGCAGCGGGTTGTTGAGGAGGGCGACGGTGGCGGAGTCTGCATAGGTATAGCCGAGGCCGCAGCGGCCGCCGGCGTGCACGGTGACGATGACGATGATGGTGCGGTCCCATTCGAGGGTGCCATCGGACTCGGGCGTTTCGGTGGGAACAGAGTAGCTGGCCACCTCGAAGCGATCGATGGCGGTTCTTTCGTGGACCTGACGCATGGGTTTGGCGGATTTGGAGAAGAACAAGGCGCGGCTCCCCAGATTATCTTCGATGGGCAGGAAGAGAGAGGAGGTTATCTTCCGCCGGATGTGGTAACCGGCATCCAAACTCTATGGAGCGACGAAGGAGGAACTGTGGGCACTCGAAATCAGGCCGAAGTGGTGGTAATTACGGGCGCGTCAGCGGGCGTGGGGCGAGCGACGGTGCGGGAATTTGCGCGGCATGGAGCGAAGATTGGGCTGATGGCGCGGGGCGTGGATGGACTGGAAGGCGCACGGCGCGAAGTAGAGGCTTTGGGCGGTCGGGCGCTGGTGTTGCCGACGGACGTGTCCGATCCGGAGCAGGTGAATGCGGCGGCGGAGCGCGTGGAACGCGAGCTGGGTCCGATCGACATCTGGGTGAACGACGCGATGACCTCTGTGTTCGCGCCCATCAAGGAAATGACGGGCGGGGAGTTCCGGCGCGTGACGGAGGTGACGTATCTCGGATACGTGAATGGCAGCCTGGCGGCGCTAAAGTACATGCTGCCGCGGGATCGCGGAGTGATTGTGCACGTGGGATCGGCGCTTGCATACCGGAGCATTCCGTTGCAGGCAGCGTATTGCGCATCGAAGCACGCGGCGCTGGGATTCTTTGCGGCGCTCAGGACAGAGCTGCTGCACGACAAGAGCCATGTGAAAACGGTGATGGTGCAGATGCCGGCGCTGAATACGCCGCAGTTCGGATGGTGCCGCAGCAAGCTGCCGCGGAAGGCGCAGCCGGTGCCTCCGATCTTTCAGCCGGAGGTGGCGGCGGGGGCGGTGTATTACGCAGCGCACCATCCATGGCGGCGGGAATATTTTGTGGGGGGATCGACGGTGATGGCGATCTTCGGGAACAAAATTGCACCGCGGTTTGCGGACTGGTATCTGGCGCGGAAGGGATACGAGGCGCAGCAGTACGACGGACACGCGGATCCGAACCGGCCGGATAATCTGTACGAGCCCGTGAGCGGGGATCACGGGGCGCACGGCGCGTTCGACAGCCGATCGAAGGACGATAGCTGGGAGTTCTGGGCGGAGTCGCACTGGCAATGGCTGCTGGCCGGGCTGGGCCTGAGTATCGGGCTGGCCGGGATGGCATGGCAGCGGCTGCATGGGACAGGGCCGGTGAGGAAGGCTGTGCATACGGCCAGGGCCGCGAAGGAGATTATTCAGGCGAAAGCGGCGTAGGGGTATCGGCTTAGAGCCGTCTCATAGAAGGCTCCAGAGCATCCGGTCTCCCCTTGTGCCCCGTGCTCCTCAGCGCAGCGCGCCCCAGCCGATCGTCAGGCAAGCGGCACGCAGACAGAGCACCACCGGAGGCGATCTCCATGCCGGCATTGTGGTTCAGTCAAGCGAGAAACCGCTGCCAATGTAACAAAATGTTTCAGACCGCGCGCCACGGCCACCCATTCGAATCGCAATTGCGGCGCAAAGGTACCGTGGCCCTTTTGCTGCTGCCCGCACCGCGAACGCGGCGGTCCTAGAATAGAGAGTCGATCTGGAAACACATCATTATGCATGAGCGCCGATTTAGCCCTTCGCAGATGCACCGCCTTGAGGACCCTGACCGCCTCAACTGGCTCCCGCCCCAGGAGATCCTCGCCTGCCTCAGCCTTCCGCCCGGTTCATCGCTTGCCGACATCGGCGCCGGCACCGGCTACTTTACCCTGCCCATCGCAGCCGCCCTCGGCAGCACTGGCCACGTCTATGCCGTGGACGTTTCCTCGGAGATGCTTGCCCGCCTCCGCGAAAGGGTCGCCGAAGCCGGCCTCGCCAACGTCGAGTACATTGAGGCAGAAGCCTCCGTCACCACCCTGCCCCAGGAATGCTGCGACTGTGCGCTGCTCGCCAACGTCTGGCACGAGTTCGACGATCACGCCGCCGTGCTGGCGGAAGCGCGCCGCATCCTCAGGCCCGGCGGCCAGGTCGCCCTCCTCGACTGGCGTCCGGATGTTGACCCGGTGCACGGTCCGCCTCTCGAGCACCGCATCTCCGCCGAATCCGCCCGGCTCTCCCTCGCGCAGGCTGGCTTCGCTCCCGCTCCTTCGCCTCGCCTGTTCCCGTTTTCCTGGCTTCTTACTGGCGTACGGTCATGACCTTCCTGCGCCGTTCCGCCAATCCGCATCGCTTCAGCAGAAAGGAACCGCCATGCAGGTTCATGTCACTCAATCCGGCTCCGCCAGCTTTGCCATTCATACTCGCACTCACACCATCGTCAGCGATCAGCCTGCCGACAACGGCGGCAACGACACCGGCATGACTCCTCCGGAGCTGCTGCTCGCCTCGCTCGGCTCCTGCGCTGCTTACTACGCTCTCCAGTACCTGAAGGCCCGCAGCCTCGCCGATTCCGGCGTCGAGGTCTCCGTCACCGCTGAAAAACTCAAGCAGCCCGCCCGCATGGGCAATTTCCACATCGACGTGGTCTCCCCAGTGCCCCTCACGCCCGACCAGGAATCGGCTATGCTGCGTTCCGTGCACCAGTGTCTGGTGCACAATACCCTGCTGTCGCCGCCAAAGATTGAGATTGCTCTCGCCGTCCGCGCCCCCGCCGGCGAATAACCGGAAACTACGCCTGCAGCGAAGGCTCGCGCACCGCCGGCGGTGCTGTCGCTATCGGTGTATGCACCATCAGGTCGCGCTCCACTGAGCGGAACAGCGTGTGCCGCAGCAGGCTCCGCGAACGATCGCTGCCCAGCGCCACAATCAGCGCAAGCGGCGGTTTCAGCCACCACGGCGCTCCATCGTCCCAGTAGAACGACAGCGGGTGAACGCTGTATCCCTCCAGATCCACGAATGTCCGGCTGGTAAAGCGCCGCCGCCCATGCGGATGCCGCGGATAATAGCGCACCGCGTCCGCCACCGTCTGTAGCTGGCGCAGCGCCAGCGGCTCCTCATACGACGGCAGGATCAGGATTTCGCTGATCCCCTCGCAGCGCACTTCCGCCGCAAATTCCCCAAACGTTCCTGCTCGCGTCACGTTCAGAACCGAATTCGGACGGCTGCCATGCCGGTCCCCGCCCGACACCGTCGGCATCCCCATCTCTTCGGCCATGCGCAGCGCGGCCCCATTCTCGCTGCATGATCGCAGCCCGTTCACCTCCAGCGCGTGAACCCATTCGCCCCCCAGCCTCAGGAGCTCCCGCACCGCCACCTCGTGCTCCGCCGCCCCCATCCGCGCCACGTCCCAGCACGGATGATTCAGCACAATCAGCGTCTCAGGATGTTCGGCCAGCATGGCCAGCAGATCGCGCAAATCCGCGCTCGAAGGGTCGCTCGTGTACCGCGACAGCGTCAGCATCGTCTCCGCCGCCTGATGCACCGGCAGATTATGCACACCCACATGCAGATAATCCCCGGCGATCGGTACCGTCCACTCCACTGAAACCTGCGCATCCATCAGCCCCGCCTGATGCCGCAGCTCCAGCCCTGCCTTGATCGAGTCATGGTCCGTGACGGACACAAACGGAACCATCCCCAATGCCGCGATCTGCGTCCGTTCTGACTCATACACCTGCATCGGGGACATCGGCGGCGTCCACCACGTTCGCCGAAAATCGAACGGCTTCCCGTTCGCCGTCGCATAACGGCGCAGTTCACGCCGGATTACCCCTCGCAGTACCGGAATACACTCCGCCTGTAGTGGCAGATATTCCAGGCTTTCCTTGGAGTGCTGCGTATGGCTGTGCAGTGAGATTGCAGTGCGGTAGCCTGCCAGTTGCTGGGCGGCTTCATTCAGGCGCAAAACACGCGTTTGCTTCGGACGCAATCAGTCATCTCCGGGGAAGAAAGCGGCCTGAGAATCCACTAAATTTGGATGCAGCCAGCCGCCTTCGCAAAATTCTGAAGGCGTCTGTGAAAGAACAGCATCAGAATTCAACAACGATTCTAATCTTCTTCGCCGTGTGTGACATATGGATGACAGGGCGATGACAATTTTCTCCTGACTGGCCCGTTTTGCGCCAGTGGCTTCGCAGGTGACCGCCGTCACGACCCCCCTTCTCCCGCTTTGCTAGAATTTCCTTTGGACCCCTGCTGAAAAGCGAAGGCGGGCGGCCTTCGATGACCCTTCTGGAAACAATCGGCGCGGCTACCGGGGAGCCGATTCCTGTGGATCGGCGGCCCAAACTCAAAGACCGTTTACTGCACCACATTGCGAGGAGTTCTATGACGGAAATTACTGCCATCCATGCCCGGGAAATTCTTGACTCCCGCGGAAACCCTACCGTGGAAGCCGATGTGGTGCTCGAAGGCGGCGCGCTCGGCCGCGCTGCCGTCCCCAGCGGCGCTTCCACCGGCGAGCATGAAGCCGTGGAACTCCGCGACGGCGACAAGAGCCACTTCCTCGGCAAAGGTGTCCTCAAGGCCGTCGAAAACATTGAAAGTGTCCTCGCTCCCGAACTCACCGGCATGGACGCCGCCAACCAGCGCCTCCTCGACGCCACCATGATCGCCCTTGACGGCACTGAAAACAAGGGCCGCCTCGGCGCCAATGCCATCCTCGCCGTTTCCATGGCTGCCGCGCGTGCCTCCGCAAATGCCCTCCGGATTCCCCTTTACCGCTACCTCGGCGGCGTCAACGCCTCCATTCTTCCCACCCCCATGATGAACATCCTCAATGGCGGCGCTCACGCCGACAATAACGTGGATTTTCAGGAGTTTATGGTCATGCCCGTCGGTGCCGAAAGCTTCGCCGACGCTCTGCGCTGGGGTGCCGAAGTTTTCCACACCCTCAAAGGCGTCCTGAAGAAAAAGGGCTACAACACCGCCGTCGGCGACGAGGGCGGCTTCGCCCCCTCCCTCAAATCCAACACCGAGGCCATTGAGGTCATCCTCCAGGCCATCGAAATGGCCGGCTACAAGGCCGGCGAAGATATCGCCATCGCCCTCGATCCCGCTTCCAGCGAGTTCTTCGACTCCGAAAAGCAAAACTACGTCTTCAAAAAGTCCGACAAAAGCGAAAAATCCAGCGACGAAATGGTCGCCTTCTATGCCGACTGGGTCCGCCAGTACCCCATCGTCTCCCTCGAAGACGGACTCGCTGAAAACGACTGGGCCGGCTGGAAGACTCTCACCCGCGAACTCGGCCAGAAAATCCAGCTCGTCGGCGACGACATCTTCGTCACCAATACCGAGCTGCTTCAAAAAGGCATCGACGAGGGCGCCGGCAACTCTATCCTCATCAAACTCAACCAGATCGGCACCGTCAGCGAAACCCTTGAGTGCATCGAGCTCGCGCGCCGCTACGGATACACCTCCGTCATCTCCCACCGCAGCGGCGAAACCGAAGACACCTTCATTGCCGATCTCGCCGTCGCCACCGGCGCCGGACAAATCAAGACCGGCTCAGCTTCCAGAACCGATCGCATCGCCAAGTACAACCAGCTCCTCCGCATCGAGGAGGAACTGGGCCAGGCTGCCGAATTTCTCGGCCTCGAAGCCGTGAATTACGGCGATTAGCCTTACGATGGTGGGGCGGGCGCGGCTTCACCCCGCGCCCCCTGCCAGGAGGCCTTATGCGGAGAATCCTGACTTCTGTGCTGGGTCTTGCCCTTTCCACCCTCACCCTCCCCCTGTGGCCGCAGCAACCTGTTCAACCCTCTGCCACCCAGCCTCCGGCAAACATCGCTGTTTCCGCCGGCGTCATGGCCGCGCATCGCATCGGCGGCGATATGCCGGTTTATCCCGCCATCGCCAAAGCGGCTCATGCCCAGGGCACCGTCGTTCTCGAGGCGGTCATCTCCAAAGACGGCGTCATCGGCAATCTCCGCGTCATCAGCGGCCCGCCCATGCTCCATCAAGCCGCGCTAAATGCCGTCCGTACCTGGACCTATAAGCCGTATCTGCTGAACGGCACGCCCGTGCAGGTAGAAACCCAGGTCAACATTGTCTTCAACCTGCCAGAGCCGGCCTCTGGCGCCGCACCGCCGGCCGCCCCGGCGGGCCAGTCCCGTCAGGACATTCATACCGTCGTGGTACAAGCAGCGGCTCCACCGTCAGAGGCCCCAATCCCCCCGCCCCCGCCCGCTCATCCCATCACCACCGAGCAGGTCCACGAGCTGATGGTGCTCACCGGCGCCGTCAACCTCACGAAGCAGATGCTGGACGGCATGATGCCCACGCTCCGCCGGACCATGCCGCCGTATATGCCGCCCGAC
>DAHUYD010000060.1 GCA_027315385.1 Acidobacterium sp.
GCGGATGTGGTGGCGCCGAGCGACATGATGGATGGGCGGGTGGCGGCAATCCGCGACGCGCTGGATGAGGAAAGCCTGGAGCAGACGCCGATTCTGTCGTATGCGGCGAAGTTTGCGTCGGCGTTTTACGGGCCGTTCCGCGAGGCGGCGGATTCGGCTCCGCAGTTTGGGGACCGGCGCAGCTATCAGATGGATGGGGCGAATGTGCGCGAGGCGATGCGGGAGATCGATCTGGATCTGGCCGAGGGCGCGGACATGATCCTGATGAAGCCGGCGATGCCGTATCTGGACGTGATTCGGGCGGCGCGGGAGCGGTTCGAGGCGCCGATGGGGGCGTACCAGGTGAGCGGGGAGTACTCCATGCTGCAGGCGGCGTTCGCGAAGGGGTGGCTGGAGCCGCAGCGGGCGATGCTGGAGTCGCTGCTGTCGATCCGGCGGGCGGGCGCGGGATTTATTGTGACGTACTTTGCGGCGGAGGCGGCGAAGGCGCTGTAGGAGACAGGAGTCAGATCAGGCGCGGTCGAGTTCGGCGAAGAGGTCGCTGAGGACGACGCGGATGGGCGTGCCGGGGATGGCGAGGATGCCGGAATCGGGCTCCTGGAAACCGGTGCGCGAGCAGACGTAGCCTTTGCGCAGCTCGGGATCGACGATCCAGACGTGCTCGGTGCCGAGCGCGAAGTAGTCGTCGACGCGCTCGCGGATGCGGCTCATGCGGTCTTCGGGAGAGAGGATTTCAATAAACAGAAGCGCGGGTGACCGGAGGATTCGCTCCCACTGCAATCCTGCCGGCAGGACAGTCAAGTCGGGAACACGGTACTGGCCGGGACGAATTCTGACGCGAAGTTCCGGATAGACCTCGGATTTCCAGGCATCACGGTTGGATCGAAACAGAAATACCAGGGCCTGTTGCAGAATGGAATGCTCTTTCTCTCCCAAGGGTCTCTCCAGAACCTCGCCGTCCACGTAATCGCAGTCAGGGCGATAGACGGTCCTCAGGTATTCCTCTTCGGGAATTCGCGTGGGCTGAGGGGCGGCGCTCATGCATGTAGTATCGCGCAGCGACGGGCGGCCGGCGCAGAAAACTGGCCGGATTTTGTTACTGCGGAGACCATAGTGCTTCTTCGAGCCCTGTCGAGCGTCCAAAATAGAGGTTGAGAGGATCAATCGCTATGAATCGCTGTTGCTGGAGCGTCGCGCTGGCCTGGTTGCTGGCGATGAGTGCGGCCGGGTGCGGGAAAACGGGCGCGACAGCGTCCGCGGCGACGGAGACAGCGAGCTACACGCGGCACGCGATGCGGGGCGAGGTGCTGGGCAAGAGCGGGACGGCGGAGCAGATCACGGTGAAGCAGCCGGTGATCCGCGACTTTATGCCGGCCATGAATGCGGTATACACGATGAACGATCCGGCGAGGTTCCGGGAACTGGAGCCGGGGGACCAGATTGCGGGGACGATCCTGACGCCGGTGGATGGCGGAGCGAATCTGCTGGCCGGTGTGACGGTGACGGCGAAGCCCAGGGATCCGCTGACCGCGGAGGAGATTCCACCGCACCTGCTGCTGATGGGCGAGACGGCGCCGGAGATTCCGATGGTGAATCAGGCGGGCCAGCCGGTGACGTTTGCGAAATTCCGGGGCAAGGCGCTGCTGCTGACGTTTGTGGATTCGCAATGCAAGGAGGATTGCCCGATCATCACAGCGCGGTTCCAGAAGGTGAACGACCTGCTGGAGCATGAGGGGAAGGCGTATGCGGCGAGCCAGTTGCTGACGGTGAGCATCGATCCGGCGAACGATACGCCTCCGGTGCTGCGGAAGTACGGGCTGAAATACCTGGATGGCAATGCGCAGGGATTCGCGCACTGGAGCTTTGTGGTTCCGACGGCGGCGAACCTGAAAAAGCTGGCGACGGCGTTTGGGGTGATCTATCAGCCGTCGAAGGATGGCGATATCGAGCACACGATGGTGACCGCGCTGGTGGGTCCGGATGGGACCGTGCAGCAGATGTGGAACGGGGACGATTGGGATCCGAAGCAGGTGGCGCAGGCCGTGGAGAGCGCGGCGGTGGGGTCGCGGGGAAGGCTGTAGGGGCTTCTCAGGAACCCACCCTGTCGTTCGAAGGATGGACGGCAAGGGTAGGGCGCCACGCGAATCCCCAGGCGGCCTGGCTGCATCTTCCAGTGGGAAGCCTCGCGGATACAATAAAGAGTTTGGGGGCGCGCCTGCGCTTCTGTTTCCCGCACCCACTTTTTCCTGATCGGAGCATGCTTTGGCAGAGACGATTTATGACGTTGCGATTATTGGCGGCGGTCCCGCCGGATACACGGGGGCAATCCGCGCCGGGCAGTACGGCCTGAAGGTCGCACTGATTGAGAAAGAGCCGAAGCTGGGGGGAACGTGCCTGCACGTGGGCTGCATCCCGACCAAGTCGCTGCTGTTTAACGCCGAGGTGTACGACCACGTGAAGGCGGCGAAGGAGTACGGCATCGAAGGGCTGGGCGAAGGCAAGGTGAACTGGCAGTCGGTGCTGGACCGGAAGAACGGGATCATCGCGAAGCACGTGAAGGGCCTGGACTTCCTGATGCGGAAGAACAAGGTGACCGTGATTGCGGGGTGGGGCAAGCTGACGGGTCCGGCGAAGAACGGGGTGTTCACGATTGCGGTGGATGGCAAGGGACCGAACAGCGTGCAGGCGAAGAACGTGATGCTGGCCACCGGGTCGGACGCGAAGATGCTGCCGGGGCTGAAGGCGGACGAGACGATCCTGACCAACGTGGAGATTTTGTCGCTGAAGGAGATTCCGAAGTCGCTGGCGATAATTGGGGCGGGCGCGGTGGGCGTGGAGTTTGGGTCGATCTACCGCAGCTTTGGGTCGGAGATCAGCATTATCGAGTTTTTGCCGCGGGTGGTTCCGAACGAAGACGAGGACGTGAGCAAGGAGCTGGCGCGGACGTTCAAAAAGCGCGGCATCGATATTAATGTGGGCGCGAAGGTTGAGAAGGTGGAGAAGACGAAGACCGGCGCGAAGGTGACGTTTACCGCGTCGGACGGCAAGACGGTGGTGAAGGAAGCCGAGAAGGTTCTGGTGGCGGTGGGGCGCGCGGCGCGGACGGAAGGCATCGGCCTGGAGACGACGAAAATTAAGCCGGAGCGCGGGTTTATCCAGGTGAGCGAGTGGATGGAGACAGCGGAGCCGGGGATTTACGCGATCGGCGACATTGTGGCCGGGCTGCCGCAACTGGCGCACACGGGCATGATGGCGGGCATGGTGGTGGCGGCGAAGATTGCCGGGAAATATGCGCGGCCGATCCGGCGCGAGCGCGTGCCCGCGTGCACGTATACCGAGCCGCAGATCGGCAGCGTGGGGCTGACCGAAGCCGCCGCGAAAGAGCGCGGATACACGGTGAAGGTGGGCAAGTTCCCGTTCTCGGCGAACTCGAAGGCGTCGATTGTGAACGCGCATGAGGGATTTGTGAAGGTGGTGGCCGACGCGAAGTACGGCGAGATACTGGGCGTGCATATCATCGGGCCGCAGGCGACAGAGCTGGTGGCCGAGGCGGTGACGGCGCTGGAGCTGGAGGCGACCGTCGAGGAGATGATGTTCACGATCCACGCGCACCCCACGCTGGCCGAAGCGATGCTGGATGGGTTTGGCGCGGTGGAGGGAATGGCAATTAACGTTTAGCTGAAGGCCGCCAGCCAGGAGGCGGTCAGCTAAGGAACGGGTAGCTAAGGAACGGGTAGCTAAAAAGCGGGTAGCTAAGAGCCGGATAGGTAAGGTGCGGTCAGCGATGCTAAGAGGCGGTTAGTGGAGAAGGGCATTGTTATGGAGGAGAAATGAGATACAAGGTGGAATTAATCCCCTCCGAGGAGGGATTTGCGGTAAGTTGTCCCGAACTCCCCGGCTGCTGGTCGCAGGGAAACACCGAGAAAGAAGCTCTGGAGAACATCAAATCCGCGATTGTCGATTATCTTGCTGCTGTCGACGAGGTAAATCAGCGCAAACAGACTCGCTATGTCGAAGTGATGGCGTCCTGAATGGGAAAGCTGCCGGGCATTCATCACCTGCAGG